>WTFW01000208.1 GCA_011523785.1 Chloroflexota bacterium | reverse complement strand
CAGCACCTCCGGGTCCGATGAGCGGCTGGCCCTGAGGCGCCGGGGCCGTGCTGGTATCGAGCTGCAACTCCACGGCGAGCACCGGCGGGGTGACCTGGGTGATCTCGATCCCCGGCGGAACGGTAATGACAGGCCGAAGTTGATGGCGCCCGGGACTGAGATTCGCAAGGTCCAGTTCAGCCACGACGTCGCCGGCGCGCAATGCCTGAAGCGTTTCGACCGACCCGCCAACGACTACCTGGACCGACGGCTGTGAAACGGCGACGGTCAGATTCGGTTCAGCGTTAATCGCCACGACGGCCGCCAGGATGGTGGTGGTATCGACCAGCGGTTCGATGACGACAACGACTGCGGCCGTCGGCTCGTCGCTGACAACCCTTACGCCAACCGGACTGGCAAACCCGACATTGCCCTCAACATCGCCACGCGCGCCATCAATGTCGAGGGGGACGGTGCTGACCGCGCTGATGCGCTCGATGTCTTCTGGCTGACCACTGATCTCGACGGTGGTGGGCACCACGCTGATTTCGCGAACGAAGAAGCCGGGGGCAACACTTCCGGTGAGTTCGGCAAGAACCGGCACCCGTTTGCGACTCGTGATGCGGGTGATTGGCACGCGGACCTGGGCGGTCTGCGGGTCAAGGCGGACGTTCTGGACTTCATTGCCGCTGCGATCGGTTGGCAGCAGGAGCGCCTGGGTGGAAACGTCGCTGGTAGCGCCTTCCAAACTCAGATTGGCGACAACGGAGGCAACTTCCTCGATGTCGGTGGCTCCGCCGCTGACCTGGATGCTGGCCGGGCTGGAAACGACATTGTTCAGATCGGCGCTGAAGCCGACCGCCGGCGCGCTTTCAAGTCGGGCAGTCACTTCGAAGGCTCGAACTTCGAACGGGTCGATTTGGACAGTGACGGTTTCAGGCGTGACCCGAACGACATCCATTGCCGCGTCCGCCACAGCTACTTCGACCGGAAGCTGGTGGACACCCGACCCGATGCCGGCCAAATTCACGCGGGCGGAAAAGTCACGGACGGTAAGTCGCCTGAGATTTTCGCGCGGCCCGCCCACAGTTACGCGTACCGGTTGGATTTGGCTCGCCAGCACCAGGCTGGGGCCGAGGTTGACATCGTCGACCTGGATGTCGTCGTCGATCAAGTCCTGGATGTTGGGGTTCTGCTCGAGCGTCCAGACCACCCAAACCAGCGCTGAAAGGACCAGCGCCACCAGGAACCGAATACCCAGGGTGCGAACAAAAAAGCGACGCGCCAGGATGATGCGTCGCGCGCGGCGGCGGCGCGTGGCGTTCACCTACTGCGGGAAATCCAGGCGGGCAGCCCCTGCAGTCCGGCGCCGCGCGTTTGGACTCGCAACGCCGTCTCCAGACGGCGGCGCAACTGGTCCGGCGTGAGGTGGCGTTCGAGCCGACCGTCCACAGCCATCGAGATTCCGCCGGTCTCCTCGGAAATGATGACAGCGATGGCGTCGGTGGCCTCGGTGATGCCGAGCCCGGCCCGGTGCCGGGTGCCCACATGGTCCTGGGGGCCCAACTCATCGCTGAGCGGCAGCATCACATGGGCGGCCACGACCTCCATGCCGTTGAGCAAGATGGCGCCGTCATGTAGTTCCGAGCCCGGATGAAATACGGTCACCAGCAAGTTGCGCGAAAGGCTGGCCTCCAGGCGCGTGCCCGTGCTGGCGAATTCATCGAGCCCGCCCTGGCGTTGGACGACAATCAGGGCGCCCCACAGCCGGGCCGACAGTTCCTCGGCCGAGCCGACCACCGCGTCAATCATCTGTTGCGTCTGCTCGGTTGTGACGATTCCAAATGGATGTGCGACCAGCGTCCCGGTTCGGCCGACCCGCTCCAGCAGTCGACGCAATTCGGGCTGAAAGACCACAATGAGAGCAAATGTTGCCACCAGCAATCCCTGGTCGAGGATCCAGTTGACGAGCTCAAGCTGGAGCACGCGCCCAATGACAAACAAGCCCACGGCCACGACCAGCAAGCCACGGAGAAGCTGATCGGCCTGGGTGCCTCGAATCAGTGAGAGAACAGCGTTAAAGAGCAGAGCAACGAGCAGAATCTGAATAGCGGCGCCAAAGTCAAACTCACCCGCGAGGTATTCAAGCTGTTCCACGGGAGCCGCTTATCGTCAACGCCGACGGTATATCAGTCTACCTATGCTCCCAATTCATCGAAGGCGGCGTCGCCGCGCATGATGGCCACGAGCAGCGCCTTCTGCGTGTGCAGTCGATTCTCGGCCTGATCGAACACCACGGACCGGGGTCCATCGAGAACGGCGTCGGTGACCTCCTCCCCACGGTGAGCGGGAAGGCAGTGCATGAAGATGGCGTCAGAGTCGGCCAGCGCCATCATGCAGTCGTCCACGCGGAATGGAGCGAAGATTTCCCGTCGCTCCGCGGCCTCGTGTTCCAAGCCCATGCTGACCCAGGCGTCGGTATAGACCACCTCGGCGTCACGAACGGCGGCTTGAGGGTCGTTGCCAATCTCGATGCCGCCGCCGGCGTCGTCGGCGATTTCCTGAGCGCGTTCCAGGATGTCCTCGTCGGGCTCGTAGCCTTCGGGCGCAGCGACGCGGACGTGCATGCCCGCGAGCGCGCCGGCAAAGAGCAGGGAGTTGCAGACGTTGAATCCGTCGCCGACGTAGGCCAGTTTCCGGCCGGCGAGTCCACCCCGATGCTCCCGCATCGTTAGCACATCGGCCAGCGCCTGGCAGGGGTGGGTGAGATCGCTGAGGCCGTTGATTACCGGAATGTCGGCCCAGGCGGCCAGTTCTTCAAGGGTGCGGTGCGCGTAGACGCGGGCCATGAGCGCGTCGGCCCATCGTTCCAAGTTTCGGGCGATGTCGGGGATTGACTCGCGGACGCCAATCTGGGTGTGCTCATTCATCAGGTCGACGGCAAAACCGCCGAGTTGGGACATGCCAACCATGAAGGTGGTGCGAGTACGTAGGGAAGCTTTCTCGAACAGCATGGCGAGGCTGAGGCCGGCCAGGAGCTGGTGCGGCTGGCCATTGGCCTGCATGGCCTTGAGTTGGGACGCGCGGTCCAGCAGGCACCGGAGCTGGCCCGGCGAAAGATCGGCTAGCGTCAGGAAGTCCTGCCCGCGAAGGTCAGTGGTGGTTAGGTGGAGGGTCAATAGACGTGCTCGAAGTCGATGCCGGTGTAGTAGGCAGCCAGGATCTGCTCGCCGTTGGCTCCGGCCGCGGCCATGGCATTGGCGCTGCGCAGCGGAAGTCCGATCCCATGGCCGAGCAACGTCTGTCCGCGGCTATATGGATCGTCGACTGCTATGGCCCAGGGTTTCATGGCTCCGCCCCATTCTTCATGCCAACTGCGGGTACGGCCGTCGGCGCGCGAGAAGTACACGGCGTGGATGGTACGACCCTCATAGGTAAGCACGCAGCCTCGCGTGTCGTGAACGGCGTCTCGCAATCGGGTGCCCGACAGCTCGCGCGCGTAGCCGTGATAGACCTGATCGCGGGTATAGAGGGTGGGGGTATGGCGGGTGGAGGCCGCCACGTCGAAGAGGGCGCCGCGCGCCCGGCGCGGGCCGCGAACCGTGTAGGCGTAGGTCCGAAAGGCAATGGCTGACGCGCGCAGGGCTTCCCAGGGAATGTCGTCGTTCTGCTCCACGAGGCCGGAGAGATAGTCGTCCATCGGCAGGGTGTTGACGACCCAGGCGCTACGGTAGTTCGGCAGCCAGGCAAACTCCATCGAGCCGCGATACGTCCATTGGGGGGCCGTTTCCTCAAGGCGCAACAGGGACCCCTCAACCGGATCGACGAGCACTTTGCCGACGGTCTGAAGCCGGGTACCGTCCGGGAGGTCGAGCACCTGCATCTCGTTGGCGATGTCCCGGCGAATGGCGACGCGCTCCTCCTGGTCAAGGCTGGCAAGCAGCGTGCCGCCTTCGTCGCGGACTTCCAGGCCCGCGGTCGAAAAGACTGTGGCCTGGTGGACGCCCGGGTTGTCGTCGCTGATGTCGAGGAGGCCGACCCTGACATCTGGCATGGCGAGGTGGGCGGGTGCCTCGACGATTGGGGCCTGGACTGCCAGGGCGGTGAACCACTCGCCGCGGATCTGCAAATCTGGCTGAAGCCGATATGGGCCCGGAACCTCGGGCATTTGCACGGCGATGTCTGTGGTGACGGAGCCGCCCGGCGCCACGTCGTCGGGCAACGAGATCGGGTCGGGTGTGGCGCGGGTGGATGGCTTGGAGGAGTCAGCCCAGCGAAACCCGAGCGTGACGGCCTGGGCGCCGCCCGCTGCCCAGGTGTGGGCGCCGGTGTTCGTGACCGTGAGCCTGAGCGACGCTGATGCGCTGGGCGTCTGCGGCGCCAGCGGGTCGATTACGTAACCGGCGTCAATCCCATCATTCAGGGCCTCAAGATACGTGCGGCCGAGCGGCTCGATCTGGACGGGTACGTCGCGCGTCGCCAAATAGCTCAGCTTGCCCCGCTGAAAGTACTGGGCGGTTACGCCACCGGCCTCGGGCACTTCCTCGGAGATGGGGAGCCCCAGCAGGGCGGTACGGCCCAGGCGGTTCCATTGCTCCAGGAAGCCGAATCGAACCGAGTGGCGGGTCTGCCAGATGTATTCGACGGTCGCCTCGCTGCGAAACGGGGCGACCTGGCGAAAGAAGCGACCACCCGAGGCCAATTCCCCCAGCAGGGCGGGTTGCACGTCGTAGTCCGTGCCGGCGTTCTCGGGCCAGTGCTCGAGCAGGAAATTGGCGAAGAGCTGCGCTGAGCGGCCGTTGCGCTGGAAGCGCTCGGTGAGTGGATCGCCGACGATTGCGACTCCCCCCACGCGTTCTACGAAAGCGCCAAAGAGCGGGTCCACGGAGGCGTTGGCCACGCCGGAGACTTGGGCCAGGGCGCGTACGGCAGGTGCCGCGGCCAAGCCGGCGGCGCCCAGGGCGGCCGCACGTCCCAAGTGTCGTCGTGACAGTTGTCGAGGCATAGACGACCAGCGTAACGGGTGACAGGCGTGGTTTGGGGTTACAGACCTCACCTTTGCGGTCGGACGATTCCAGGAGTCAGTGCCCGCCGGTCCGGTCCCATCGACCAGGCGCCGCGCTCCGGTTGCCAGATTCAACGCGGGCATACTGACGACGTGACGCAGACCGCCGATTCCCGGATTTATCTGGATCATGCCGCCACGACGCCGCTGGACCCGGCGGTGTTTGAGGTCATGCGTCCGTATCTCTGGTTCGAGGCCGGTAACCCGTCGAGCGTGCATGCCGCCGGGCGACGCGCGCGCGAGGCCGTTGATACCGCCCGTGAGCAGGTTGCGGGAGTGCTGGGCTGCAAGCACGGCGAGGTGATATTTACGAGCGGCGGAACTGAGGCGGACAACCTGGCCGTGATCGGGATGGCGCTGGCCGCAACTGGGCGTGGCCGCCACATCGTGACCACGGCTATTGAGCATCACGCAGTGCTCTTGGCGGCGCGCTCGCTGCGGAGCCGTGACTTCGAGGTGACGGAGCTTGCCGTTGATCCGGCAGGCCGAGTCAATCCGGACGAATTGGAGACCGCCGTTCGCCCGGACACGACACTGGTGAGCATCGGATTAGCGAACAATGAAATCGGCACGATTCAAGACCTGCCGACGCTTGCGCGCATCGCGCACCAGGCCGGCGCGCGTGTGCATACGGACGCGGTGCAGGCAGCGGGGCAACTCGACATAAATGTTGATAGGCTTGACGTTGACCTGTTAAGTTTGTCCGCGCACAAGCTCTACGGACCCAAAGGGGTCGGCACGTTGTACGTGCGCGCGGGCGTGAACCTGGAGCGACGGGCCTTTGGCGGCGCCCAGGAACGCGACCGTCGAGCGGGGACCGAGAACGTACCCGGAATTGTTGGACTGGGTGAAGCTGTCGCGCGCGCCGAAGCCGAACGCGAACAACGGACCGCGCACATGCGCTCGCTGAGCGCGTCGCTTGTGGAGCGGGTGACGGCCGGATGTTCGAAGCTACGGGTGACGGGCGATCCGCAGCGGCGACTGCCCGCGTTCGCGCCGTTTGCATTTGCGGATATCGACGCGGAGTCACTGTTGATTCGGTTGGACCTGGAGGGGATTGCCGTCTCCACAGGGGCGGCCTGCACGTCGGGCTCGCTGGAGCCGTCGCACGTAATCGAGGCGCTGGGGCTGCCGGAGCGATTCCGGCGCGGTTCGCTGCGCTGCACGGTGGGCCGGGGAACGACGCTGGATGAGGTCATGCGGGCCGGCGAGGCGATCGTCCGGCAGGTACGGACGCTGCGAGCCATTTCGGCGTCGTCAGGAGCGGTGTAGGCGTGGATGTGTTGTTTGTGATTCCACCGTCCGTCTACCTGGGATTGCTGTTGGCTACGTTTATCTGCTTTACGTTTCACGCGGTGATGGGCCGCCGGGAAAACTCGGGGTTCTTCTACTGGCCGTTTGGGGTGGCCGGGTTTGCCGGTGGCGCGCTGGCCGCCGGCGCAATTGGGGCCACGTACATGGCGATTGGCGGGCTGCCCATTCTCGGCGGGTTCGTCGGATGCCTGGTGGGCTTGCTGGTCGCGCACCTGGTGCTGACGTGAGGGCGCCGGCGGCGGGCGTCGCTTGGGCCAGCGTCTTGGCGTTGTCGCGACCGAAACTGTGCTAGCTTTTTCGGGCACATTGAACTCCGGGGAGTCGGACAGTGTTTGTCCGATTAGCCAAGCTGGCCCTGGGGTTTCTAATCGGGATGACTGCGGGCTTCGCGCTGAGCGTGTTGCGGCCCGCGACCGACCCCGAGCAACCGACGGAGGGATTCCCATAGCGCAGGCATAACCCACGGCTCGCACGTTTTCTAAGGCTGAATGGGAGGCAGCTTCCATCGGTCTTTCTTTGTTTTGCGGGCCAGGCCCGTCTGGGGACTACCCGATGAATACCGCCCAGATTCGCGACCATTACCTGCGGTTCTTCGCCGAGCGCGGGCACCGCGTGCTGCCAAGCGCTTCGCTGGTGCCGGTGGGCGATCCGAGCGTGTTGCTGACGTCGGCCGGCATGCAGCAGTTCAAGCCATATTTCAGCGGCGAGCGTGCATCGCCCTATCTGCGGATCGCGACGGTGCAGAAGTGCTTCCGGACGACCGACCTGGACGAGGTCGGCGACCTGAGCCATCTGACGTTCTTCGAGATGCTGGGAAATTTCAGCTTCGGCGACTACTTCAAGGTCGAGGCGATTGCCTGGGCCCGCGAGTTGGTCCAGGACGTGATCGGGATCGAGGCCGACCGGGTCTGGTCCACGGTCTACGAAGGCAGCCCGGGCGTGCCACGTGACGAGGAGGCAGCGGATATCTGGGCCGACCTGGGGCATCCGCGGGAACGCATTGCCTATGCGGGCGAGGACAACTTCTGGGGTCCGACCGGCGACAGCGGCCCGTGCGGGCCGACGACCGAGATTCACATCAACCTGCAGCCCGACTTGCCGGACGTGGGACCGCTGGAGGCTCCGGAGCAGTACCTGGAGATCTGGAACCTGGTGTTCAACCAGTACTTCAAGTCGGCGGACGGCGAGTTGACGCCGCTGGATCAGCACGGTGTGGACACGGGGGCGGGCCTGGAGCGCTGGGCGGTGGTGCTGCAGAACGTTGGTTCCATCTACGAAACGGACACGTGGTGGCCGCTGGTGCTTACCGCGGCGGGGCGGGCCGGGCTGGAATACGAGGCGGAACGCGACAGCGGGCGCTCGCTGCGGGTGATTGCGCAGCACAGCCGGGCGGCAGCGTTCCTGATTGGTGACGGGGTGATGCCGGGCAACGAGGGCCGCGGCTACATCCTGCGCCGGAGCATCCGCCAGGGCGTGCGGCACGCGCGGCAACTGGGTATCGAATCGGATGCGCTTGGTCCGGTGGTGGAAACCGCCATTGACGTGATGGCCGAGGAAGGCTACGACGACCTGCTACCGCGGGCGGACTTCATCCGCAGCGTGGTGAGCGACGAAGAACAGCGGTTTCGCCGGACGCTGGACGCCGGCGTGGCCCGCCTGGAAAACCTGCTGGCCGAGGTGCCGACGGGAGGCCGCGTGGATGGCGCGCGGATGTTTGAGCTGTACGACACCTTTGGCTTTCCGCCAGACATCACCAGGGACATCGCGGCGACGCGCGGGGTGGGCGTGGATGAAGCCGGCTTCGACGCCGCGCTGGCGGAGCAGCAGGCGCGCAGCCGGGCCGCACAGTCTGACGGACAGGCCAGGGATCTGCCGTCCGGATTCGGTGAGTCCGTATTTCTGGGTTACGACTTCGTGACTGTGGGCGAGGGCACGATTGTGGCGCTGGCGCGCGCGGGCGAGTTGCTGGACTACGCAACGGCCGACGGCCCCGTCATGGTGGTGCTGGATCAAACGCCGTTCTACGGGGAAGCGGGTGGCCAGGTTGGCGATACGGGACTGCTGGACGGACCAAATGGCGCAGCCCGGGTTACGGACACGCGCAGGAATCCCGAGGGCACGGTCGTCATGATGGCCGAGGTCACCGCGGGCCGGCTCTCTGTTGGCGAACGCGTGCGCGCCGAAGTGGACCGCGAGCGGCGCTTCAGCGTCATGCGAAATCACACCGCCACGCACCTGCTGCACGCCGGGCTTCGCCGCACGCTGGGCGACCACGTTCGGCAGGCTGGATCGCTGGTGGCGCCGGACCGGCTGCGTTTCGACTTCACGAATCCGGCGCCGGTGACGGATGCCCAGCTGCGTGAAATCCAGAGCTGGGTCAACGCTCAGATCCTGGCTGACCACTCCCTGGTGACCGAACTGACCGAGGTGCAGGCGGCCGTTGAGGCCGGCGCGATGGCGCTGTTCGGCGAGAAGTACGGCGAAGTCGTTCGTATGGTCAGATTGGGCGAGGTGAGCCGCGAGCTCTGCGGCGGGACGCACTGCCTGTCCAGCAACCAGATCGGATTGTTTGCCATCGTGCAAGAGGCCGGTATCGCGGCCGGAATTCGACGCATCGAGGCCGTAACCGGCGCGGGCGCGGTGGCCTTCGTCGAGCGTAACCAGGACCTGTTGGCGGGGATTGCGCGTCAGCTTGAGACAGCGCCCGCGAAGGCGCCGGAACGGGTGGAACGGTTGCTGGATCAGCAGGCGAACCTGCGGCGACGATTGCAGGCGGCGGAACGTGCCGAGGCTCGTCGCCAGGCTGCAAGCCTGGCGGCCGGTGCAGTCTCGGTGGGGCCAATCTCGCTGGTCGCGGCCAACACGACCGTGACCAATAGGGACGCGCTGCGAGGTCTGAGCGACGATTTGCGCCAGCGCCTTGACTCTCCCTGGGTGATCGTGCTGGCGGCGACCATTGATGGACGTCCGGCGTTTGTGGCCGCGGCGTCGGACGAGGCCGTTTCGGCAGGGGTCAATGCCGGAGCGCTGGCCCGGGCCATGGCGCAGACGGCCGGCGGCGGCGGCGGCGGACGGCCGGAGTTGGCCATGGCCGGTGGTACCGACCCGTCCCTGATCCCGGCAGCGTTGGAGGCAGGGCACGCCTATCTGGCAGATCTGGTCGCGGTGGCATGAGGGCGGTCAGGGAACGACGCCGCGGCGTGGCGCAGCGGATCCAGGTACCGGATTCGGGGATATATCGGCCGTTGGACTACGGCGCGCCACGGCCAACGGAACGCCGGTTTGGTGATCCCAGTCGCAGCGTCGTATTCGAACGAATTGTAGCGGATGACGCAATACCGAAGTCCACGGCATGGCGACGGCCACGCTCGACGGTGGTGTCGACCCGGCTGTGGCGGGAGCCGGTATCACGGCAATTGATCGCTGCCATCGTGGGTGGGCTGGCGGTGGTCTTGCTTGTAGTCGTCGCGTTTCAGTATTTCGTCGTTCCGTCGAGCACGATCACGGTGATTCCGCAGGCCAAGCGACTACCGATCGACTCAACGGTGCGGATCGATCCGGACGCCGGAGCGCTGGATGTCGAACGCGGCATCATACCGGCGACAGTCATGGATGCCACAGTGTCGGAGACGCTGACGAAACCGACGACGGGCCGACGACGCGAGGCGCAAGGGGTGGCCAGGGGATTCGTGACTGTGCGCAATCGCACGCGACAGGCCGTGGTTCTGCCGGTGGGGTCGCGGGTGATGACGGCTGACGGTACGGGATTCCTGACCGATGCTGAGTTCCTGGTGCCGCCGACCCTCCAGGTAGGCGGGCGCGATGTGCCGGGGGAGGCCATTGTCGCGGTCACGGCGGAGGCGCCGGGATTGGCCGGAAATGCCCCGGCGCTGGCAATCACGACGGTGGACGGGCCGTTTGGCGGGGCGCTGGAGGCGTTCAATCCGCAGCCGCTGGAGGGTGGCTCGGAACTCGAAGCGGCGCTGGTGTCGCCACGTGACTTCGCCGAACTGGAAGAGCTGTTAACGGAGCGGCTGCAAAGCTCGGCTATCGAGCGCCTGCGGCGTGACCGTCCGGCCAACCAAACACTGATCGTGTGGTCACCTGCCACTGGCAACCCGCAACTCCTGCGGCGGGACTTCAGCGCCGAGCCAGATGAGCATGCGGATGAGCTGTCGCTGTCGATGGAGATTCGCGCACTCGGCACAGCGTTCTCGACGGACGATCTTGAAGCGGTGCTGCGGCAGCGGTTGCTGGACTCGCTGGAGGGACAGGCGTTCGAGATCGACTCGATTCGAGTGGTGGATACCGAGGTGTTGGGCGAACGCCAGGGCGTGCTGGATCTGCGCGTGCAGGCGATTGCGGAAGCCGTGGACACGATCGATCACGACACGGTGCGGGACACGGCGGCCGGTCGTTCGCTTGGCGAGGGACTGCAGGCCCTGCGGTCGCTGCCGGGCGTGGACCGCGTGGCCGTAACGCACGATCCGGCGGATACGGGAAACTTTCCGAGAATCAGCTTTCGCATCAATGTCCAGGTCGAAGCGCCGCAGCCAATCCAGACTCCGTGATCCGGAGCGCCCGCCGCCCGCCCTTGGCCGGCGAGTCTGCGCGCTGGACTTGGGGGAGCGTCGGATTGGCGTGGCGATGACGGATGCCGGCGGATCGTTCGTGACCATGCGGCAGGTGCTGCAACGATCCGGGGAAAGCTGCGATGCGGCGACCCTGGGCGCGATTCTGGACGCCTATGCCGGCGCAACATTAGTGATCGGTCTGCCGTTGAATACGGACGGAACCGAGAGCGCTCAGGCCAGTCGTACCCGGCGTTGGGCTGGCCAACTGCTGGATGGTCGCAGCGAACCTGTCGTTTGGAAGGACGAGCATTTGACCACGCAAGCCGCCCGGCGAGGTGGAGCAGCGGACGCGGACGTGGATGCGCGCGCCGCCGAGATTCTGCTGCTGGATTACCTCAGGAGTCAGTCCAGATGCTGAGCCGAGTTAGTGCGATCACCCAGGCCTTCGGCATCGTGCTGCTCACGCTGGCGGGCGTGCTGCTGTTGGGATATTCAGCAGCGGCCCGGTTTGCGGAGTCGCCCGCGGCAGTCGCCGCGCGGACGGTGCCGTTCACGATTCCCGTGGGGGCGACGGCATCGGACATTGCGCAGGGTTTGCGGGAGGCGAGCCTGATTCGCAGCGACCTCCTCTTTCAAGTGCTGGTGGAGCGCCGCGGCCTGGAGGGGGCGTTCCGTCAGGGAACGTTTCTGCTGCGCTCGGACATGACTCTGGACGAAATCGTGCGCACGCTCAGTTCTGCCAACGCAGTAGATCAGACGCTGACGTTCCCGGAAGGCTGGCGGATGGAACAGATGGCCGAACGGCTGGCTGATCAAACCGAGATTGACGATCTGGAGTTTTTGCGCCTGGCGCGCGAGGGGACCGCAACGCTTGTAGCCGAGTTCGACTTCCTGACCGGCATTCCGCCCGGTCAGTCGCTGGAAGGCTATCTGTTTCCGGATACCTACCAGATTGACGGGTCTTCCAATGCGCGGAATCTGATTCAACGCATGCTGCGACGGTTCGACGAGGTAGTGACGGCGGAGATTCGTGCGGACGCGGCGGACAACGGGCTGTCGGTGCACGAGATGCTGACGCTTGCTTCCATCATCGAGCGGGAAGCCGTGCTGGATGAAGAGCGGGCCCTGATCTCCGGGGTGTTTCACAACCGGCTGGCACGCGGAATCCCGCTGCAAGCGGATCCGACGGCCCAGTACGCCATTGGCCAGGCCGGGTCTGGGGCCCGCTGGTGGAAGCCGGATATCACCGGCGACGATCTGCGGACACAGTCTCCGTACAATACGTATGTGGTCAACGGGCTGCCGCCGGGGCCGATTGCCGCGCCAGGCTTGGCTTCGATCATCGCGGCGGCGAGACCGGAATCCACTCAGTACTTGTTCTTTGTTGCGCGCGGCGACGGTTCGCACGCCTTTTCCGAAACGCTGGAGGAACACACACGCAACATCGAGCGCTATCTGAACTGACCGCCGCGCGGACCGACCGTCTGGCGGCGCGCCTGGACGCGCTGGGCGTTGACGCCATGCTGGTGACCGGCGAGGCGAATCGCCGGTATCTCAGCGGATTCACCGGCACGGCGGCGACGCTGCTGATCTCGCCGCAGGATCGCCGGCTGGTGACGGACTCGCGGTACACCGAGCAGGCGCAGCGGCAGGCCGTGGGATTCGACGTCGTTGAAGACGTCGACACGCTGGGTGCTGTGTCGGCCTGGATCGGCGAACGAGGCATCGACCGCCTGGGCGTGGAGTCTGAACACACATCGCTGAAGCAGCATCGGGAGTTGGTCGAGCGCCTGACTGACGAGTCGCAGTCGCCGGCGGTGAAGCCACTGGACGGCCAGGTCGAAAAGCAGCGCGTCGTAAAGGATGAGGCCGAACTGGCGCTGCTGCGCGAGGCGGTGCGGCTGGCGGACGACGTGATGACCGCGGCGGGCGAAACCGTGGCGCCCGGCATGACCGAGCGCGAGCTTTCACTGGAGCTGGAACGCCTGATCCGGGAGGCCGGAGATGGGCCGTCGTTTCCGACCATCGTGGCCGGAGGACCGAATGCGGCCATGGCGCATCACTCCCCAGCTGAGCGCCCGATTGGCGCGGGCGAGCCCGTGATTGTTGACCTTGGCGTGCGACTGGACGGTTACTGCTCCGACATTACGCGGACATTCGCCGCGGGCGGCGCCGATGCACAATTTGATGAGATCTACGGGATCGTGTTGCAGGCGCAGGCGGCGGCCGAAGCCGGGACGCGCGCCGGGATGACAGGGCGCGAGGCGGACGCGCTGGCTCGCGAGGCAATTACGAACGCAGGCTACGGCGCGAATTTCGGTCACGGGACCGGCCATGGCGTGGGGCTCGAGATTCACGAGGCGCCGACGCTATCTCCGCGCGGCGCCAACGCGCTGGCGGCGGGCGCCGTGGTGTCGGTGGAGCCGGGCATATACCTGCCGGGTTGGGGCGGGGTTCGAATTGAGGACCTGGTGGTCGTTGAGGCCGACGGCGTTGACGTGCTGACGCAAGCAAGCAAGTGACCGAAACGAAAAAACCGACGTGCAATCTGATAACTCATGGCTAAGGAGGCCGCTGCGTGATTGACGCGGGCGAACTGAGACGTGGATGGGTGCTGCGGATCGATGGTGATCTCTGCCAGGTGATCGACTTCCAACACCAGAAGATTGGTCGCGGGTCGGCCAACGTGCGGATCAAGGTGCGTGACGTGCGCAGCGGGTCGACGACTGACCGTTCGTTCCAGGCCTCGAGGCGCTTCGAGCGGGTGATCCTGGACACGCACAAGGTGCAGTACCTCTACCAGGACGCTTCAGGCTTTCACTTCATGGACATGGAGACGTACGAGGACATGACGCTGTCAGCGGACGCGATCGGCGAAGCCGCGCACTACCTGACTGACGGGCTGGACCTGGAGATCACCTCCTTCGAGGGCATGCCGCTGGGCGTGGAACTGCCGATCAACGTGGATATTGAAGTCGTCGAGACCGAGCCGGGGGTGCGGGGCGACACGGCGACCGGAGCTACCAAGATGGCGCGGGTTGCGACAGGGCTGGAAGTCCAGGTGCCGCTATTCGTAGAGACGGGCGACGTGCTACGCATCGACTCGCGAAGCGGCGAGTACCAGACGCGCGTATAGCGGTTGGGCGTGTCGTTCATGGCTACTGATCCGGACTGGGACGCCGCGCTGGACGAGGACGTTCCACGCCTGGCCCGGTTGCTGCGGGAGACAGGCGCCGAAGAGATCGAGATTGGCGACGCCGCGCGGACGATACGGGTGCGGCGGTCAAGTGGACTGGGACTCCTGGCCGCTGAAGCGGCACCGGTGGACGGCACGGAAACGGCGGATGAAGGCGTGATAGTCGTTGCCTCCCAGCAAGTTGGCGTGTTTGTGGCGCTGACGGAACCGGGTGCGCCGCCGCAGGTTCGAATTGGCGATGCCGTAGAGGACGGTCAGACCATCGGCTACGTGGATGTGCTGGGCGTGGCGCACGACGTCTGTGTGCCCGAAGCCGGCGTAATCGAGCGGCTGTTGGTGCGCGATGGCGAAGTCGTGGAGTACGGACAGCCGCTGGCGGAGTTACGTCGGAGCGCGGACGCGGACTAGCGGGCGAGCGTCAGCTTGCCACGGAAGCGTTCCCAGACTCGCGGAAGGTCGCGGCGGTCCCACGAGACCAGGGCCGACGAGGCGGCGAAGATCGACGAGTAGGTTCCAATCAGGAATCCGGCGGCCAGCGCGACTACGAACAGCCGAATCGTGGGGCCGCCGAGCACAATCAGGGCAAGCAGCACCAGCAGCGCCGTGAGCGAAGTGTTGAGCGAGCGGGTGAGGCTCTGGTTGGCGCTGAAGTTGACGGTCTGCTCAAAGCTGGGGCGCTGCGCGTCGGCCAACCGCAGGTGGCGTTGCCGGTTCTCGCGAATGCGGTCGAACACGACGATGGTGTCGTTCACCGAGAAGCCGATGACCGTGAGGATGGCGGTAACGAACAGGGCGTCCACTTGAACGTCGAGCGCGTGGCCCAGCAGAGCGAAGACACCGAGCAGAAACAGCGCATCGTGCAGGAGAGCGCCGATGGCGGCCAGGCCGAGCACGATCGGGCGTTCCATGCGGCGGAAGGCCCACATGACGTAGAGCAGAATGAGAGCGGAGGCCACGGCCACGCCGATGGCGGCGGCGCGCGTGAGCTCGGCGCCGACCACCGGGCCGATTGTGGAGAACCCGAGTTCCTGGCCGGGTCCGATGCGCTCGAAGATGGAAGCGACCAGCGCGTTCTTGGCTTCGACGTCCAGGGGCGGTGTGCGTACCAGGGCTCCACGGTCGTCCGTGAGTTGAACGGTCGCCCCGGGGTACCCGCCGTCAACGGCGACGGCTTGAACGGCCTGCTGCGTGATCTCCTGCTCGAAGCGCAGCTGGATAAGCGATCCGCCCGTGAAGTCGATGCCCGGCTTGAGCCCGCCAGTGAGCAGGGCAACGACGCCCGGCAATAGCAGCGCCAGCGACAGCAGGTACCACCAACCGCGGCGGGACGTGATGGCGAACATCAGGTATCAGAACTCGCGGAGGCGCCGGCGCCAAACAGCCGAGGCTGGGTAAGGGCCGGCAGGGTGATGGCCAGGCGGAGCAGATTCCGGCTGACGGTGATGGCGCTGAACATGCTGACGGCCACGCCGATGGCCAGCGTCACGGCAAACCCGCGGACGCCGCCGCTGCCAAAGCCAAAGAGGACCGCGCAAATGATGAGGGTGGAGATGTTGGAGTCGCGGATGGACGTCCAGGCACGGTTGAACCCGGACTCAACGGCGCCACGGATGGCTCGACCGGAGCGAAGTTCTTCGCGCGTGCGCTCGAATATCAGGATATTGGCGTCGACCGCCACACCGACGGACAGGATGAAGCCCGCCAGGCCGGAAAGTGTGAGCGTGACGGGAATGAGCTTGAAGACGGCGAAGACGACCGAGGCGTACACCACCAGCGCCAGGGCGGCCACGAGGCCGGGCACCCGGTAGAAGGCGACCATGAAGACCAGCACCAGGAGCGCGCCAACGATGCCGGCCCGGAGGCTGGCTGCCAGGGATTCCTGGCCGAGGGTGGGACGGACGCTCAGGGTCTGGACGACCTCAAGCGGGACGGGCAGGGCGCCGTAGCGAAGCTGGATGGCGACGTTGCGGGCCTCGTCGGCCGTAAACGAGCCGCGGATGACACCGCTGTCGCGGATGGCGGCCTCGATGCGGGCCGAACTGATGACCACGTCGTCAACCGTGATGGTGAGGACCTCGTTGAGGTGGCTGGCGGTGTAGGTCTGGAAGCGGTTGGCGGCGTCGGGCTGGAGATCGAATTCGATCATCGGGGCGCCGAGGGAGTCGAAGCCGACGCGGGCGTCGCGCAGGTCGCGGCCACGGAGCACGGTTTGGGAGGGATCGGCTGGTAGCAGCGTTCCTTCGTCGATGAACTCGAAGCCGGTGTTAATGACCAGGAGCTGGCCGGTCTGGCGGAAGACGCGGATGGCTTCCTCCGGATCCTCGACGCCAGGGAGTTCGACGATCAGGCGGTTGTCGCCCTCGATCTGAATGAGCGGCTCAGCCACACCAAGGGCGTTGACGCGGTTTTCGATGATCTGCTTGACGGCGTCCATGTCGCCGTCCTGCAACTGCTGGTCGGGCGGGGGGCTGGCCTGGAAGCGCACGTGGAGACCGCCCTGCAGGTCCAGGCCCTGACGGAATCGCAGGTCGGACAGGTCGCGCCCAGCCACCTCGACCGGCAGCCCGGGTGTGCCGGGAAGCGACACATACAGGGCGAAGCCGAAGATGACGGCGATGGCAGCAAGCGTGGCCCACTGACGTCTGCGCACGGACTTAGCGACCTCCCACGAGACCAGCGCTGATCATACGCTGCGGCGTTTCAGAGCCTGACCCTGGCTGCCGGGGCCAGGGCCGTGCGGGCGAAATTGATGGGGGTGAAGGGGGGAACTGTCTCTCGCCAGCCCGATCCCCATAGGGGATCGGGCTGGCGAGAGACAGTTTGGCGCGGATTCTTGCGCGGACGCGCCAGATTCCGTGGTCGGAGCTTGGCCGAGGAGGCGGAGGCGCGGGCACGGCGGGATCACGAGGGCTGACGACGGGCTCGGGCGGCGTGGATGGCAGGGGGAGACACGGCG
>WTFW01000155.1 GCA_011523785.1 Chloroflexota bacterium | reverse complement strand
TCGTTCTTGAAGACGAGCCCACCGCCGCCTTTGTGTCGGCCGGCGAGGAGATTGCCAAGGTCCCGATCAGTTACCAGGCGCGCGAGGAGAAGAAGAAGCTGCGCTGATGGGTGGACGGGCCGGAAGCGGCTGTCAAGCTGATTCGATATCGGTTTTTTCGGTAGACGCGTCGGCAGACTCGGGGGGCTGGAGGGTGGCGGTTTCGGCTGGCGCCTCGTCGCCGGCAGCGCCACCGGCGGCACCGTAGGGCAGCGCATCTTCCGGAAGGTGAATGTCGGGCGCCGTGGGCGCAACCACGGGCGCCGCGGCCGGAATCTCGGGGGGGCGCGTGTCCCAGGGTCGGGAGTCGGACGGGGCATTATGGTGGATGAACTGGCCGCAGTACTGGCAAAAGACGGCGCCGTACAGGACGAGACGGAAGCAGCGCGGGCAGTAGGGGTCGTCGTGGGCGAGCGGCTTGGCACTCATCGCGACGTTACCGCGGCGATGGCGCCGCCACCCAGGACCTCGTCGCCGTCGTAGAACACGGCCGATTGGCCGGGGGCAGGCGCCCAGGTCGGCTGGCCAAACTCGAGGGTGACGCCGCGTGGAGTCGTGAGGAGGGTCGCGTCTTCGAGCGGCATTCGGTAGCGCGTGCGGACGCCGACCCGGCACGGCGCGGACGGCGGCGCATCGTCGATCCAGTTGACATCCCGTACTTCAATCTGCCTGGCGCGGCTGTCATCACGAGAACCGACGATGACCCGGTTGGCGGTAGGGTCCAGTTCAACGACGTAACGGCGAGCGGAGCCGCCACCGAGATTGAGCCCACGGCGCTGGCCAGGTGTAACGGCTTCAAGGCCGTCGTGATGTCCGAGCACGTGACCGGCGGTGTCGACGATGTCGCCCGCGCCGGTAGAGCCGTGGCCGCGCACGTAGACGGCATGGTCGTTGTCGGGCACGAAGCAGATTTCCTGGCTGTCGGCCTTGAGGGCGACGGGCAGGCCGAAATCGGCGGCCAGCCGGCGGACTTCAGGCTTCGTGAGAGCGCCGAGCGGGAAGAGCGTGCGGGCGAGCTGGCGCTGTCCGAGCACGTGCAGGACGTAGGACTGGTCCTTGCTTGGGTCTTTGGCGGTGCGAAGGCGCATTCGTCCGCTCGTTTCGTCAGTCTCGACGCGTGCGTAGTGCCCGGTGGCGATGAAGTCCGCGCCGAGTTCATCGGCCTTGGTCAGGAACGAGCCAAAGCGGACGGTGCGGTTGCACATGACACAGGGATTGGGGGTTTGGCCGTTGAGATAGGCCTTGACCCACGGGTCGATGACGGCCGTTTCGAATTCGCGCCGGTAGTCGATGACGTAATGGGGCACACCGAGGATGAAGCAGACGCGGCGGGCGTCGTCGATGGTGTCGGGCGTGCAACAGCCGTTGCCGGTGGCGCGGGCCATGAGGTCGGCGGGCCACTGGTTGAAGGTGACGCCGACGACGTCGAAGCCGTCGCGGGCGAGCAGGGCGGCCGCGACTGAGCTGTCGACTCCGCCGCTCATAGCAACGAGGACGCGAGATGGCATGGCTTGGCGAGACATTTGAGCAGTTCGGTTGAGGCTAGCACCGAGGGGCAGAAGCGAGCGTGGGATTCGTTGCGCAGGGCGACGGTCGCGGTAGCGCACGGGCGGCCAGATAATGTGGGGATGACGTGTCCCGGCATGATGTTTCCTGGTTGATCTGACGCTCCTTCAATCGCTGGCCCAGCCGGCCGAGACGAAGTTGGTGTTGCTGGTGCTGGACGGGCTGGGCGGGCTGCCGCGTGAGCCCGGAGGTCCGACGGAGCTGGAGGCCGCCGCGACCCCGAATCTTGACCGGCTGGCGGCGGAGGGGCAGTCGGGTCTCAGCCAGCCGATTGGGCTGGGGATCACGCCGGGGAGCGGTCCGGGGCATTTGGCGCTGTTTGGGTACGACCCGGTGGGTTCGAATATCGGGCGCGGCGCGCTGTCGGCGCTGGGCCTGGGCCTGCGGCTCGACGCCGGAGATCTTGGGGTGCGGCTGAATTTCTGCACGCTGGATGACCGGGGGCGTGTGGTTGACCGGAGGGCAGGGCGGATTGAGACGGGCCTGAATCGAGCGCTGGTCGAGAAGCTGAACAAGATCGAGATTCCGGGCGTCGAGCTGGAGTTCGCCACGGAGTCGCAGCACCGGGCGGTGCTGATTGTTCGCGGCGCGTATTTGTCCCCAGCGGTTCAGGAGACTGACCCGCAGGCGGTGGGCGTTCCCCCATTGGAACCAGAGCCGCTGACCGCGGCAGCCCAGCACGCGAGCGCAGTGCTGCGGTCGGTGATCGAGGCCGTGCGGGATTGCCTTGGGAGTGAATCACCGGCGAACTTCGTGCTGATGCGGGGATACGCCGGGCTGCCGGAGCTGGAGAGCCTGAACTCGCTGTACGGGCTGCAGGCGGTTTGCCTGGCGACGTATCCGATGTACAAGGGGTTGGCCCGCGTGGCGGGGATGTCGGTGGTTGACGGGTTGGAGTCGGCGGACGAACAGATGGCGGCGCTGGGGGTGGCGTGGGACGACCACGACTACTTCTTCGTGCATCACAAGGCGCCGGACGCGCGGGGCGAGGACGGAGATTTCGATGCGAAGGCGGCGGCGATCGAGGAAATGGACCGGCGGCTGCCGGCATTAATGGACCTGGAGCCGGATGTGCTTGTGGTGACGGGGGACCATTCAACGCCGTCGGTGCTGCGGCAGCATTCGTGGCATCCGGTGCCGTGCCTGTTCTGGGGCGGACGCGTGCTGCCGGACAGCCTGGAGCGCTTTGGCGAGCGGGCGTGCGGGCAGGGATCGCTGGGCGTATTCCCGGCGCAGTCGATCATGGCGCTGATGCTGGCGCACGGCGGTCGGCTGCAGAAGTTTGGGGCGTGAAGTGAAGGCCGGCGGATCAGCCTTCCGAGCTATTCCGTCGGTGGATGTCGTGGCTCAAGCTATCGAGCGGCTGGCGCCGGGCGTTCCGACGCGGGTGGCGGTGCGGGCGGCGAGGGAAGAGATCGAGGCGGTAAGGCGCGCGGTGAGCCGTGGACGGGAGGCCGCCGCGCCGGAGGCGATTGCGGAGGCCGGGGCGCTGCGGGCGCGGCTGGTGCTGGGGGATGCGCCACGGCCGGTGATCAACGCGACGGGCGTGATCATCCACACCAACCTGGGGCGAGCGCCGTTGAGCGATCGGGCCCTGAACGCGGTGCAGGCGGCGGCAGGGGGATACAGCGACCTCGAATACGACCTGGCGACGGGTGGGCGCGGGTCGCGGTCGAACCACATTCTGGACGTGGTGCGCGAAGTGACGGGGGCCGAGGCGGCGCTGGTTCTGAACAACAATGCGGCGGCGGTGTTCCTGGCGCTGGAAGCGCACGCGCGGGGTCGCGAGGTGCTGGTGGCGCGGGGGGAGTCGATCGAGATTGGCGGCGGATTCCGGATTCCGGACATCCTGCAGGCCAGCGGGGCGCGGCTGCGGGACGTGGGGACGACGAACCGGACGCGGGTGGAGGATTACGCGCGGGCGGTGACCGACGAAACGGTCGCGATCATGCGGGTGCATCCGAGCAACTTTGCGCAGGTGGGCTTTACGGAGTCCCCAGACGCACGCGAGCTGGCCAGCCTGGCGCGCGAGCGCGGGCTGCTGCTGATCAACGACCTGGGGTCAGGGGCGTTGCTGGATACATCGACGTACGGGCTGGCGAGGGAACCTCTCATCGGGGAGGCGCTGGAGGCGGGGGCGGACCTGGTGACGTTCTCCGGCGACAAACTGCTGGGGGGGCCGCAGGCCGGGGTGATCGTGGGATTGGCGGAGGTTGTTGCGCCGATTGCGCGGCGGCCGCTGGCACGGGCGTTTCGTCCGGACAAGATGACGATTGCCGGTCTTCGGGCAACGCTGGGTCACTACCTGCGGGGCGAGGCGATTGACCAGGTACCGGTCTGGCAGATGATCGCGGCCGGGACCGACACGCTGCAGGATCGGGCTGAGCGGATTATCCAAGGCACAAGCCGTCTGCGGCTGGTGGAGTCGCTGGCGGCGGTCGGCGGCGGTTCGCTGCCGGGGCAGACGCTTCCGAGCCTGGCGATTGAGATCGATGGCCCCGGGAATGACGCAGAGGACCTGGCGCAGCGGCTACGAATCGCGCCTCGCCCCGTGATCGGGCGAATTCAGGCGGACCGTGTGCGGCTGGACATGCGCACGGTGCTGCCCAGGGACGACGGCGTGCTGCGCGAGACGCTGCAGGAGCTCTGCGGCCCACGGTCCGGACAGTCCGAGCCGGACGAAGGCTAGAATCTCCGCGCCCGCGCCAGAAGGGGCCGCGCTGATGGCCGATCTTTCAACTGCCGACGAGGACGTGGCCTTTCGGCGTGCGACGGAACGGGTGCGCGCGCGGATCGGGTTCGCGGCGCACGTGGGGGTTTACCTGGCGATCGGGCTGTTGCTGCTGGTACTGAACCTGGTGACAACGCCGGAGAGCTTGTGGTTCTTCTGGCCAATGCTGTTCTGGCTGATTGCCCTTGGGGCGCACGTGGTGGTTCTGTTCGGTCCCGGCATGCGGGCGATCGAGGGCTGGCGGGACCGCGAGTACGAGCGAGAGATTGCGCGGATGATGGCGCGGCGTGGGTCCGACGGCAACGACGCCGGGACGGACAGGTGACGGCAGTCCGCCGGTACGGTACGCGAGGCTGGCAGCGGCTGAAGGAGGTTTATCCGCCCCGCACGCGTCCGAACCAAATGCTGGGGGTGTACGCGGAACACGCGACGGTTGTGGAGGCCGAGAACGTGTTCAGCGGGATCCCGAAGCCGGAGCGGGTGCAGGAGTGGGTGGACCAGACACCGGATGGGTTCAAGTTTGACGTGGTGGCGTTTGGGGGGCTGACGTTGTATCAGCGGCGGCCGGGGACGGACCCGCGCCGCAAGAAATCCTGGACCGAGATTGCGGTGGAGCCGCCAGGCGTGCTGTTCGAGGATTTGCAGGAATCGATGGAGCCACTGCGGGCCGCGGATCGCCTGGGGGCGGTGATTCTGCAGTTTCCGCCGTGGTTCGAGGCGGGCAACGCGGGGCGGGACTACCTGGGACGGGTGCGTGAGGGGCTGTCCGACCTGCCGCTGGCGGTTGAGTTTCGGCATCCGACGTGGCAGGTGCCGGTGAACGAGGAGTCGACGCTGGAGACGCTGATTGAGCTTGAGATGGGGACGGTCGTCGCAGATCTGCCATCGGAAACTGACGAGTGGTATCCGCCGTTCGACATGACGACCGTGGACGACCTGGCGATTGTGCGCCTGCATGGCCAGAACGCCGAGGGTTGGGCCCGAACGGTGCAATCTCCCGTAGAGGCAGTGGCCTACAGCTACGAGGACAGTGACCTGGCGACATGGGTCGCGCGGATTCGCTCGTTAAGCCTTGAAGCGGCCGAGGTGCACGTACTGGTGGATACGGCGCCGCCGGATGCCGCGCTGGCGAGCGCCAAAGCACTGGCGGAGGCGGTGGACGCCGCCGACGAAGCCGAAGCTCGCTGGGGATATGTGCCCTAGCGCCCGCATGCCTGGACGCGGTTTGGCATGACGCCGCCGGCGATGGCCCGGCCGCGTGTGCTGAGCCTGGTGGAGTTGGACGCGGACGAGCTGGAACGGTTGGGAGCGGTGGCGGAGGTTGAAGTCCGGCCCTGGACTGAGACGCTGGTGCTGACGGATCCCGCTGAATTGGCCGAGGAGATCTCGGCCAAGCAGGTGATTGCGCTTTTCGTCGAGGCGGATTTTGTGGTGGGCGAGACATTCGAGGCGGCGCCCGGGCTGAGGTTCGTGGGAATCTGCCGCGGGGACTCGGGGCATGTGGACATCGAAGCCGCGACGCGCGCCGGTGTGGTCGTCACGCATACGCCGGGTCGAAATGCTGAAGCCGTAGCGGAACTGACGATGGCGATGATGCTGGCGCTGCTGCGGGATGTTGCGGGAGCGGCGGCCTATGTCGGCGAGCGCCGCTGGGACGATCCTGTGACGGCCTACACGGAGATGCGGGGTTCGGAACTGGGTCGACAGGTTGTTGGGATTGTCGGCCTGGGGCGGATTGGGCGTGAGACGGCGCGGCTGGCGAAGGCCTTTGGGGCGCGGGTGCTGGCGACCGATCCGGCGCTGAGCGACGGGCAAATCGAATCCGCCGGCTGCGAGCCCGCGGAAATCCGCGACCTGCTGGCGGAGTCCACGATTCTGACGGTGCACTGTCCAGCGCTGGATTCAACGCGAGGCATGATTGACGCAACGGCGCTTGCCCAAATGCCGCGCGGGGCGCGCCTGGTGGTCACGACCGGCGAGGGCGTGGTGCGAGAGGACGACGTGGCGGCGGCGCTGCATCGCGGGCACCTGGCCGGCGCAGCATTCGATGTGTTCGATACGCATCCGATTCGGCCAGATAACCCCTTGCTGGACGCGCCGAACACGCTGCTGCTGCCGCACATCGGGGGGGCGACGGACGCCACGGTGCAGCGGTACTCGGCGATGGTGGTGGATGACTTCCTGGCGTTCTTCATGGGCCGGCGGCCGTCGCGAATCGTCAATCCGAAGGTCTTGGAACGTCTTGCCTGAGCGAGTGTATGTAGGGCTGGATATCGGGTCTTCGGGGATCCGGGCGGTGGCGGTCAGTCCCGAGGGTGAGCAGGTTGGGGAGGCGCGGCGCCAGCGAGCGCGCGCGCCCATGTCGCTGATCGATTACGAGCGCGACCTTGATCTGGAAGGAATCTGGCGAGCGTGCCTGGCTGTGCTGGCAGAGGTGGGCGCGGGGCGGCAGGTGCAGGCCATCGGCGTGGCGGCGTGCCGGCACAGCCTGGTTGTACTGGACGGGCAGGACGAGGTTCTGTTCGCGTCGGGCAACGACGACGTCCGGGCTTCGCTGGCCGGCGCAGCGGTTGAGTCCGAGAGTGACCGCCCAGTGCTGGCCGTGACAGGGCACACGCCGGCCATGATCCATTGGCCGGGCAAGTTGCGCTGGCTGACGGAGGAACGGCCGGAGATCTGCGATGACGCGGCGCGCATCACGACCCTGGAGGCGTGGGTTGCCGGGCAATTGGGTGCGGAACGGATTCTGACCCGCGTTTCGGCCGCGGAAACCGGGGCGTGGGACATTGAGACTGACCAGTGGGCCGTGGACCTGATTCCCGAGTGGGCCCGGTCGAGGCTGCCATCCGTCGAACGCGAACAGATCCCGGCCCCGGTTCGAGCGAAGGTTGGCTTGACCGCCGAGTGCCGGGTGGCTGCCGGCTGGCCGGATTCGCACGCCGCGGAGTTCGCAACCAGGGGTTCAAGCGTCGATGGCGATTGCGTGGCTGCTGGCTGGAGCACGACAGTTTTGCGGCCGGTGGCCGCCCATGAATCCACGGCCCAGGTGTGGCGCGGACTGCGCATGGGTGGTGGGCAGTTAGCAGAGGCGAATTCAGGCGACGGCGGAACGGGTTATGGATGGCTTGGGGCGCAATTCTCCTCAGATGAACTCACGATGACGGCGGTGGGCAATGAGTCGGCCGCGGAGGCTGGAGTGTTCGTCTTGTCCGGGCTGCGGGTGATGGACTGGAGCGCTCCCGGTCTAAGCGTGGCGGGCATGCTGAGTCCGGCGCCGTTTGTGGCTGGAGCTCCCACCACCAGCGTGCTGGGGACGGCGTTACTTGAGGATCTGGCGTTTGCAATTCATGGGAACCGGCTGGCGCTGGATGATGTGCAGCCGGGCGCAGGCCCGATACGGCTGACGGGCGGGTACGCACGGGCGCCTGCGGCCGGGCAGATCCTGGCGAACGTCAGCGGGACCAGCGTCTACTCGTATCCGGCGTTGCCCGCACCAGCGTGGGGTGCCGCGTTGGCCGCCGCGTCACAGGATTACGGAGGCTTGGCAAACGCCACGAACGCACTGGCGCCGCGAGGCGCCAAGTATGAACCAGACGTGACGATTGTGTCCGCGTTTGCGGATCATTACGAGCGGTGGCTCGACTTGCGGGGGCGGCTGGAAACCTTCGTGCAGGACGCGCTCTAGATGGACAGAGACCTGAAACGGGCGGTTGTACAGGCGGCGCGTGCGATGTTCAGTGAGGGACTGGTGGTTGGGTCGGCGGGGAACGTGAGTGCCCGGGCCGCAGGCGAGGGCGCGATGCACATCACGCCCACCCGCGTCCCGTATCTCGACCTGACGCCCGAGCACATCGTGACCGTTACATTTGAGGGCGACCCGATAGAGGGCGAGGGCCTGCCATCCTCGGAGTCACTGATGCACGGGGCGATCTATGCCGCGCGGCCGGACGTGGGGTCGGTGGTTCACGCGCACCCGGTCCATGCCAGCGCGATGGCAGTTCGGCGAGAGGCGATTCCCGCGTTCGTTGATGAGCAGGTCGTGTACCTGGGCGGCGCGGTGGAAGTGAGTACGTACGCGCCGGCGGCATCGGAGGAACTGGCCGAAAACGCGGTGGCGGCGCTGGGCGAACGGCGGGCGGTGCTGCTGGCCAACCACGGCACATTGACGGTAGGCCGAGACCCCGGAGATGCACTGGAGGTGACGCGGCTGTCGGAACGCCTGGCGCAGATCTGGCTGGCGGCCTCGTACCGCGCCGGCGCAAACTTGCTGCCATCCACTATTGTCGAGGCAGAGGTTGAACTCTATAGAATGATGCAGAACGAAGGGAGTGCCTGATGCCGCTGCAGGTTCCCGGGTTTCTGCTGCGACGGCTGTACGTACGGGGCAGCTTGCGGCGGACCGATGACGGATTTCAGCTGGAGCTAAGAAACACACTTGGTTCGGGATACGCGCGGCGGCTGCTGCCGCTGAAGGTCAATGGGGCCGAGGTTCCGCTCAAGGATTGCTTCTTCGCAGTGGATGGGGTTCGCCATTCGTTTGCGGACGTGACGCCGGATTCGCCTTTTAGCCTGGCGTTGAACCGCACGTCCGTACTGGGGAGCGAGGGTGTCAGCCTGCCCGAGGGCGTGGTGGAGGTGACGATGGGCTTTGAGGTGCAGGGGCTGGGGGACTTGTCCTTCAGCGTGAAGGACACGCCGGCGAGCGACTAACGGCGTGCGCTGCTTTGTTACGGGCGCATCGGGACAGGTCGGTTCGGCTCTGATTCGGCGGCTGGGGCGGGACGGGCACGATGTGACGGCGCTGGTCCTGCCGGGCGACCCATGGGCCGATGCCGCATTTGACGGAGTGCGCGTGGCGCGGGTTACGGGCGATGTGACCAACGCCTCCACGTTTCCCGATGCGCGATTCGACTGGGTTTTTCACCTGGCAGCCGACCAGTCGTTCTGGCGCGGGGACGAGGCGAAGCAGCGAGCGGTAAACGCGGACGGAGTCCGGCACCTAGTGGATTGGGCGGGGGAAACAGGTGCGAGCCGAGTGGTGCATGTGAGTTCGCTTGCTGCGGTTGGCCTGGCGGACAGGCCGGACGACGTAATGGACGAAGACGCTGTCGCGCAGCCGGCCTCCCGGCGCCTGATGTATGCGGAGCACAAACGGGCCGGCGAGCAGGTGGCCCTGGACGCGGCGAATGGCGGACTGCCCGTGACCATCGCCAACCCAGGGACGGTGCTGGGTCCGTGGGACCATGGTCGGCACGCCGAGCAATTGCTGGGGCCGCTGATGAGGGGGCCGGTCAGGTTTGCCCCGGGCGGTGGTGTAAACATCGTCGATGTGCGGGACGTGGCCGACGGTCTGGTGAGGCTGGCCCGGCGAGGTGTTCGTGGACGCCGGTATCTGTTGACGGGCCACAACTTGACGTATGCCGAACTGTCGGACCTGGGGGCTTCCGTCCTGGGGTCGCGGGCGCCGCGGGTAGGTCTGCCGTCGGTTGTCCTGCGCGTTTTGGCCGCCGTGCTGGAGCGTCCGGGGTTGTGGCTGGGACGGAAACCGCCGGCGACGCCCGACGAGGTGACCGTCGGATCACGATTCCTGTACTTCTCGAATGCACGGGCCGTGGCCGAGCTTGGATTCCGGGTGCGCCCGGCGCGGGAGGCGCTGGCCGACGCGGTGCAGTGGTACCGGGAGACCGGGATCTGGACCTAAATGTTGTGCGTCCGACGGCGCTGGCTTCAGGCCGGCAGTGTCTGACGGTCCTCGGTTGAGTAGGTGACGACAACCACGCATGGGCGGTCGTCGCGATTGTGGGCCTGGTGGGGGGCGCCGATGGGGATGTGGAGGAGGTCACCGGCTTCGAGGCGGACTGTTACACCATCCAGTTCGTGGTCGATGGCACCTTCGAGAACGAAGAGCAGCTCGTGACAGTTGGGGTGCAGGTGGCGAGGATTGGACGCGCCGGGTTCGAGACGGACGTTGCCGAATGTCAATTCGGCGCCCGGGGTGAGGCGGCGGTTGGCAAGCCACTCGATGGTTCCCCAGTCGGAACGCTCGGCGATGCCCTGGCCAAGGTGGACGACGCGCGGTTCGGCGGACGAGGGGGCGGGATCTGTCATGGAAAATCACTAGGGCGGATGGTCCGTGCAGGGGCACGATACCCGGCCGAAGGCTGGCGCTGAGGTGACGGCGGCGGGGGCGCCTCCGTAGGCTTGGCGCCGGAGCGCGACTTCGTGAGATGGGGCCTATGAAAGAAGCATTCGATCACTTGCAGGCGGACGTCGTCGTCGCCGGCTCGGGAATCGGCGGACTGACAGCGGCGCGAACGGCCCTGGCGGAGGGCGCGTCGGTGCTGGTGATTGAAAAGGCGCCGGAAACCGGTGGGTCGGCCGCGGTCTCCGGGGGGTCGGCGTGGACGGCGGCCACTGTCGAGGCGTGGTTGAGCGTGCAGCCCGGTGGAGATCGGGCGATGGGGCAGGCCCTGGTTGCCAACTACCTCGACGGCGTCGCCTGGTTCGAATCGCTAGGGCTGCGAGTTGAAGAGCGACCCGATGCGACCCCGTACAAGTTTGCTCGCTATGTTCACGACTTTTTGCCGGACGCGCGGACGTTCATGGACGACCTAGCCGCGAGCGTAGAGGCGGCAGGCGGGACGATTCTGACGAATACGGGGCTGCGGTCGATTCGCATAGGACGCGACGGCGGCGTGGCCGGCGTGGAGGCGCGCGGGGGCGGGCGGACGGCAGAGATTTCGGCCGGGGCGGTGGTGCTGGCGACGGGTGGATTCCAGGCGAGCCCCGACCTGCGCGCCCGGTACTTTGGCCGCTGGGCGCATCACGTGATCGTGCGAGGCAATGCCTACAGCACGGGCGACGGGTTTCTGGCCGCCCAGGAGGCGGGCGCGGGTACGGCGGGGCCGTTCGGACGGTTCTACGGGCACATGATTCCGGCACCGCCGGCGGAGACCGGGGTGCACAACTTTGCCAGCGTGAAGCCGGACTTCAGCCCGTATTCGGTGTTCGTGAATCTGCATGGGCAACGCTTCGACGATGAGTTCCTGGGCGACGAGGTGACCGTTCACGCCGTGGTGCATCAGCCTGAGGCGTTGTGTTTCATCATCTTCGACGAACGCGTGCGGAAGCTGCGGGCCACGGGTATGGGCGAGAGTCCGGGCGCGGTTGACCGGCGAATGGAGAACATTCGGAACGCGGGCGGGGATATCCTGGAGGCTGAGGATCTGGAAGCGCTGGCGGCTGAGATGGCGCGGCGCTGGGGCGTGTCGCCGGGGCCGCTGATGGCGACGCTGCGGGAGCACAACGCGGCGGCCGCAGCGGACGACCTGACCATGTTGAGCGTGCCACGCAGCGGCGGGTTGCAGCCGCTGGACAGTCCGCCGTTCCGGGCGATTCGCTGCCTGCCGGGCGCTACGTTTACGTATGGCGGCGCACGCGCGAACGAGCGGGCGCAGATCCTGGACCTGGCAGGCCAGCCGATACCCGGACTGTTTGCCGCAGGTGCGGACGTTGGCGGCTTGTACACGCGCGGATATACGGGTGGGCTGTGCGTCGGCGTCGCATATGGGCGGATCGCCGGTCGTGAGGCGGCGGCGCTGATCCGTCGGGAGTAAGAGTGGCCATGTCGTTGCCCGCGGCCGACGGACCGTGGAAGTTCGCCTAGTCCAAGGTTTGAATTCCCGCAATTGACAGGACCCCTGGGAGCACCCAGGCGGTGCATGGCAGTTGTCCGACGGCTTCGCCGTCAACTTCGACCAAGACGACGTCACCGGATGTGGCCGTTATACCCTTGACGCGGTAATGGGCGCAGTTTGCGTGCGAATGTATGTCGCCCGAGTAGAGAAGCGGGATCGAGCGCAGGAAATCGAAGAATCCCGTTTCGCTGATCACCGTCACGTCGAGGTCGCCGGACTTAAGTGACGCCAACGGGCACACGTTCATGCCGCCGCCGTGATAGGCGCCGTTGCCGAGCGCGACCTGCATTACTCGGAGCGAATGGCCAGGCTGGTCGTCGAAGGTCAGACAAACGTTCTTCGCTCGATACTGCAGCAGCGTCCGTGCCGTCGCCCACAAAAACGCGGCGCGGCCGTTCACCGCCGTGAGGAAGTTGCACTTGGCAGCTTGGCTGACCTCGCCACCGACGCCGAAGCTCGTGACATTCGCAAAGAAGCGCGTGATGTTGTCGCCGTCCGGGGACGTCACGCGGATAGCGCAGGCATCGAGCCTTCGAACCGGCGCTTTCGCGACCGCCTTGACGGCGTCGTGCGGAGACCTGGGAATGCCGGCGGAACGCCTGAAGTCGCTGCCGGTGCCAGCGGGGCAAAACGCCAGCGACGCGCCAGGATTGATTGGCAGTCCCTCGGACAGATAGCCGTTGACGACCTCGTTAAACGTGCCGTCGCCGCCCACGACGAGGATTAGGTCCGCGCCGGCGTGCAGGGATTCCCGCGAGAGTGCCGTGGCATGGTCGGGTGCTTCGGTGAACCGAACATTCACCGGGCCGAGCGTGTCTTCGACCGTTGGTTCCAGGCTTGACCACAGGCGCAGCGCTTTGCCGCTGGCCGCCATTGGATTGAGGATGACGTGGGGGTTGCAAAAGCGGGGCGTGCTCATGGAGTCCGCAAGCGGGGCGGCGGGCGACCGCAGCGGCTGCCAGCTTGTAGGCGGCGCACCGGTGTGGCCGGGCCGCTCAGCCGCGGACGTGTTGTCCGGCTGTGGTATCGACCAGCGTTCCGCAAGTGTCCGCCGCAATCCCGCGACCGCGCGTGGTTGATCACTCCTCGGGGGGTATTTCCGTGGGGACGATTGAACCCTGGCCGGTCCGGGTGTAGCGCTGTGCCTCAGCCAGGGTGGATCGCCAATGGAATTGCGGCTGGAAACCGAAGTCGCGGCGCGCGGCGGAGAGGTCGAATTCGTAGTAGGTGGGGGGCATGCCGGCCAGGCGGGCCTCGACGACGCGACGATCAAGGGCCTCCGCCACCACCGGAACGGCGTCACGCCAGGTGAAGGGTTCGGGGCCGCCGAGCTGATAGACGCCGCCAAAGGCCTGTTCGACACCGAGGACGCGGTCAAAGGCCTGGACGATGTCGCGGACATCGAGGGTGTGCTTCTTCCAGGTGCGGCCATTGGCGTCGAGTGCGATCACCAGGGGATCGGTTCCATCGTCAAGAGATTCGAGTGTGGCAAGCGTCTGGCGTGCCGTTGAATCGGCGCGATTGCGAAAGGACTCAAGGAAGAAGGACAGCCGGAAGTGCGGAAAGTCGAGAAACTCACCGGCGCCCCAGACCCAGGGGAAGCGGAAGACGGTGATGGGGAGACCGTCGCCGCGGACGTAGCGGTCGGCCAGGCGCTCACCGAGGATCTTGGTGAAGCCGTACCAGTCAGTCTGGGTCTGGGTGAGCGATTGCTCGTTGAGGATCTCGGGGTTGCCTTCGGGCGGGTACTTATCGAGGGTGGCGTCGGTGCTGGAGAAGACGATGTGGCGGATGGCGCCAGTGCGCTCGCGGGCAGCCTCAAATACGTTGAAGGTGCCCTGCACGTTGATCTGCATGTATTGCTCGGGCGTGAATGGCCCGCGGGCCTGAAAGGCCGCACCGAGATGAATGACGGCGTCGACAGAGGCCACGGCACGCCGGACGTCGTCGAGCGACTCCAGATGCCCTTCAGTCACGTCCGCGCCGATGTCAGTCAGCTTGGAAGCCTGCGGATCGCCAGGCACGGTGAAACCGAGCAGGCTGTGGCCGTTTTGGATCATGCGACGACCGACGTTGGCGCCAATGCGTCCGGTGGCGCCAGTCATCAGGATTCTCATGCGCGAATCACCACCTCGTTGGGAGCTCCGACGCGTTCATAGGTTTCCTGGTCAACCTGGATGCCGAGTCCGGGGCCGTCGGGCGCCTGATAGGCGCCGTTGACGATCGTCAATTCGTCGTCGGCATAAACGTTCGGGCGAATGCGTTCATCTTCCAACGAGACCCAGTTGTCCAGGCTGGTCGCCAGGGCAAGCCCGGCGACGAGGCCGAAGCGACCGTTACCGAAGTTGTGGGGGATCGGGAGGATCGACTTCTCCTGCAGGCGGGTCTCCAGTTGCTTCCAACGCAGGTGGCCGATGCGGACGATGTCGGGCTGGTACCCGTCGATCAGACGCTGATCGATGAGGTCCACAAAGGCGCCGGAGGGCGGGTTGCCGTCCACTTCGCCAGCTACTAGCAAGGTTTCGGGGCAGTATTTGGCCTGGAGGTTGCGTAGGGACTGATAGGCGTCGACCGAAGCTGTGACCATTTCTTCGAGCCACGTGAGGCGGGCGGGGATGGTGGCGCGGATGAACTCCTCGAGGTTCTCGGGCTGGCCGTCGTAGCCGAAGTTTGCGTCGACCATCAGCTTGACATCGGGTCCGAGCGCCTCGCGGATTCCGAGGACGACCTCGATGTCGCGGTGAAGTCCAGCGTGGGGAGTCATCGCTCGCCCACCGCGTCCGACCTTGATTTTGAACTGTCGGAATCCAAGCGCGAATCCGCGGCAGGCGTGAGCGATAACCTCGCCGACGCCGCGGTGGGGATGGAGCAGGTCCTGAAAGTAGGTCGTGGATTCGTAGGCCGGGATTCGGTTGCGTCGGCGTCCGCCAAGCAAGGTGGCGATCGACTCGCCGCGCGTGCGAGATACAAGGTCCACGGCCAGGGTGTCCATCCAGCCCCGCGTCAGCAAGGCCTGGCGAACGTCTGAGCCCGCAGCCACGGCGTGGCCGTCGGCAATCTCAAGGAGGGAGTTGACCGATCGGCCGAGGAAGATCTCGCGCAGGTCCGCGACGAGGCTCGCGACGTTGCCTCCCTCGGCCGAGACGCTTTGGCGAGCATTGGCCAGACCTTCGACGCCGCCGTTGGTGCGGGCGCGGACGAGCCACTCGGTTCGGGTTTCGCCCAGGCCTTCCGGCGTGTAGGCGTTGCGTCCCAGCTCGGTCCAATGACGGGCGGGGATTGGGGCCACGGAGATCTCGTTGATGGTGTCAGCCATAGATTTCGGCTATTCCCTGTCCAGCCATGAAGAAGGACGTGCGAAGGATATCCGCTGGAGGCGGGACGGTCTCGAAGAGGCCGGGCATCGGCCGTCAGGTCCTGGGAAGGACCTCGTAGAAGACGCCGGCGCGCTTTTCGAGGTCGAAGGCAGCTTCGTACTCGGGCGTGGAGCGCTGCAGGTAGAGGCGGCGGCCACTGGCGAGGACTTGATTGGCGCGTGCGAAGCCCATGGACCCGTAGTCAACCGTTTCAATCCTCAGGCCACGATCGACGCCCAGGACATGCCTGGCGTAGCGGGTGTACCAGGAGGACGTCCAATTCGTGAAGTAGACGCCGCCAGGTTCCATGTGACGGACGATGCCGAGGCCGATTTCGGCTTGTTCTTCGGCGTTTTCGCGTAGCCGGACGACGTTGATACGTGCTGGTCCCGTGAGTTGCTGGTGGATTCGGAGACCTGCGGCGACCAGCAGAATCAGGCTAATGGCAAGTGCAGCGATCTTCATGCGTTCCGGGGCGTACGTGTCGGCGAGTTGACGAGCTGCGTGGGCGGCCCAGCCAATGGTGACGGCCAAGCAGACGGCAAGTAGCGCATAGATGACGGAAAAGTAGCGATCACTATTGAGGAGCGGCGGCGTGACGAGCGAGAACCACAGAGTCGCCGCCCCGGTCAAGGCAATCCAGGCGGCCAGACGGGGGCGCTGGCGAGCCAAGATGAGCCAGCCGAGAAGAGCGGGCGCGATCCAGACCCAGCCGTACTCGCGTAGCGTGTCGTGAGTAAATGACGGCCATTCGGCGATGAGCTTCTGGCGGCCGGATTCGAGGAACTGGTCGGATGCGATGGACTGGCTCTCCTTCGCAAGCGATCTGTCGATAACCTGACGCCTGAGATCGATGAGGCCAAGTCGAGTCAGGTTTTCGGGACGGTCGATTGGCACGGGTACAACGAGGCCGCGCAGAACGTGGAGCCAGGGTGTGAGGCCAAGGGTGAACGCCGCGGCAGCGCGAGCAAGGACACCCGGGCGTGCGATGCCAGGGAAACGACGACTCGCCACAAACACAGCAGTTGCCGGGAGCATGAAGATGCTGATGCCGTGATTGGTGAGCGAGAGACCGGTTGCGAAGGCGACGGCAAGAAGGCGAAACCTGGAGGGCCTGTCGTCATATGCGGAAAGCGCGGCAATGAGCAGAAATACCAGCAGCGTTTGCACGCTTACGAATCCAACCTGGGCTGCTTCGGCCCAGATGCTGTAGCCCGTTACGAACACGACGGTGGCCAGCAGCGCCGCCACGCGGGATTGCGTCAGCAGCCAACCTAAATAGAAGAGGGCTACGCCGGCTGCGACGGCGTAGGTTGCACCGACAATGTTGGCCACGTGCGCCGGCTCAGCAAACCTAATGACTCGCGTTGCCAGATACGTGCTGCCGATGATGAGCGGATAGCCGGGTGGATGGGCAATTCCGCCCATGTACCCGAACGTCTGGAACTGGCCCCAGTCGCCGCCGCCGACCCGAGTTACGGCACTGAGCCAGTACAGCGTGCCCAGGGTCAGCGTGAGCAAGACACCCGGGAACCAGCGAGAAACGATGGCCTTCCGAAGAGGCGCCGGAAGACTGTTCAGCAACGGTCCGCCAGCGGGTGATTCACCGGAAGATCAAGTCCGTTGGTCCAGCGTGGCTCTGCCACCGCGCAATCCGTGTGGAGGGACGAGTGAACCTTACTCCGGCCGACTGCTACCGCTTTGACGACCGCTGGGCGTTGCTGGAGAGGGGGGTCTGGAAG
>WTFW01000116.1 GCA_011523785.1 Chloroflexota bacterium | reverse complement strand
CCGCGAGCAAGGCCGCGCAGTCCTGCACCAGGCCGGGATTGGTGGTCGGGTTGGGGACGGTGACGCCGTTGCTGCACGGGGCCGTCGCCGGGGCCGGCCAGGTCAGCGTCAGCGGCGCCGAGTGAGCCAGGGCCCCCGAGGCGTAGCGCGCCTGCACCCGCCAGGTGCCGGACATGGCCGTCAAGGCGCGTGCCGGGTAGGTGGCGCCCTCAGACCCCACCGGCGTCCAGACGCCGCCCACGTCGCGCTGCCACTGGTAGGTCGCCGCGCCGGCGTCAGCGGGCACCGCCGCCGTCAGCGTCGCCGTCGCGCCGGCCGCCGGGGTCGTGGCATCGACCGTCACCGTGGGCAGGGCCGGCGCGCTCGGGCAGGCCGGGGCGGCCGGCGGGGTACCGGCCGGGGCGGCACTGATCCGCAGCATCAGGCGCTCGCCCGGCTGCCAGGGTTGCGTACAGACCGGCCAGCGCAGCTCGTGGCCGCCGGCGGTGGCCGTCGCCGTCGCGGCGTCGCCGCGCAGCGTCAGCCCCACCGTGCCGTCCAGCCGGATCAGCTCCAGCTGCTGGCCGGCCAGGGTCGTGCCGGCCACGTCCAGCCGCAGCTGCCCCGCGTCCCAGGTCAGCCGGCGGAGGGTCGCCGACGTCCCGCTGGCCCCTTGGCTGCCCGAAGCGGCCGCGGCCCCGCCGGCCGCGCCTACCGCCGTCGGCGCCAGCACCCCTTGCGCCGCGTCCCGCCCGACCACCCCGCGGCCCAGCGCCGCCGGATCGAAGAACGCCTCGTGCACCGTCCCCGCCGGCGCCGTGACCGTGACGATGAAGTCATCGTAGGAATCGTCGGGCGCAAAGCCACAGGGGACTTCCGAAGGGTGTTGCCAGTTGTAACGCACGTGATACGTGCCGTTCGGCAGGGGCCGGGTGGTAGCCAGCGCATGGTCATAGCCAGTGCTCGGCACGCCATCGGCATCAATGACTAGGGCACGGAAGCGCCCCGAGTCGGAGCCGCTGAGCCAGTAGCGACTGTATTGCGGATCGTCAAATATATATGCCGCACGACTTACGTCAGTCCCGGCCGCCGACCCGGAGCCCACGGTCGCGGTTTCCTGAGGCGGCGTCCAAGGGTCGGCGCGACGATACCGTTCACGGAGGATTCTGTCGTGGATGCAGGCTGCGAATCCCGCGATGCCGGCCCCCGCCTGCAACTCCGCCGCCAGCGCCGCGATCCGGGCCCGCAGGTCGACCAGGGTGATCGTGGGCGGCGGCGTCTGGGTTCCATCCGTGATGAAGGCCGTCGGCGCCTCCCCCTCGGCCGGCATGTTCTCGGCCGGCAGCCAGGCCGGTCGCAGCGTGTCCACGCTGTAGGCCCACGGCGGCTGGCCGTAGTTCGAGCGGGTGAACCGCCAGACGACCGGCGAGGTGGTCTCGGAGCTGTCCGCCCCTTCGCCGCCGCCGGTGGCCGGGGTGTACGGCGACGCCGGTGCTTCCAGGAACAGCACCGCTTGCCGCGCGTCCCAGGTCGTGACCCGCGCCTGCACGGTCCAGTCCGCGACATCGCGGGCCTCGGCCTCCGTCAGGTAGCCGTGGCCGCCGCGTACCACCACCAGCAGCGAGGTCGCGCCGCTCCCCTTCAGGTACTCGTGCACCGTGAAGCGCAACTCCTGCACGGCCTGGTACGTGGGCGCCACCCCGGGATCGCCGGGCCGCGTCTCCACCGCCGCCGTGGCCGACTGCAGCGTCGCCCGCACGATCGTCGTGGACCGGAAGATCTGCTCCTCGATGGACGGTGCGACCCTCCAGGTGGGGTTCGATGTTCGATGAACATGCGGAGTCGGGGTGGGGGCCACCAGGACCGCGGGCGCGCTCGGTGCCCGCTGACCCTGCGGCGGGGGCGTGGACGCGCCCGGGTGCGCCGGCTCGCGCGGCCCGCAGGCGGCGACCGTGGCCAGCAGCACGCCCAGGACCGCGCCCAGGATCCGCCAGGTGCGACGCCGAAGCAGGTGGGTCAGGGGCGGCATTGCCGAGCCTCTAGTGATCCTCGCGGTGGTGTGTATACGTGGCCTTCAGACCCTCCATGTCCGTTTTGGCGAGATCCGCCCGCGCCGCGTGACCCATGATCGACTCGGCATCCGCGCTGTGACCCAGGCCCAGCGTGTGCCCGAACTCGTGCATCAAGACCCGGGGCAAGTACACGGACTTGGTGGGCTTGCTCTTCCAGGCAGAAAACGAGGTCGTCCACGCCCTTACTCTTTCTGGAGAGTCCTCAGGCCAGCGCGGCGGGTCTTCGATCAAGAAGACCTGGCCATTGCCGATGTGCGGGTAGGTGCCCGCGGGGTGCACGCAGGCCACGCTCCCTTCGCATTGGTCCTTCTTGCCGAAGCCGGGGTCCCAATAGCCCGAGATCACCACGTCCGCGCTGGAGTCGGCGTTATTCGGGGTTGGCGTAAGCGTCACGCCGCTGTTGGGCACGTTCTGCCACGCCTCTGCCGCGTTCTGGTAGTTGAGCGGCTCCGTCAATTCCGTGTTCGGCGTCATGCCGGCTTTGGTCGGAAACATCTGGCCGCCGTCGATCGTGCCGTTCACGCGGGTCCCTTTAATGAAAAAGACCACTCGCCGATTGTGTCGGTGCCACGACCGCTCAATTGTCGTAGTTGCGGTGTAGAGCGACTCGGTACTTCCGCCCCGCTGCACCTCAACCTCGAAGCTGACTTCCGCGCCGGCGCCCAGGCCGCAGCGCACCAGGTCGAACCCCCGGTTCGATTTCACCCACGGCGACGCCAGCACGGTCGTCGCCGTGGGCGCGGCGTGCGTCTGGCAGGTCCGGCCGAACTCGAAGCCCGTGCTCGCCGGCAGCCGC
>WTFW01000101.1 GCA_011523785.1 Chloroflexota bacterium | reverse complement strand
GCTCCATATCCCCCAGCGCATCCACATCCGCTTCAGTCAAATACAGGGGCATCACATCTCCAAGTCTGGGCAGTGCCACGAACTTCCGCCGATTCTAGGAACCCGCGTCCTCCGTCGTTTTGCGTAGCTAGGAATGCAACCTGACGGCATCACACCCGGGGGCTTTTGTCGCAGCCCTGCCTCTAAATTCACCAAATCGTCTGGATCTGTCGTGAAGCGGTTAGGGTCCCATCCCGGGTAAGCACCGGTGCCTCCAGCGTCAGCGACTCGGCAGCAATGAGTCGGTCGTGCATTTCCGAAATCTCCTTGCAGAGCTCCAGACGCTCCAGTTGGGCTCGCCCCAGGTCGGACACCTCGATGCTACCGACGGCATCCAGTCTTGCCAGGAGGGTGGCGGGCGCGATGGGCTGCCCCAGCTTCACCGAAAGAACATAGAACTCGGCCACCACAAGTGCAGGGACCACAATGGTCGCGTTACCGGTCCCGGCCAGCCTGAACACGGCGGTTGCCGCTGCGCTGAGTCGCTCGGGTGACTTCAGGAACCACCACAATGCGTGCGTGTCGGCCACGAAGCGAACCTGCCCGTTCCTCACAGGTCCGCTACGACTCGTCAGGCTCCGCGGCTCCGGTCCGCCACATTGCCTTGACCTCGAGGAAGTCTTCGTAGGTCGCGTCGGGCAAGTCGGTCATCGTGCCCCGCAGCGATTCGAGCGACGGCTTGTCGTCTGATACGGGTGGAATGCCTGTCAGCCTCCCGCACGGTTTTCCCCGCCGAGTGAGGGTGACTTCGTCCCCTTCCTCAAGGTCGCGGAGTATTTCGCTAATCCGAGTCTTGAACTCGCGAACGCCATATGTGGTCAATTCGTCTCGCCCTTGTGTCTATTAGGCATTCATGATGTGGCCACATCATACCGCCAGGAGCCCACCAAGTAGGGCCTGATGGCAGGGAAAGGTACGTTGCACCTTTGTTCCAGCGGGTTCTTCCGCTCCGCCATCTATTCGCCCCGAAGGCTGGGAACGAATCCGCCCTATCCCGCGTATTCATCCATGTAACCCCTTCATCCGAATCCGAACACGAGGCGGCCAATGACCCAATCCCAGGCACTCCGGCGGTCCCCGGATGGCGATCCCGAGGCATTCATCCGTCTGGTGGATCGGTACCAGGCCATGCTCTTCCGCACCGCATCCCTGATGACCGGAAGCCAATCCCTGGCCGAAGTCCAGGTCCGCGGAACTCTGCGTGCGGCTTGGCACGGCCTCCAGACCCCCGGGCTGGGCGCCCTCGTCAAACCGTGGCTCATGCGCATCCTCGTGCGCCAGGAGTCCAATCGGATCCCTCGCGCAACCCCGTCGGCGCACCCGTCCCATCACCCGCGGCTCCGGCATCTCCCGCCTCCCCTTGAGCCCGGTGAGTCTGATCCTCAGCGTCACCAGGTTCGGCGAGCCTTCGGCGCGCTCGGTCTGGCTGACCGTCATGCCCTGATCCTGTGCTACTTCGTCGACCTCTCCGACGACCAGCTGGCCGTCGTCCTCGATCTTTCAGGGGATGCCGCTGAGCCTGTAAGGCACAGGGCGCTTGGTCGGTTGCGCAATCGCCTCCAGGCCATCGGCGCAGAAACGGTCGACAGGGCGGGCCCCTTTGCCTCCGACCGGGAACTGATAGCCGCGCTCCGCGACTACTTCAATGCCGCCACGGCCGGGCTGGCCGTTCCTGCCGACCTGTGGGACGCCCTTGAGTCTCGGGCCCCCAATCCATCGCGCGTTTCCGGCATTCGACGCCGGTTCCTCGCTGCCGCTCAGCGCTTCTGGACGCCCCTGGCGGCCACCGGTGGCGCCGCCGCGCTTGCCTCGGCCATCGTCTGCGCGGCCACGGCCTGAAACCCCGCCAACCCACCATCGCCCGCGGCGCCCCGGTCCCCTCCCGAGGCCGGCCTCGCCGCGGGCGCTCCCCGCGCCATCGCGCGCCATCCAATTGCCACGTCCACGCCGTCCCATGATCATGCGCCCTTGGCATGGCCCTCCTCGCGCTCCACATCGTCTTCAACGTCGGCTTCGCGCTCAGCACGCGCGTGGCCCAGTTCCGGCGTTACGACTACTTCCTCGTGGCCGCCGTCAACTACAGCCTGGCTGCCGTAGTCGCATCGCTCTGGGCGCTTCTGCGTGGCGGTTGGGGCTTCGACGCCCCAACCCTCATCTTCGGCGCGGTTCAGGGCTTCCAGTACGCCGCCACCATGATCGGCGTCTACCTGCTGCTCGTGCGTTCCGGCGTCGGCGTTACCTTCATCGTGCTGCGCCTCACCGTGGTGGTCCCCACGCTCTCGGCCATCGTCTTCTTCGGCGAGCGACCCAGCGCCGCCGCCATCGGTGGGCTCATTCTCATGTTGATCTCCATCCCGCTGCTTGTCGGTCCGCGCTCCGCCGTGCGCGGACCACGTTCACGTTGGTACTGGCCCTCAGTCGCCCTCATGATGGTCGTCACCGGCGCCGGCCTCACCGCGTCCAAGGCCTTCAGCGAACTCTCCACGCCCGACCGCGCGCCCGACTTCGTCATGTTCTCGTTTCTGGTCTCCGTACCGGTCGCCCTCGCCATCTTCGCCATGCGCCGCCGCTTCCAGGCGCGCACGCCCCCGCTGCGCCAGAGCCTTTCGACGCCCGGTCCGCTGGTCACAGGCGCCGCCATGGGTCTCTGCAACGTCATCCAGCTTGCCTTCCTGGTTGCCGCCCTCGAACTCATCCCCGGCACCATTGCCTTCCCCATCCAGACCTCGGCCTCGGTGCTCCTCACCACCGCCGCCGGCGTCATTGTCTGGCGCGAACGCCATGGCCCCATCGTCTGGGCCGGCGTCGCCGCCGCGCTGGCCGGCATGGTCATCGTCAACCTGTAGATCCCGTTGCCGGTGCGAGCCGTCGCTTGATCCGCTGGCCTGCAAGCCGCCCGAACCCAGCCGTCGCGACCTACGCCGACACCTCATTCACGAGCGACAACCCTGCAGCCAGGCGCCCTCGCCAGTTGGGGCTGATATGGCGAATCGTGCTCGTGCAGATTCTGAAAACGCAGACCGCTTCGCGCAGATCGAGTTCCCGCTCCGCCCAGGGCAGGCGGTCCAGACTGGCGGCGCGAAACGCCGCGTGGCAGGCGCCAGTTGCTGCCGAGACGCTGTCGCGTCCAAGGCGCGCCTGGATCCCCAAATGCGCCAGGAAGTTGCCCACGTCCAGCATCGGGTCGCCCGGCCCGATTTCCTCAAAGTCCACCAGGGCGATCCGGCCGTCCGGCAACTCCAGCATCTGGTCGTCGTAAAAGTCGTTGTGAGCCATGCCCGACGGCCGCCACGACTCCACGAATGGATCGAGCCGTCGAGTGGCAGTTCGCAGCGACTGCCGCAGGTCATCGTCGCCGCGCGTGGCGTGATGCAGGATGCGCTTGGCCTGGACGTAGCGCCGCTTCAGGCTAAAGGCCCTGGCCTGTGGTGCGCCGTTCGACCCTTCCCACAGACTCTCCAGCCCGTCCAGGATCAGCTGAGGCTTCGTATTTCCGCCCCTCCTGATGTGCCGCCGCAGATTCCGTCCGGGAATCCTTGAGAACCACACAACGCCGCCGCTGTTCCAGTGTCCGGCAAGCCGCGGCGCAACAAAGGCTGACCGGGCGATCCGTTCCGATGCCGAGACGAGGACGGACGCCGACGCTGGCCGCACAACCCGCGCATAGAGCGTCACCTTGCCGATGGTGTGCCGCAACACGGCTCGACTGCCCGGGCGATACCGCACCGCATCAACGTTGATCCGGCGAGCCGGCACGGACAGTACAAATCGATTCACGAGCCCGAGGGCCGAATCGGGACGCGCCGCGTCGGCCAGTCCGGGCAACCCATGATCGTCCGGATAACGCGAGATTTCGGGTGGTCGTCCACGGACCAATCTCAGGCTGGCTTCAACTGGTGGCAGGTAGGCGTCGGGCTGCCAGGCCAGGACGTAACCCACGATGGCTCCGCGCCCCGGCGTGTGGCTGAACTGCCGTATCCGGATCACCTCAGGGCGCTGCTCTGGTTGTCCAAACGCCTGGCAATACATGGCCCAGACCCACTGCCCATCGAACGCCCGAGCTAGCTCCGGCAGGCGCGGATCCCTCGGAAACTCAACCGTGGGCTCCAGGCGAATCTCCCTCGCCAGGTCGGCAGTCACTGGCTAGCTGCTGGTGTTGTCGCTGTCTTCCGTGTCGACAGTCTGGACCTCTTCGGTGTCGACCCCGTCGCGATCAGTGTTGTTGGTGGTGTCGAAGCCGTCGTTGTCGGTGTTATTGGTGGTGTCAAACCCGTCACGATCCGTGTTGTCCGTGGTATCGAACCCGTCCTGATCGGTATTCGCCGTGGTATCGAAGCCGTCCTGATCGGTGTTATTCGTCGTGTCAAAGCCGTCACGGTCGGTGTCTCCAGTGGTATCGAAGCCATCGTTATCCGTATTGGCGGTTGTGTCATAGCCATCGCGATCGGTATTGGCCGTGGTATCGAACCCGTCGCGGTCAGTGTTCGCGGTCGTATCAAACCCGTCATTGTCTGTACCTGGCGGACCGCTGCTGGCGTCCCGTTCGTCATCTCTTCGGTCGTCCTCCTCGCTTGAGCGTCGATACGCCTGCTGCGGCGCGAACCCATCCACCTGCTTCGGCGCTATTGGCGCTTCGGCGTTGTCGGGAACAACGATGCTTCCAAGCTGCTTGAGTTTGTCCGGCAGGTTCTGCAGCACCACCTCGCCAAGAGTGGTGCCCGGCGCGGGTACGTTCCAGACCGCAAACACCGCCCGTTGGGCGCGGAGCAGTTGCAGCCCCTGCGGATTCCCGTCAACCTCGCGCTCCTCATATCGAATTGGCAGCCCGTAGAGACTTAGCCAGTCAGGCTCGCTCAGAAACCGCGCTTTGATCACCGGGTTCCGGTCAAGAATCGCCAGGTGGTTCTGGATTACTGTCGCGAAATCGGCGCCGGCGTCCTCCGGCAGCACCTGGTGCGCCGGCACGTTGGGTAGCGCAATGTCCGGGAAACGGTTCGCAAGCACGTCCAGCGTGTTGAGAAAGTTCATCCGCTGGCGCGCCGGGTCCCACTGCAGGATCACTTTCTGAAACGCCTGCAGCGTGAATTGGCCATCCAGCCAGCGCTGGCTGATCGGATAGCCAATGGCTTCCGCACGCTGCTCGCGTACGAAATCCCACATGGGCACGCCGTCAGCGTTGGTCACGGCATACCCGTCGTTCGGATCGGTGGTGTCCGTGCCGGTATTGGTGAACAGGCAACCGCCGCTGATAGGCGTCCCCACGCAGTCCAATGCCCGCAAGGCCGTCACCGGCCCAGCCAGCGTCAGGCTCGCCGCGGCAATGGCCGCCAGACAGAGCTGCACCCGTTCCCATCGAGTCGCGCGGCGCCGCATCGGAGACTCACTCATGGTTGCCATCAACCGCCCCCTTCAACTGGTGTCCGCCTTGCAGTTGCACGGTCGTCCTGCATCCAAGGACGAAGATGTAGCATTGCCTAATGTGTCGCCTTCTGGCATGGCAAGAGCGATCCATAGGCTGATCTAACGCGATGACTTAGGATGCGATCAATTGATTCGCCAGGCAGTCTTTGCCGAATGCCAAGAAAGAGGCCTCGGCTGCCCGCCGGTAGAATGAAATCTGCCCATCGCAGAGAGCCGGCGACCTCTCGGCCGTGCGGCCATCCGTTCGTCCTTCGTTGTTGCCAGGCCTCGTGTACTTGGCGCAATTGCAAAGTCGACACTTACCGACCCGCCAGCTCGCGGTCCAGAATCAGCAGGGCCGCTCCTTCGCTACCCGCGATCCGTACGTGGCTCAGCAACGTCCGCAGCAGGTCTTCCTCCTCGGTCTGCTCGTTCACGAACCAGTCGAGCAGCGCCTTCGCCTGGTAATCGCCAAGTTCGACCGACTGCGCCCACAGTGCGTTCAGCTTGCGCGTGGTCTCCTGCTCCAGCTCCAGACCGGCGGCAACCGCGGCCTCCACGTCGCTGTACTCGGTAGGAGCCTCGTCCAGGCCGCCCAGCGTGATTGGCTCGTCACGATCGGCCAGGTGCTCGTAGATCCGCATGCCGTGGGCCCGCTCCTCGTCGCCCTGGGCCCGCATCCAGCTGGCAAAGCCGTCCAGGTCAAGCGACTCGAAATAGGCCGCAATGCCCAGGTAGACATACGCCCCGCTGAACTCGTGATTGATCTGCGCATTCAAGGCAGACGCCAGATCCTCGTGCATCGACATCGCCGGTACCTCCTACTGCAGACCCGCCTAAGCCTTGGCTATTGAATCATGTGAGCCACGTATAATCTACCGAATGAGCGGGATAAGAGACGAAATCTAATACCCTGCTAATATCAGCTTGATACGTGGCAATAATGCACAAGAGGATGTTAGATACGATGTTCAGAGTATGTCAAGTAGCGTGCCGATAAATCACGGGACAAGAGACAGAGACTCGCGCAGTGACGCGACTTGAATCCATACGGAACGTGTGGAGCCTTGGCCGTGCGCACGCAGGGCCTGCGGAACCGCTTTCCGCCGGCCGCCCTTCGTGTGCCGTCGACGGCCGTGCAGTCAATGGGTGCGTTGAAACTGGCTGAATCTAGACGTGCGGCTCGGCAGGCTCCGCAGACCCGCTTCTCAGTCGAACCGGAACCGCCACACCCCGATCGCCGTAAACACCGCCGCGAAGATCAGCAGCACACCGGCTTCCAGCCAGATCCCGCCCAGGCCTTGCCCTCGCACCAGCACGTCCTGGTAGGCCTGGATTGCCCAGGCCTGCGGCGTGATGTTGCCGATTTGCTGCATGGCCTCCGGCATGATGAAGCGCGGCACCATCACCCCGCCCAGCGCCGAGGTCGTCAGCACCACGATCACCGCCAGCCCCGTCCCCTGCGTTTCCGAGCGCGCCACGCCTGCCAGCGCAATGCCCATCCCCGTGGCCACCAGCGCCAGCGCCGCCGACACCACCACCACGGCTGGGATAAATCCCAGCTCCAGCCCGAAGGCGAACCGTGCGATCGCGAACATGATCACGATCTGGATCAGGTTCACCACGTAGAACGGCGCCAGCTTGCTGATCACGATCGGCGCCCGGCCTACCGGGGCGGCCCGCAGGCGGCGCATCGCTCCGCTCCGCCGTTCGCGGAAAATCGACTCGATCATCACCGTGGCGATAAAGAACACGCCCATCACCGTGTACGCGGCCGCGTTCTGCTGGTACTGGTCCGGGAACTGTTCCCGCTCCACGCCCGGCGGAACCCGCCGACGCGTCGTCACGGGCAGTGCGCCTGCGCCCTCGCCGCTCTGCTGCATCCACGCGGCCGCTTGTTCGCGAAGCTCGGCGGGCAACCCGGCTGCCACTTGCTCGAACCACACGGCCATACCAGCCTGGTTCAGCCGTTGGCCGACCACCTGCTGCAACACGGCGTCTAGCGCTCCCTCCAGCGGACCTGTCACCTGCGCGGTGGTCGCCGGGTCCACGATCACGTCAACTTCCAGCGGCTCAACTTGCTCGCCCATGAGGATGCGCGGATCTTCCAGCAGCGCCGTCAGGCCTGCGGGAAACACCACCCCTACCGGGTACTCGCCATCCGCCACGAGTTGAGCCACCTCGTCCGCCGTCAATGCTTGCCCGTCCTGCTCGCGGATGACCGCGAGCCCTTCCGTCGCGTCCAGCTGTTCCACGACCTGCTCGGCCACCTCGCCGGCGCCGCCAACCGCCACCGGCACCTCCAGCGCCCTGGCGGATCCCTCGGCAGCCCCTTCCTCGAACAGCCCGCCCAGTGCCAGGCTGAACACCACCATGAACATCACCGGCATCAGGAACAGCACGAACAGCCCGCCCGGGTCGCGCAGCAGCAAAAGGAATTCCTTGATCGTGAAGGCCAGCGTTACGCGCATCGCTCAGTCCCTCAGGCTGCGACCCGTATAGCGCAGGAACACGCTCTCCAGGTTCGGCTCCAGGATTCGCACCGTTTCCACCTCCAGCGCCGCCGCGTTCATCGCCTGCATCACGTCCACCAGCGCGTGTCGGGCGCTGCTGGCCTCGATGTTCAGCGACCGCTCGTCCGGCCCCGGCCCCACGGCTTGGACCGATTCCAGCTCCGACAGGGTCTCCGTCACCTGATCCCGTTGCCCGGTGTCGATCCCGATCTGGATGACTCCGCCGCCCAGCGACTCGATCAATGCTGGTGGCGTATCCAGCGCCACGATCTTCCCGTGATCGATGATCGCCACCCGGTCGCACAGCCGCTCCGCCTCTTCCATGTAGTGCGTCGTGTAGACGATCGTCACGCCCTGGTCGCGGTTCAGCCGCTCCACGTTGTCGAAGATGTGATTCCGGCTCTGCGGGTCTACCCCCACCGTCGGCTCGTCCAGGATCAGCAGTTCCGGCTCGTGCAGCAGCCCCGCCGCCAGGTTCAGCCGCCGTTGCATGCCGCCCGAGTAGGTCCCGGCCTGGTCGTTCCCCCGATCGCTCAGCCCCACGACCTCAAGCACGGCTTCCACCCGCTCCCGCAGCCGCCGCCCGCCCAGGCCGTAGACCCGTCCGAAGAATCGCAGGTTCTGCCGGCCGCTCAGCTTCTCGTACAGCGCAATGTCCTGCGGCACCACCCCGATCCGACGCTTGGCCGCCCGCGACGTTGGCGATACCTGCCGGTCGCCCACGGCCACCTGCCCCGCCGTTGGCTCGAACATCCCGCTGCAGATCGAAATCAACGTCGACTTACCGGCCCCATTGGGCCCCAGCAACCCGAACACCTCACCCCGCCGAACCTCCACCGAGACGTCGTCCACGGCCGTCAAATCTCCATACCGATGAACAACGCCGTCGGCACGCAACAACGCTCCCGTGTCCGTGCTGCTCACGGGCGCCACCCGTGCGTGGTCACAAGCACAACTGCCTCGATCCGACGGTCATCAAGTTTGCAGCACAAAGTAGTTTGCCTTACATCGATGCCGTGCGCAAGCGACACGGTTCCCGCGCGCCGCGCACCACCAGGAACCGCCGGGAGTCCTCAGTCCGCCTCCTGAAAACTCCCAGGTGCGCTTGCCGCCAGCATGCGGCCAACAGGCTGGCCATGCAACCGGTGCCATTCCATGCCGATCCAGTCAATGTTGAGCTAGCGCAGGATCGTCCCGATGCTACGTTGACCCGACTCATGCCCTGGATGCTGTCCCATCGCTGACCTCGACTCCACCGAGCTCTACATCCGCGACACGCCCCAGTATTTCTTCGACACCGGCCTGATCGAGGAAATCCAGAACATCACCCGCACCGTCCATACCCCGGTGATGTTCCAGGGCAATCCCCTCGTGACCCAGGACCGGCCCTGGGAGCACCACGTCAACATGCACGCCGACGATTACCAGGTCTGGCGCGACGACGACGGCGTCTTTCACCTCCTCTACACGGACTTCGACATCGACCACGAGAAGGCCGGCCAGCCCGGGCGCACCCTGATCGACTACGACGTCTCCCGCTTTCGTGTCTGCTACGCCCGTTCCGAGGATGGCCTTACCTGGGTCAAGCCGCCCATGGGCATCCTCCGCGAGCACGGCCGCGACACCAACATCGTCATGGGCGACCGAACTCACGGCAACGTCTGGGGCCTGGCCCCGCTGGACGATCCGCTCGAGTCCGATCCGTCACGCCGCTACAAGGCCATCTACGAAGTCGGCCCCCCCGGCTTTCGCGTAGCCGACGAGCTGCCCGGCGCCAACGTCCGCCGCGCGTACTCCGCCGACAGCATCCACTGGACCACCTTCGACGACCCGCCCCTGTTTGAGGGACTGGGCGCAAAGCAGGGTGACAGCATCTACCCCTTCTTCGACCCGTCCACCCGCACCTACAACATCCTCACCCGCCACCCCCTCATGGAAATGGCGCCGCGCCCGCGCGCGAGTCTGGTTGAACGCGCCTTGGCCGGTGGTTCCACCACCGACCCGGCCCACGGGCTGTCCAATCGCCGCGGCATGCGCCGAATCTTCCAGTCGCAGAGCCGCGACTTCCACCACTGGAGCGAGCCACGCCTGGCCCTGGCCCCGGACCCTGAGCTGGACAACCTCGACGACTCCTTCTACAGCATGCGTCCGTACCGCCTGGGCAGTCACTGGGTCGCCTTCCTCGGCGTGCTCAACATGACCACCGGCACGCTTTTCCCCCAGTTGGCCTTCAGCCGCGATGCGCGCAGCTGGCATCGCCTCCGGCCCACCCACACCTGGATTGCGGGCGGCGGCCCCGGCTCCTTCTACGAGTCCGTCGTGGCCGCGCCTCACATGGTCGATGTCGGCAACGAGTCCTGGTTCTATTTCGGCGGCTCCGGCCGTCGGACCTCCGGCGACCGTGACCCGTACGCACTCGGCCTGGCCAGGCTCCGGCGTCACGGCTTCGTATCGGTCGGCACCAACGACTGGCACCAGGGCATGCTCCTCACCGAAGCCTTCATCGCCCCCGGCGACCGCCTGGTCATCAACGCCGCCTGCGGCCCGAATGGCTACATCAAGGTCGAAGCCTCGGACGTCACCTACGCCGTCATCCCGGGCCGCGCGGCCGCCGACTGTGACGTCTTCACCGGTGACTCTATCGCCCACACCGTCACCTGGAACGGCGATGCGACGCTGCCCCTACCCCGGGGAACCGACTCCGGCACCGTCTACCCCACCTTCATTCCCCACCGCCGCCTCCGCTTTTACATGCACGACGCCCAGCTCTACTCGTTTCAGATCGCCAGCTCGGCCGACTGATCCGCTCCGAGCGATCGACTCTCCGGCGCTAGTGCTCGCCGTGCGCCGACGGCGCCGCCCACCGCCGCAGACTGTCCGATGCCTCCAACCCGGCGTCCTGCCCGCTCGCAAACGCGCTCGCAATCAGGTTGCGCTCGCCCGCCACGATGTCGCCCGCCGCCCAGATCCCGGGAATGGGCTCTCCCGACGAATCCAGCACCTCATGGTCGTCGCTGCATCGCAGCAGCCCGTCGTCGGAGTGCGCCACGTCGAACCGGTGGAGAAACTCGTCGTTCGCCTTCAGCCCTTCATCCACGAAGAAGCCGTCGAAAAACAGCTCCCGCCCGTCCGCCATCCGAAACCCCAGCAGCTTCAGCCCCTGCCCGATGTGCGCCTCGATCCGTCCTTCCTCCAGTTCCGCCCCCCGCTCGCGCAGCGCCGCCAGCACGTGCGCTGACATCCCGTGCGGCCGGCCATTCGTCAGCACCGTGATGCGGTCGGTGAAATCCTGCGCTCCTTGCACAACGTCAAAGATGTAGTCGCCCACCCCCACAATCGCCACGCGCTCGTCCACGTGCAGGTGACCGTCGCAGCGAATACACAGGTGCCACCCCCGGCTGTTGCCCGCATACCGGTAGACCAGCTGGTACTTGCGGTACATCCGGTCCGCCGCCTCGTTGATCTCAATCTCCGGCCACCCGTCCTCGAACCCGCTGGCCACCACCACCGTCCGGCCCAGCGCCGTCGTCGTCGCGCCCACCGTGCCGTCGCGCGAAAGCGGCTCCGTCGCATACGTCAGCCGAAAGGTCCCGTCATCCAGTCGCTCCAGGTCCAGCGCAAACCCTTCCGCCCGGCGGATCCCCGCCATCCGTTCCTCGCCGCCGCGCTGGATCGCCCGTTCCGGCTGGCCCTCGGTCCACTCTCGCAGCGCCTTCGCAAACTCAATCCCCGTAATCCCGGCGAACACCGGGGCGTCCTCGATCTTCACCGTCTTCGACCAGTACGCCCGCCCCCGCCGCCGGCTCACCTTGCTGGCGTCCAGCAACAGCACGTGCCGCATCTGGTGAGCCGCGCTCACCGCCGCCTGCGTTCCCCCGGGTCCGGCGCCGATCACGAGAACGTCAAAGACCTCGCTCATCTCATCCGTCCGCGACGTGCTGCGCCCTGCCTCAGCTGGTCGGCTTCGGCGCCCACTCCTCGGCTCCCGTGATCCCGTCGATCATCTTCATCGTACGCACGGCGTCGTCCAGCGTTGGTGCCGGAAACGACACAGCCTCGCCCGCCTGCACGGCCCGCAGAAACGCTCGCGACTCCCCCGGAAACCCCGGTTTCAGTCGCCGATCCAGCCCCGTCAGCCCAAACTCCACCGGCTCCCGTCCCCGCGCTTCCAGCACGCACGAACTCAGCCCGCTGCGTGAGGTCAACACCGCGCGCTGTGTGCGCGCCTCGTAGAAGTGTCCGGTCCCCTTCGGTCCAAAGTGCTCCGAAATGGCTCGTCCTACTGCGCCCGACTCGTACTCCAGCAGCGCGCTGAAGCTATCCGGCTTCGGCAGCCCGCGGCGCCGCACCAGCGAGGTCACGTTGGCCACGTCGCCGCCCAGGTATCGCAACAGGTCCAGCGCGTGAATGCTGTTCGCATACGCCCAGCGCATCGCCACTTCCGGCGGAAACTTCGGGCCTTCCCAGTGCGTCGTGCCAACTTCGTCCGCGTGCACCGTCACGGACACCACGTCCCCGGTGTCCAGCAGCGCCTCGCGTCCGGCCTGCAGGCACGAATAGAAGCGGCGGTTCAGCCCCACCATGGCCGTCGTCCCTGTCTCCCGTACTGCCTCCGCCAGCCGCTCCGTGTCCGACGAATACAACCCCGGCGGCTTCTCCAGGAACGTGGGAATCCCCGCCCGGATGAACCGCTCCGCCACCTCCGCCACCGCCAGCACGCTCACCAGCACGTACACCGCGTCGAACTCGCCCCAGGCCTCCAATTCCTCCAGGCTCGTAAACGTCTGTGCCACGCCGAACCGTCGCGACGTTTCCTCCACCGCCTCCGGATCGATGTCGCACAGCGCCGCCACCTCCGCCTCCGGCAGCGCCTGCAACACCGGAATGTGCTGGGCGGCAATGTTCTTCGTACCAATCACGGCGCAACGAACGGGGCTCGGCTCGGCCATATCACTCTCCCTGGCGCGCGGCGTATCCTCGCATGGCCCTTAGTATCTACCCCGTACCTATGGTTCTCACCCGCGACCGCCTCGCCGCCGACCTGCGTCGCCTGGGCATCCAGCCAGGCGACGTCCTCATGGTCCACAGCTCACTCCGCAGCCTCGGCCACGTCGTCGGCGGCGCGCCAACCGTCGTGGACGCCCTGCTCCAGGTCCTTGGCCCCACCGGCACCCTCGTCGGCCCCTCCTTCAACTACGAGACCGCCCAGGAGCCCGGCTTCGTCTTCGACCCACGCAACACCCCGTCCGACATGGGCGCCGTTGCCGACGAGATCCGCCGCCGCGCCGGCAACCTCCGCAGCCGTCACCTCACTCACAGCGTCAGCGCCATTGGACGCCAGGCCGAGACCATCGTCACCGCCCCCGGCAAGACCGCCTGGGCCGCCGACAGCCCGCTTGGCATGGTCTTCGAGCTCGACGGCCGTTTCCTGCTCCTCGGCGTCACCTACCAGAGCTTCACCGCCTTTCACCTGCTCGAAGTGGCCTTCCGCCTCCACCACCGCAAGCTCGACACCCTGCGCCGCCGCCTCCGCCGGCCCGACGGCGCTGTCGTTCCCTTCGAATCCATCGTCTACCTGCGCGACGTGGGCTATCCCGGCTACGACTTCAACCGCCTCGGCCAGGCCATGGAAGACGCCGGCCTGACCTCCGTCGCACCCGTCGGCAACGCCATTGCTCGCCTCATCCCGGCCCGCTCCATGCGGGACTTCGCCACACCACGTGTCCAGCGCGATCCCGACTATCTCCTACAGCAGGGCTCGGGTGTCACCCCGCTCACCTGTGGTGACACCCTCATGCTCCCCGGTGGCGTCATCTCCGTCGTCGATCCCGGCGGTGTCTTCCAGGCGCCTCGGCCTTGATTTGAGGGGCGCCGTGCGCCCGTTTGTGCTAAGCATTGAGGTGAAGTCTCGGTATGGAGTCCGTCATGCGTAGTGACCGGACCAAGGAACGCGCTTCCGCACCGCAGCTCACCCGCCGACGCGTCCTGCTGGGCGGTGCCGTCGCCGCCGTGGCTCTCGCCGCGCTGGCGGCCTGCGGCGACCAGGAAGTCGAACACGGCAAGTTCAAACTGCGCAGCGGCGCAAGCTGGTAGTCCGCCTCACCTGGTAGGCCCCTGGTTGAAGGCTGGCGCAACGGCCCTCGTGCGGGGCGTTGTGACTGCCCTTGGCTCCCTGCAGCGGCTGCCGTGCTAGGTCGGCAGCCTGCCGCCCGGCCACGCCTCGCCGGCCGAGTGCCAGGTGAACCACTAACGCTCACGGCGCTTCCGCTCGGTTGGGCTATGCTCGCCCTGATTTTCCGTAACTGCGCGAACGCGCTAACATTCGGACGGCTCTAACCATGTGCCGCGGGTCCTTCGGGACGCAGGAGGGGATATGCGGAATCTGACACGTCGAGAAATGCTTCGAGCTGGTAGCGCCGGTGCTCTTGGAGCCGCTGGCGTTGCGGTCTTGGCGGCCTGCGGCGAAGGCGAAGTCGTAGAGGTCGTCAAGGTCGTCACCGAGGTCCGGCAGGTCGAGCGGATTGTCGAGAAGGAAGTCCCGGTCACCGTTGAGCAAGTCGTCACGGTGGAAGCTGCCGAACCCATGATGGCCCCGCGTAGCGTTCGCTTCGCCACGGACCACACCTCCGGGCCGCGCGGCAACGCCATGAAGTGGGGCATGGAGCAGTACGCGCGCCAGTTCCCCAACTACCCGGTCAAGATCGACGTCATCGGCGGCGACTACTTCGACTCGGTCAACCTCCAGTTGGCGGCCGGCAGCATGGCCGAGGTCATCCTCTTCGAGGGCAACCTCTTCCAGGCCCACTACGCCGCTGGCTACTTCCCCGACATCACCGACCAGGTCACCAAGCTCGGGTTCTCCCTGGATGACTACTGGGTGCTGCCTACCGGCTGGCTCCCGTGGGAAGGCGCCCTCTACCAGGCCAACGGCCGTCTTCACGGCCTCCCCTTCCAGGGCGGCATGAACGGCATCGTCTACAACATCGAGCTCTTCGATTCCAACGGTGTCGGTCAGCCCGCCGAGGACTGGAACTGGAACGACGCCATGGAAGCCGCGCGCCGGCTCACCGACACCGATGACGACCAGTACGGCATGTGGGCGCCCACCAGCGACCAGTTCGGCTGGGGCCCAATGCTCTGGTCCAACGGCGTTGAGTATTGGTTCAACGAGCAGGGCGAATCCCAGTTCGACACGCCGGAAGCCATCGAAGCCCTCACGTGGGCCCACGGCACCATGCACACCGAGGGTGTCGCCTTTACCAACGAGGCACGCCAGCGGGTGGCCGGTGAGTTCGGTGACCCGTTCTCCGCCGGCAAGGTCGGCATCTGGCCCGGTGGCCGGGTCTACAGCACCGGCTTCGGCATCCCGCGCATTGCGGACCGCTTCTCCTGGTCCGTCGGTCCCATGTACGCGTCGCCCAACACTGGCGTCGCGCGGCATGGCTGGAACGACCAGCCGCACATCGTCACCATTGCTGCTGAGCGGCTGGGCAACCTTGAGGAGACCGTGCAGTTGGTCACCTTCCTCGCGGGCCCGGAATACCAGGCACGCGTGGGCATTGACCGCGGCCACTTCCCCGTCTTCAAGGAAGTCGCCGATCTGCCCGAGTCCCTTGCGGCTCCGCCTGAGGGCATGCACTGGCTCAAGACCTACGCCACCACGCCCGAACCGCGCACCCCCGGCTACTTCCCCTACTGGGACGAGTTCCGCGGTGCGCACGGTGTCTGGCAGTCCAAGCTCTGGGTCAACGAGGTTGGCCCCGAGGAAGCGGCCGTCAACATGGCCAAGGACACCAACGCTGTCATCAACTCGTACAGCGACTGGAAGCCCATCCCGGCCTAGTCCGCGACCGTTCGCCACAACGGCCCGCCGCTCACGCGGCGGGCCGTTTGGCATTCCCTGTCCCGCGCCTATGCTCCGGTCAGTCCCTCCCGCAGCCCGTTCATAGTGAGCCGGGTCGGAGTCTTGCAGTCAGCCTGTCGTGAGCCAGTCGAAACGGAGCGCATCGATCCACACGCCCTCAGCCCCCACCAACCCCAGGAAGTCCCCTTCGTCTCTTACTACTCCACTCCATCCCGCTCTCGCTTCTTCCCTTCTTCCTCTCACTCCTCTCCCCTCTTACCTCTCCCCTTCCTCAGATCCACCGCCCCTTCCTTGGCCAGGTCCGCAATTACCGACCCCACAATCGGCCGTAGCGCCGCCGCGTCCGTCGGCACGCTCTGCGCAAACCGCTTCGCCATCGCCTGCGCCACCTCCGCCCCGCTCCGCCGGCCGTCCATCAGGTTCAGCACCGACAACGTCGGCAGCGACAACAGGATCTCCCGCTTGTCCCCGTTCGCCGCCCCTGGCACCTCCACCCGCGTCACCGGCCGCAACCCCGTCTCCGTCTCCTGCATCCATGCCCGAACATCCGCCCCCGCCACAAACGCCGGCGTCCCGGCCAGCGCCTGTTCCGGCGTCATCGCAACGCTGGGCCGCGCCACCGCCGGGATCGGAGCTCCCTCCGTCGGCTGCGCCACCCCTGTCGCGCCATCACCCGCCAGCGCCTCATACGTCACCGCCAGTTGACCTGGCGTAAACCCGCCCATGTAGCGGATCGATTCCTCCGGCGTCTCCTGCGTCAGCCCCGACGAAATGAACACAAACGCCTGCCGCAGCGACAAATTCTGGCTCGGGTCCACCAGTCGGTGCGCCGTCCAGAACCACGACTCCTGCAGGCGCTGCCCGTGGTACCAGTGATTCGCCATGTCCACGAAATCGTTCGCCTGCTCCAGGTACCCCTCCTGGTACCAGTCCATTGCCAGGCCCGTCAGGTCCGGCGCTTCCAGCGACGTCCGAACCGCCTTCGTCGCCCGCAGCACCCCCTGCAGCGCCAGCGCAATGCCCGAAGCCAGGATCGGATCCACAAAACACGCCGCGTCCCCCACCAGCAGGTATCCCGGCCCGTGGAACCGCTTACAGATAAACGACCAGTCCGACACGATGTCGAAATCCCCCGCCCAGCGGCCGCCCTCCAACAGCTCCCGGTACTCCTCGCACGACTCGATCTGCCGCTGCCAGTACTTCCGCCGTTCCGTCCGCGACATCCCGCGAATCCGTTCCGGGTCCGTCACCAGCCCGATGCTGCGCAATCCGCCGGCCAGCGGGATGTGCCACAGCCACCCGTCATCCACCGCCACCACGTACACATTTCCCGCGTCCGTCGGTTCCATGTCATCCAGCACGTCCGACAGCGTCGTCGGTCCACCGTGGTAGTGCCCGAACAGCGCCACGTGCCGCAGATTCTCGTTGTGCTCCCGCAACCGGAACTGCCGCCCCAGCACCGACCACTGACCCGAAGCATCCACGCACAACCGCGCCCGAACCTCGCCCGCCGCCCCGTCCTCGTCCGTAAACGAAAGCCCCGTCACCCGTCCCTCCGTCAGGTGCGCGCGCGTCACCTGGTGACCCTCCCGTACGTCCACCCCCTCGTCCCGCGCGTGATCCAGCAGCAGCGTGTCAAACACCTCGCGGTCGCACTGAAACGTAAACGTCCGGTCCTGAGGCACCTCGGAGAAGCGAATCGTCCACGGGTCCCGCCCCCGGCCCCAGGTATACGTCGCCCCGTACTTCTTCGTGAACCC
>WTFW01000178.1 GCA_011523785.1 Chloroflexota bacterium | reverse complement strand
CCGCATGAGCCTTGCCCCCCTGCCCCAGTACGCAGAGCGGGTTTGACAAGTGGCCGCAACAACCCAACATTGCAGGCATGGATACTTCCGTCGAAGCGCCGATCCGGCTCACCGAGCGGGCCCGACAGCGGCTTTCCTTCATTCTGAGCCAGCCTGAGCTGGCTGCGAAATTCGTCAGGATCGCGATTCAGGGCGGTGGCTGCTCCGGGTTCTCGTACGACTTTTCGCTCGATGACGCGCTGGACGGCCAGGACGATGTTGTCATCTCGCAACGGCCGGACGGGGCGGGTGCCGGCCTGGTCATCGACTCGATGTCCATGATCTACGTGGCCGGGAGCGAGATCGATTGGGTCGAAAGCCCCGGCGGCGCGATGTTCAACATCGAAAATCCCAATGCGACAGCGAGTTGTGGCTGCGGCACGTCCTTCGCGATCGACTGATCGCTCCGCATGAAAATCGCCAGTTGGAATGTGAATTCGATCCGGATTCGGATCGAACACGTAGTTGATTGGCTGCGCGACGCAGAGCCCGACGTACTCGCGTTGCAGGAACTGAAGGCCACCAGCGAACAGGTACCGGTCGACATGCTGGAGGCCTGCGGCTACACCGTGGCAGTGGCGGGCCAGAAAGGCTTCAACGGTGTCGCGCTGGCGTCCCGCTACCCCCTGGAGGGCGTGGTTACCGGGCTCCCCGGCAACGAGGACGACGACGCTGCCCGGTACATTGAGGCGTGGGTTGACGCACCCGAGGGGCGCGGCGTCCGGGTGGGATGCATCTACCTTCCGAACGGCAACCCGGTCGAAAGCCCTAAGTTCCCGTACAAGCTGGATTGGATGTCGCACCTGCAGATCCAGGCCGAGCGACTGTTGGAACTCGAGGAGGCAGCGGTGCTCGCGGGCGACTTCAACGTCTGTCCGACCGACCGCGATCTGGCGGACCCGGCATCCATGCGGGATGATGCGTTATGTCGCCCCGAATCACGGGAGCGGTTCCGGCGCCTGCTCCACCTCGGCTACACCGACGCCTACCGGGACCTGCACCCGGACTCCGAGGAGGTGTACACGTACTGGGACTATGGGCGGGCGTTTGATGACAACCGAGGTCTCAGAATTGATCACCTGCTGCTCTCACCACAGGCGGCCGACCGGCTCGAGGCGTGCGATGTCGATATCCGCCCGCGCACGCGAAAACGCCCGTCGGATCATGCACCGATCTGGTGCGTTCTTGCGTGAGGAAGCCGCCGCCGTCAAGACAAACGGTCGGGCCGAACGGTCGAAGACGGGGCATGCGCTGTATTCTCGGGGCAGGCACACGCTGACCGGTGCCCGTTCCCAACTCCGGTAATTCCATGACCAACCAGCCTCCCTCTTCGCCCGGAACCATGTGGGGCGGCCGGTTCGATTCGGGACCGGTCGAGCTGATGCAGCGCATCAACGCCTCACACCCGTTCGACCGCAAGCTCTGGGAGCAGGACATCCGGCAGTCACGGGCGCATGCCGAGATGCTGAAGGGCCAGGGACTGCTCAGTGCGTCCGACCATCAGGCCATTCTCGATGGGCTGGCCCAAGTCGAGGCCGAAATCGCATCCGGGGCCTTCTCTTGGCGCGACGAACTCGAAGACATCCACATGCACGTGGAACACCGTCTAACGGAAATCGCCGGACCGGCCGGAAAGCGGCTGCACACGGCGCGTTCGCGGAACGACCAGGTGGCGACCTCGATACGTTTGTGGGCCCGCGACACGCTCGACCAGCTTGATGCTGGCCTGCACGCCCTGCAGTCGGCGCTGCTCGATCATGCCGACGGGCACGCCGGCTCCATCATGCCCGGGTTTACGCATCTGCAGCCGGCCCAACCGATCACGCTCGGCCACCACTTGCTCGCCTACGTCGAGATGCTGGATCGGGACCGGGGACGGATCCGCGATGCCCGCGACCGGCTGAACGAATGCCCCCTCGGCGCGGCAGCATTGGCCGGCACGCCGTTTCCCATCGACCGTGAGGAAACAGCGCAAGCGCTCGGCTTCCGACAGCCCATGCGCAACTCGATCGACGCGGTCTCAGACCGTGACTTCGTGCTGGAAGTCCTGTCGACGGCCGTCATTGCTGCCGTGCACCTTTCACGCCTGGCCGAGGAACTGGTGCTGTGGTCCACGCCCGCGTTCGGTTTCGTCACGCTCCCGGACGCATTCTCGACCGGATCGTCGATCATGCCCCAGAAGCGGAATCCGGACGCGGCAGAACTCGTGCGCGGCAAGTCGGGACGGATCCTCGGCGCGTTCGTCGCCATCGCCACGGTTCTCAAGGCCCTGCCGCTTGCCTACGCAAAGGACCTCCAGGAGGACAAGGAACCCCTGTTCGACGCGACCGATGCACTGGCCGTGTCGGTAGCCGCGCTGACCGGGATGATGGAAGCCCTGTCGTTCAACACCGCGGCCATGCGGGCGATGGCCGAGGTCGGGCATCCCACTGCCACCGACCTAGCAGATTGGTTGGTCAGCAAAGCCGGGATGCCGTTCCGGGACGCCCACGCGGCCGCCGGCCGTGCCGTCCGGCTGGCGGAGGAGCGGAGCTGTCGCCTTGATGAGCTGTCCCTGGCCGATCTTCAGACGGTGATTCCCGAAGCGAACGCCGAAGTCTTCGACGTGCTCGGCATCGAAGCGTCGCTGGCCCGCCGCACCAGCGCAGGGGGGGCAGCTCCGGCCTCGGTTCGCTCCGCCGTGGCGGCAGCGCGGGCGAGGCTCCGGTGACTCAGCTGTGCGCCGTGTTCGGCATTGCCTTGCTGTTGCTGGTTGGATGCGGCAGAGCCGGCGACCTGGTCCGACCGCAAGGCAGTGAGCACGATCCTGCCCCGCCGGGGCTGGAAACCGATCCACCGTACCAGTTCTGAT
>WTFW01000027.1:10431-17649 GCA_011523785.1 Chloroflexota bacterium | reverse complement strand
CGGCGCGGACCTCGCCGTCGATGAGGCGACCATCACCATCACCGACGACGACTAGCGACCAAGTCGGCTGCGATGTCCGAGTGCGGGCTGCCTCGTCGCCCGGACTCTGATCCGGTTACAGGTCGAGCTCCCACCGGAACGTTCGTAGTTCGGTACGCTCTGGCCCACCAGACTTGACAAAATCAAGAACCTTCGCAATTTCCTTCAAGCTGGAGGTCTAGCCTAGGGCGCTTTCAAGGGCGAGGGGGAGGCAGAAGACTGCTTTCCTCGAACTGGACAGGTGAAGTAGAATGACGCCAGTAGAAGAATACCATGCTGGAGGGGCCGAAGAGCGGAGAAACGCTCTTTGAAGGGATGAGGCATGAGAGACGGGGAGACTACGGTACCCACCCAAGGAAGGGAAAACGCCGTGGCCCGACGCCGACCTCGCGAAGAGACGGCCCGCTTGGGCGACGAGATATATGAGCGGGACATCCGTCCCCAGGTCGAAGCGGACCACCACGGGGAGTACGTCGCCATCGACGTTGACAGCGGGAATTGGGCCGTCTCCGACGACCTTCGGGCAGCAGCGAAGCGTTTGCGGACACAGCGCCCAGGGGCTATCGACGTTTGGCTGCTTCGAGTCGGGCACCGGGCACTACATCACTTTGGGGGGCGTCCAATTCGGAGCGCCAAGTGATAGAGGGCGTGGTGAATGCCGCCTACGAGCCCGTGATAATCCTTTCCGTGCAAGGCCCGTCGGGACAGTCAAGCGAGGTCGAGGCCGTGGTAGACACCGGCTTCACCGGATTCCTGACCGTAACCCCGGCGTTGGCGACGGAGTTGGGATTGGCCCTGGAAGGCACCAGCCGGGGAACCCTTGCCGACGGCAGCGAGGTGACCTTCGATGTATATGACGTTGCCGTGCTCTGGGACGGCCATCCAAGGTACGTCCTGGCCGACGCCGCCGACACCACTCCCCTGGTGGGGATGCGGCTCATGGACCGCCACAACCTGAACATCGACATAGAGGACGGCGGCCGCGTCGTAATCCAGGCCAAGAATTAGCGGGCCTCTCCACTCCACCCTTTCAACCGCTCCGGGCTTCCTCAGGAACCCAGGGTCACGCGCGCCCCGGCATATTGAAAAGAGAGGCCCACTATGGGATAGTAACACTGGCCCATATTGGAGGTTTCAGAACTTCAGGTGACCAGTAACACTTGAGCAGTCGCATAGTGAAATACCAATTGCCTAAGCCACGTCTGATTCTGCTGGCCGTCGGCCTGGCCGCTACACTTGTCTTGGCCTTGGCGCCCGCGGCACCCCCCGCTCAGGCAGACGAAGGTTCAGAAACCCCTCCCGGCATCTGTGGACGCACGATGGCAGTGCAGGTCCAAATTATCGCCCAATTGCCCGGTATCAGGGACTGCGCGTTGGTTACCGAGGCGCACCTCAACAGCATCAAAGGCGGGGATCACGGCATCCGCGCGGGGGAGTGGAGGTACATATTCTTCGGCGTGCTTGGGGACGTCGACACCCTCAAGCCTGGCGATTTCGCGGGGCTAAGCAGCATCGATTACATGACTCTGGGAGGCGCAGGGATAAAGGAGCTGCCTGTCGGCGTGTTCGAGGGCCTCACGAACATGAGGCGGCTGAATCTGGGCAGCAACGAACTAACAGAGCTGCCGAAAGGCGTGTTTGACGGGCTGCCGAATCTGGAAATCCTGACCCTGGCCGACAACGACCTGGAGACGCTGCACAAGGACGTGTTTGACGGCCTGCCGAAACTGAAAAACCTGGGGCTTTATTTGACCGAACTGGACACAGTTCCCGGCGGCGTCTTCGATGACCTGTCAAACCTGGAGGCGCTATGGCTGTCCAACAACGATATGACCACGCTGCCCGAGGACGCTTTTGCCGGTCTGTCAAATCTTGAGCTGCTGGAGTTGAGCTATAACGATCTGACAAGTCTGCCAGACGGCGTCTTTGACGACCTCACCAATCTGATAAGCCTGAGTCTGCTCCATAACGATCTGACCGAGTTGCCCGACGGCGCGTTCAGCCGCCTCTCTCGCCTGGATTGGTTGGACTTATGGGGAAACGACCTGACCGAGCTGCCGGACAACGCCTTCGAAGGTCTCTCCGCCCTTGAAGGGTTGAGTCTGGCGCACAACAACCTATCCGAACTGCCCGACGGCGTGTTCCATGACCTCCCCCGCCTGGAAACCTTGTCCTTGATCGGCAACGAACTGGACGAACTGCCGGATGGCACGTTCGAGGGACTCGACAAGCTGGAGAGACTCGTTCTGGCCGAAAACCCCGGCTCGGATTTCACCTTCACGGCGGAACTGGAGCGACGGGGCGATGATAGCGTCGTGGTCACGGTGGCACAAGGTTCTCCATTTAACATGTCGGTGGAGCTGTCAGTCGAGGGCGCAAACCTCTCCGCCCATGCCGTGACCGTTCCCGCCGGCAGCGCCGAAAGCCCAGCCATCACCTTTACCCCCACCGGCGGAAACATCAAGATAACTGTAGTCTCGTCGGAGTTCGCGGTCCCCTTTACCACGGCGAAGTACTCCGGGCAGAGAATCCACGAGGGTATACGAACCGGCCTCGGCTTTCCGCTCGTGATCTCCGGAGCAGAGAAGGAGATCCTGGAAAGGATCGTCCATCACCGGGATGTGACGGGCGACGCCAACGCTCAGGCCGATTGGGAAAAGGCGCTCCGCACCGTTCGCGGAGAATCCAACGCGTTCACCGTTCAGGAGTTGGAGACGCGCGTTGCAGGCCTTAGCGGCACGCCCAAAGCGCGCTGGCAGCGAGTTCTGGACGCGGTGAAGGCCATGCAGACGCCGGCGCCGACGGCCGTTCCCGTGATCAGCGTCACCGCCGGCGCCGACGTGACTGAGGGCGCCAGGGCCATGTTCACCCTCACGGCAAGCCCTGCCCCGCAGTCGCCTCTGCCGGTCACGCTGTCCGTCGCCCAGAGCGGCGACTTTGGAGCGTTGCCGCGCACGCAGGCGGTCACCATCCCGACAAGCGGCACGGCAACTCACTTCGTGTCCACCGTGAACGACACTATCGACGAGCCCAACGGCTCCATCACGGCAAGCTTACTCAGCGGCAGCGGCTACACCGTCTCTGCCACACAGGGTTCCGCCGCGGTGACTGTTGCGGACGATGAACTCCCGGAGGTCAGCATTACACCCGGCAACTTCACCATCGGCAGCGTTATATCCGAGGGCGAGGCGGCCGCGTTCACAATCGTGGTCCAGAAAGCCGACGACTGGGGTGGCATAGAACTGAGTCTGACGATCACCGCCGAAGGCGACTTCGGCGCATGGACGGGCCCGCTAAAGCGCACCCTGGGCGAAAAGAACCCCGGCTTGAACCTCGGTGTCTACACCACGAACGACGATGTGGACGAGCCCGACGGGACGGTCACAGTTACCATCAACCCGGGGGAGGGTTACAGGGTGTCGCCGGGTCAGAGCTCGGCGACGGTGATCGTGAAGGACGATGATGTCGCGCCTGCCGGGTCGCCGGAGATCAGCATCACCGCCGGATCGGACGTGACCGAGGGAGGCAGCGCATCCTTCACCTTTACCGCCGACCCGGCCCCCAAAGCTCCCCTCCCGGTGACCGTGGACATCGCGCAAAGCGGGAATTTTGCAGCGTCCGGAGACACGGGCGAGCAGACGGTGACGATACCGACAAGCGGCACACTCCAGCATTCCGTTGCCACTATCGATGACTTAACCGGTGAGGAAGACGGCTCGATCAGTGTGACGCTCAAACCAGGTTATGGCTACAACATTTCCCGTTCGCAGAACGCGGCCAGCGTGGCCGTGCTGGACAATGAACCGTCCGTCAGCATCACCTCCGGCGGGAACGTGGAGGAGGGGGACGATGCAATCTTCACTATCTCGTCTAACCCGGCGCCGACAACTCCGTTTACGGTTTCGCTGAGCATCACGCAACGCGGCGACTACGGCGTGTCAGCGGGCACGCGGACGGCGACCATCCCGACAAGCGGTTCTGTCCAGCACGCCGTGGCCACCACCGACGACTCCATCGGCGAGGCTGATGGCTGGCTCAGAGCGAGGGTCCACCCGGGGCAGGGCTACACCGTTTCCGATACGCAGAGCACGGCCAGGCTGATGGTGTTGGACAATGAACCGGTGGTCAGCGTCACCGCTGGCGGAAACGTCAACGAGGGCGACGATGTGGTCTTCACCATCTCGGCTGACCCGGCGCCAACGTCCCCGATGGCGGTCTCGCTGACCGTTTCCCAGCAGGGCGATTACGCGGGACCGGGCGCTGTCGGCGCAAAGACAGTGATTATCCCGACAAGCGGCACTGTCCAGCACTCCGTGCCCACTATCGATGACTCCCTCGGCAAGGCTGATGGCACGATCAGCGCGCGCCTCAACTCGGGACAGGCTTACACCATTTCCCACACGCAGAACGCGGCCAGTGTGGCAGTGTCGGACAATGAGCCGGAGGTCAGCGTCACCGGCGGTGGAAACATCGACGAGGGCAACGACGCGGTCTTCACCATCTCGGCTAACCCGGCGCCGACGGCTCCGATGACGGTCTCGCTGACCGTCTCCCAGCAGGGAGGCTACGCGGAAACGGGCGCTGTCGGCGCAAAGACGGTGACGATACCGACAAGCGGCACGGTGAAGCATACGGTCGGCACGGTTGATGACGACGTAGTCGAGCCCAACGGCTCGGTGACCGTCACCCTGAACGCAGGCAGCGACCACACCTTATCCTCCACCCAGGGGGCGGCAACTGTAGTAGTGTCGGACGACGATGCGCCGGAGATTGGCATCACCGCCGTCGCCGTTACAGTGACCGAGGGTGATGACGCGCGCTTTACCGTCACCGCAAATCCTGCGCCCCCGTCTCCGCTGACGGTCTCGTTGTGGGTGATGCAGATCGGGAACCACGTAGAGCCGGGGGCCACCGGAGCCCAGCAAGTGACCATTCCCACCTCCGGCTCGGCGGAGCACGCCGTACCCACGGAGGACGACGCCGTCGCCGAACGGAACGGCCAAGTCATCGTCATGGTGTCGGGAGGCAACGGCTACACTGTCTCCCAATCCCGGATTTCGGCGGGGGTCGTGGTCTACGACAACGACGCGCCCAAGGCGACTCCGACGCCGGAGATCAGCGTTTCTGCCGGCAGCGGCATAACGGAGGGCGGCAGCGCCTCCTTCACCGTCAGCGCCGACCCGGCGCCCAAGGCGCCCCTCTCGGTCAGCGTCACCGTTAGCCAGACGGGCGACTACGGTGTATCCACTGGAACAAAGACGGTGATGATACCCACCGGCGGCAGCGTCAGCCACGCCGTGGCCACGGTGGACGACAAAGCCGACGAGGCCGACGGCTCGGTGACCCTCACCCTGAACGCGGGCAGCGGCTACACCGTGTCGTCGTCGCAGCGCGCGGCCACGGTGAGCGTATCCGACGACGACGCGACGCCACAGAAGCCGGTACAGGCGCAGGAGGCGACAACCCCGGACATCAGCGTCACCGCCGGTGGCGGGATAACCGAGGGCGGCTCAGCCACCTTCACGATCACCGCCGACCCCGCGCCGGATGCGCCTCTGACGGCCAACGTGACCGTCACCCAGACGGGCGACTACGCCGCGTCGGGGACCACCGGCAAGCAGACGGTCACCATCCCCACCGTCGGCAGCGTCAGCCACGCCGTGGCCACGGTGAACGACGACGCCGACGAGGAGGACGGCTCGGTGACCCTCACGGTGAACGCGGGTGAGGGCTACGCCGTGTTGTCCGGTAAGGGCGAGGCGTCGGTGGCCGTCGCGGACGACGATGACCCGACGGGGCCGGAGATCAGCGTCACAGCGGGAGCGGACATCACCGAGGGCGGCATGGCCACCTTCACCATCACCGCCGACCCCGCGCCTAAGACGGCCCTTTCCGTGAGCATAACCGTCACTCAGACGGGCGACTACGGCGCGACGACGGGAACGGCGACGGTGAACATACCGACGAGCGGCTCGGCACAGCACGCTGTCGCCACGGTGGGCGATGAGGCCGACGAGCCGAACGGCTCGGTCACCCTGACGGTGAACGCGGGCGAGGGCTACACCGTGTCGGACGACAGCGGCGCGGCGTCGGTGACCGTCGCGGACGACGACGACCCGGCCCCGGACGCCACGCCGGAGATCAGCGTGACCGCCGAAGCGGGCATCGCCGAGGGAGGCTCCGCCTCCTTCACGGTCAGCGCCAGCCCGGCGCCCACGGCTCCGCTGGCGGTCTCGGTGACCGTCATACAGAGCGGCGAGTTCGGCGCGGCAGCGGGAACGAAGACGGTGACGATACCCACCGGCGGCAGCGTGGCACACGCCGTCGCCACGACGAACGACAATACCGACGAGCCTGACGGCTCGGTCACCCTGACGGTGAACGTGGGCAGCGGCTATACCGTCTCCTCCAGCCAGCCCGCGGGAACGGTCGTGGTCGCGGACGACGACGCGGCGGCGCAGCAGAGTTGCGTCACCACCGACGAGGACCTGCTGGCCGAGGTGGAGGCCAAGACCAGGGACCCATGGAACGGGGCGCGGCCAGACCTGGTGGAGACCTTCACACGCTCCTACAACACGATGAGGGGCGAGGACGACTACACGGTGGCGGAGCTGAAGGCCCGCCCGGACCGGCAGACGCCCAACTGGCAGGGGGACGGCCCCAACGAGCTGTGGCAGAAGATATACAAAGAGCTGGACCGGCTGGAGGGGTGCCGCAATGCGGGAACGACGACGCCCGCTGCGCCCCCCGAGGTCAGTGTGACCGCCGGAGCGGGGATAACCGAGGGCGGCAACGCCTCCTTCACCATCACGGCCAGCCCGGCCCCGTCCTCGGCGCTGACGGTGGTCCTGACCGTCACGCAGAGCGGCGACTACGGCGCGACCGTGGGCGCGCAGACGGTGACCATACCCACCAGCGGCAGCGTCAGCCACGGCGTGGCCACGGTGAACGACAATACCGATGAGGCGAACGGCTCGGTGACCGTGACCCTGAACCCGGGCAGCGGCTACAGCGTGTCCTCGACCCAGGGCTCGGCATCGGTCGCGGTCTCGGACGACGACGACCCGCAGCAGGAGCAAACGCCGCCGCCACCTGCAACACCGGAGATCAGCGTCACCGCCGGCAGCGGGATAACCGAGGGAGGCTCCGCCTCCTTCACCGTCACCGCCAGCCCGGCGC
>WTFW01000027.1:0-10331 GCA_011523785.1 Chloroflexota bacterium | reverse complement strand
CGGCCAGCGCATTGACGGTGACGCTCACCGTCACGCAGACGGGAGACTACGGCGTGTCCACGGGCACGAAGACCGTGGAGATACCGGTAGGAGGCAGCAAGAGCTACGCCGTCGTCACGACGAACGACAATACCGACGAGGCGAACGGCTCGGTGACCGTCACCCTGAACGCGGGCAGCGGCTACACCGTGTCGTCCAACCAGGGAACGGCGTCGGTGACCGTGGCGGACGACGACGATCCGCCGCCTGCGACGCCGGAGATCAGCGTGACCGCAGGCAGCGGCATAACCGAGGGAGGCAACGCCTCCTTCACCGTCACCGCCAGCCCGGCCCCGGCCAGCGCATTGACGGTGACGCTCACCGTCACGCAGACGGGAGACTACGGCGTCACCACCGGCCCAACGACGGTGGTCATCCCCACCGGCGGCAGCGTGAGCCACGCCGTAGCCACAACCAACGACGATACCGACGAGGCCGACGGCTCGGTGACCGTGACCCTGAACGCGGGCAGCGGCTACACCGTCTCCTCGTCCCAGGGCGCGGCCAAGGTCACCGTCTCCGACGACGACGCCACCACCGTCACCCTGGTGGCCGACGCAGACGACCCCATCGCCGAGGACGGCGGCGTCCGGGAGATCACCCTCACCCTCAACCGGGCGCTGGCGCCGGGCGAGAGCCTGACCGCGCCCCTGGATGTGTCGGGGGCCGACGCGGACGTCCACTACACCCTGGCCCTGAAGGAGGGTGACAACGTCAACGAGCATGTGACGCTGCTGGAGGAGGACCCCCACAGCGCCCAGGACCCGGCGGTGGTCTTTGCGGCGGGGGCGCGGGAGGCGACGCTGCTGCTGACGGCCAGTCCCAACGACGACGCCGAGGAGCGCGCCGTGCGGGTGGCCTTCGGCGCGGACGAGCGTGCTCCGTCGGAGCAGAATCTGTCTGGGGGCGTCACGGTCGAGGGGGACCCGCTGGAGGTGGCCATCGCCAACGACGACGACCCGCCGCCGCCCGCCAGTCGGCCCACCGTCACGGTGCACGCCGCTTCCGCCAGTGAGGGGGACGACGAGCTACGGTTCCGGGTGACGTTGTCCGAGGCTTCGGACAAGGATATCAGGGTGACCTGGTGGACCCAATCCACCTCCGACCCGAATGACAGACAGGCTCGCCGGGGCAAGGACTACATCGTCTTCAGCATGACGATAACGATCAAGGCCGGGGAGACCGTCGGGTACGGGGCGGTGTGGCTGGAGCAGGACAACGAGCGGGAGGGCGACGAGAAATTCGCGGTGTGGCTGGGCAATCCCAACGGCGCGGACCTTGCCGGCAACGGGACTGCCACCATGACCATCATCGACGACGACTAGCGACCAACCGGCTCGCTGGTAACTGAGACATTCCACCGGACTGCGAAGGTCCGGTGGAATGTCTGCTTGTCGGGGACGGACGCGTGGACGCGCCCTCGCCTCCTCCGGCCATCTGCCCCTGGAGTCCGGCGGCCAAGCACGACCAAAGTCCGCCCATCTTGTGATCCAGTCCTCGACCCTCTCTCAAGCGCGGCGCTGTCATGTGCTGGTTGCCCACCAGGGCGCTTCCTCGCTACCCTCAAACCATGTCCTTCACCGACCAACAATTGCTCGACGCCCTGAGCCGGATGCCCTTCGTGGAATCGACGGAGCTGGCGCTCATCCTGGGCGAGCCCCACGCGACCGTCCATCGAGCCCTGACCAGCCTGCTGGCCGACGGCATCGTCAGCAGGGCCACCCACGGCACCGTCCACCTGCCGTCGAGCGGGAGATACTGCCTGACGGCAGGCGGCATCAGGGAGACCGCCGACTTCCTGGACTTCGACACGCCCTCGGACTTCGTGCGGGCCTACCCCATGTCCAGGGAGTGGCTGACCCTGCTCTTGCGCCGGATGGACGCCGTGGCCGCCGTCTACCGCCTGGCCGCCACCATGTCTCCGGGCAACGACGGTCTCAGTTCCCGAGTGGAGTTCCACCGCCGTGGCCGCTTCGACGCTACCATCACCCTCCACGACGGCAGGGACTTCGGCGTGGTGCGCCAGGGTCTCGGCCTGCGCAGGCGCTCCCTCCACGACCGGCTGCGGGCTTTGGCCCACTACGACGCCAGCCGCCGCCCCGACGTGGTGCTCGTCCTGGTTCCCAGCGACTGGGAGGAGCGGCTGACGCCGCAGTTCTGCGAGGCCGTCGAGCTGGAGGACTACTATGTGGCCGCCGAGTCGCGGGCCGTGTTGGAACGGCGGGACCGCCGCCTGTGGTGCGCCACCTCTTGGACGGGCGGCATCACCTTCTGCACACTGGAAGATGTCATCTCCCGGGGCAGCCCCGGCAGAAGGCGAAGACCCCTCACGGCGTCGCCGGAGCGCAAGCGCGCCTCCCTGCCCGACCCTGAGCGCATGACGCAGGCTGCGCCCGCCTTCGGCCTCAGCCCCGCTGAGAAGCGGACGCTGGACCTCATCACCGACCACCCGATGATCCCCCGTGAGCACCTGGCAACCTGGCTCGGCGTCTCCGAGGGTCGTGTCAGCCAGATGATGCGCAGTCTCGTCGATACCTGGGGCCTCATCGAGCGTCACGGCAAACGCGGCGAGGTGCGCTACACGCTGTCCGACGAGGGCATACGCTACGTGACCCACCGGGATCGGGCCGAGCTGCCTACCACGCGGGGCATCTGGAGCACGGAGATGACCACGGACAAGGAGGGACGCTCCCGTCACGTGGGGCACCGCATCGAGACGTGGGCGAGGCAGACGAAGCACACAGACGGCATCACGTGGTTCCTGTCGAAGCTTGCGGCTGAGGCCAGAGACGAGCCCAACAGCGCGCTGGTGTGGGTTGTTCCCACGGCCCGGTCGGACCGGGCCTACAACTGGGGCCGTTCCGCCATCGCCCCCGACGCCGTGGGGCACCTGGTCGCCGGGGGCCATCCCGTGCCCTTCTACCTTGAGCACGAGCTCAGAGCCCGCCACCCCAGGGGTGTGATCACCCGCCTGGACCCCTACGAAGACTACTACTGGTCGAACGAGCACAAACAGGACCTGCCGCCGTACCCCGTCACGCTGTTCGTCGTGGACACGGAGGATGTGGAGGAGACCTACGTGAATACCGCAGCCCGGATGAACCGGATGTCGCTGCCTATCATGGTGTCCTGTGCGCCCGTGCTGTCAGACACGGGAATGCTGGGGGAGTCCTGGCGCCCCCTGTGGGCGTCGTCCTCCCCCCGGCTGCGGCTGTCCCAGCTGAGCGATTACGTCTACGACCCGCTGTACCACCGGATGCGTCCCATCCCGCCTGTAGAGGCGTCCTATAGGGGGAGGGCAGATAGCGTCGATGCAACGCTATCTGCCCTCCCTGCCGTCTGGGGGCCGAAAAAGTGGACATTTTGTCCAGCTGGCTGGGTCCTGAAATAGCCGAGACCGGTCATATTCCCCTGATTCAGCTACGAAAGGGGCTGCAAGTCCCTCGACCGGTCAACGGCAAAAAATGCAAGTTGGGGAGAAGCTGTGCTAAAGTTAGGTCGCACTCCGGAGACGCCAGAATTGCACTTTTACCACCCTGACCGGTCAGGTGTTTGAGAGGGATGTAGGTACGGATGCGCCCGTGAAGCGTCTTTGAGGAGCAGAATCGGCGCTTCGGCGGCGTCTGCGGCCCATGCTGGCCCACCGGATATTGCAGGAATTGAGGTGGGGGTGCATGACGCGAAACGGGGTGGTGGGTAGGAGCGGACATTTCGGGCCACGCAGGTTTGGATTTATGCAACATTTCGGGGGTTTGGCCGAAAATGGTGACCGGTCGCTGTCAAGGGCTCCTTCCACCGAAAATTGCAGAAGCGGCCCACACCTGTAGAGGACGAAGATGACTTCCAGGAGACGGAAGGCCGACAACCATCCACCCGACCAGAAGTGGGTCGTGGAGTACCTCGTCCAGCGGGAGGGTCAGCGCAGGACGGCGGCCCTCCTGGGTGTGAACCGGAAGACAGTGGCCCTGGCCCTGAGCAAAGAGCGGCTGACTGGGAAGATGGCGCTTGCCGTGCAGCGGTTCATGGCGGGCCTGGACGATCCCGATGGGGAGGGGACGACGCCCCTGGACAGGCTGGAGGCGAGGATGCGGCAGGCAATCCGAGGCGTGGACGATCTCAGGAAGCTCGTGGATGACCTGACGGAGCGCGTGGAGGCCCTGGAGGCGGCGCGGGAGCAGGAGGAAGCTGAGGGCCGGGGGCTGGGCCTGTTCGACCGGTGGCGGAGACGCAATCCTCAACGCAAGGAACAGGCCGATGGCTGAGCGGGTGCGCTGGGTGGCGAAGGCGGAGGCGGCGCGGGAGATGGAGGTCTCCATCTCCACCCTGGACCGGATGGTACGGCGGGGAGAAGTCGAGGTGCGCAGGCAGGGCCGGAGGGTCTACGTGCGGATGGAGGGGCCGGAGCGGGTGAGCGACGAGGAGCTGTTGCGCCGCGCCCTTGGCCGGGAGGACAAGCTCCAGCGTAGGCTGGTGGCGCTGGACCGGCGGGCGCAGGCGTTGGAGCGGGAGCGGGACGAGGCGGTGTACGCCGCGTCCGCCGACAGGCAGGCGCTAGAGGAGATGGAGGAGGAGTACGAGAAGGAGCGCGACGCCCGGAGAGGAATGCGGCGGTTGGCCGTCAGGCTCGGCCTGGCCGTGGTCGTGCTGCTCGCCGTCGTCGGCCTGCTCGTGTGGCGACTGGTCGCGTAGGTGCATAGTGCATACGCACTCTTGACATTAGTAACCATATACATTACTATCCTTGTCGGTGAACCGATTCAGAAATGACGACGCTGAACGCCTCTTCGCCGGACAAACGGTTCGGCGACTACCGGCTGACATCCAGCGACGGGCGCGAGTGAGATTGCAGCGAGTGGTGGCGGCTGCGGCGCTGACAGACCTTCGGGTACCGCCGTCTCACCGACTTGAAGCCCTTCGTGGAGACCGGGAGGGCCATTACAGCATCAGGGTCAACGACCAGTGGCGCGTGTGCTTCGTCTGGACGGAACAGGGCGCTATGGAGATCGAAGTCATCGACTACCACTGAGGAGGAAGCTTATGACCGCCCCAGAACCCATACACCCGGGAGAGCATCTGGCGGAGATGATGGAGGAGTTGGGCATCACCCAGTACCGCTTGGCCAAGACGATAGGAGTGCCTCAGATACGCATCCACGATATCGTCCACTGCCGCAGGTCCATCACGGCAGACACAGCCCTGCGCATCGGCCAAGCCCTGGGGATGACGCCCGACTTCTGGCTGAACCTTCAGCGCATGTACGACCTGGACGTAGCCCGCGGCAAGACCGACGTGAGCACAATCGAACCGCTTGTCGGGGTATCAGCCTGAGATCGCCCAGCAACGCGCGTTTGAGACAAACAGAACACAAGAGGAGGAGGACATGACGAAGAAGCACCTACAGCCGCTGACGCCGGCGGCGCTCTACGCCAGGGTGTCCAGCGACCGGCAGGACGTGGACCTGTCCGTGTCCGCCCAGCTGCGGGCGCTCAAGGAGTACGCCAAGGCCAACGGCTACTCCGTGACCAGGGAGTACGTGGACGAGGCCGAGAGCGGCCGGGTCGCCGACCGGCCCCAGTTCCGGGAGATGATCGAGGAGGGCTCCAAGCCCCAGGCTCCTTTTGAGGTCATTCTCGTCTGGAAGTTTTCGAGGTTCACCCGCAAGCGGGAGCACGCCGTCGCCTTCAAGTCCCAGCTCAGGCGCAAGGGCATCCGGGTGGTGTCCATCACCGAGCAGGCCGAGGACAATGCCACCGGCAGGCTGCTGGAGGGGATCATCGAGTCGGTGGACGAATATTACAGCGAGAATTTAGCCCAAGAGGTCGTCAGGGGGATGCGGGAGGCTGCGTCGCGGGGCTTCTTCCTGGGTTCCAAGGCCCCCTTCGGCTACCGGAAGATCAAGGTGCAGGACGGGGTGAAGGAGCGCCCCAGCCTGGAGGTTGACCCGGCCACGGCCCCCGTGGTGAAGGAGATATTTCAGAAGTCCCTGGGCGGCCACGGTCTCAAGGAGCTGTGCAGGGAGCTCAACGAACGGGGCGTCACCAACCGGGGGAAGCGGTGGTACAAGGGCGGTCTCCACTACGTGCTGAGAAACGAAGCCTACACGGGAGCCGCCGTGTGGGGAGTCAAGGGCAAGAACGAGAAGGCCCAGGACCCGGTGCGGGTTGAGGGAGCGTGGCCCGCTCTGGTGTCGAGGGAGCTGTACGACGCCGTGCAGCAGGCGATGAGCGAGCGCGCCCCGAAGGTGCAGAGGCCCGGGAGAGTGGGGAGCCAGTACCTGTTGAGCGGGCTGCTGAAGTGCGGGGTGTGCGGCAGGCCCTACTCGGCCCAGGGAGCCAAGAGCGGCCAGTTCGCCTACTACATCTGCGGCACGTTGTTCAGGGAGGGAGCGGGGACGTGCAGCGCCCGCTACCTGAACGCTTCCAGGGTGGAGGACTTCGTGGTGGAGAAGATCAGAGAACGAATCCTCACCGAGGAGACCATCGTGGAGCTGGTGCAGCTGGTGGCCGAGGAGATCGACGCGATGGCCGGGGAGCTTGCCGGCAGACTGGAGGTGGTTGAGGCGGAGCTAGGGGACGTGCGGAGGCGGCTGGGGAAGCTCTACGAAGCCATCGAGACCAGCGACCTGACCCTGGAGGTGCTGTCGCCCCGCATCATGTCTCTGCGGCACCGTGAGGAGCAGCTGGAGGCTGCGCGGGAGGACGCCGAGACCCAGCTTGAGCGTCGGCGGGTGGAGCTTCCTTCGACGGAGGAGATAGCCGAGTACGTGGCGGACTTCCGGGAGTTCCTGAAGGAGGGGACGATACCGGAGCGCAAGGCGCTCATCCGCAACTTCGTTGAGGCCATCGAGGTGGTGGGAGACGAGGCGACGCTGACGTACACGGTGCCCATGCCCAGGGACGGGGTGAGGCGGGAGTCGGCCTCGGTTCTTGATTTCGTCCAGTCCGGCCCACCAGTTCCATCCTTAGGGAGACTCGTCGTGCAACTGTGCGAACTGGTAAGCGTGGTGGCCGGCGTCCTCAAGGACTTTGACGCTGAGCGTCCCACGCACAAGTGGTACCAGCCAGGGATTGGACCATTTGGAGAGCCTCAGCTTGTCAAGGAATTGTCTCGTCGACTATCTGGTCACGGACTCCCTGCGCAAACGCGACTATCTCCCGATCTTGAGCTGGGAAGCTTGTGGGCCGTCGAGTTCAAGATTGTGCGTCCTTATGGGGACGATGGCAGACCTGCTGAAAACTGGAGTCAGAACCTTCTTCATCCCTACGAGGGAAGCACGAGCCTGCTAGGCGACGCCCTTAAGCTGATGGACAGGAGTGACTATCAGCACAGGTGTCTCTTCGCAATCTGCTACGAACACGATCCGCCAGAACTCGACTTGGAACCTTTGCTGTCTTCCTTCGAGCTCATTGCCGAGTCAGTGATGAGAATCACCCTGAGTTCGAGGGTTGAGGACCGAAGGCCAGGTCTTGTGCATCCGGTCCACCAAGCCCTGCGTTGCGTTGCTTGGGAATTGCCCGGGCACACGTCCGACTAGAGCCTGAGATCTTGAGACGCGAACCGCAAGTTCTCCGGCAGCGAGTTGCCCGAAAGTATGGTGGCGCGATGAAGTACGCCGTCGTCATCGAGCGGGGACCGAGGAGCTTTGGAGCGCAGGTGCCGGACTTGCCTGGGTGCGTGGAGGTCAGGGAGACGAAGGCGGAGGTTCTGGTGCTGATCCGGGAGGTAATTGAGCTCTACCTGGAGGCGCTGGAGGAGGACGGGGTAGCGATTCCCGCGCCGCAGGCGTATGAACACTGACTGAGGTCTAGTCGGATGGAGCACAGGGCTACGGTTTCCGGGCACTCCGTCCTCAACGCCGCCTGGGCCTACATCGCAGTCGAAAGTGCGCCGCACGCGCATTGCGGAGGTCGTGGGTTCACAGTCAATTCGGTCCATCAGCTCTGTCGCCATGCGGGTTGCAATAAGCACCTCACGAGGTCTCATCACGCTAATCCACGTCCTATGCAGGGAGAGTGATAAACAAATGGACCCAACAGATACCGACCCTTACAGATATGGCGAGAACGATAGTCGGCCTCCTTTTCTGAACTGGGACCATTACCGGCAAGCACACCGAACCATTGCAGAACTCACCAAACGAATTTCAGTGGATCGACCGACCCAGAATAGCCACGAAGGCACTATCCGGAAAGTGCCGATAGAGCTGCTTCGTATTTCAGAAGAAAACAGGCTGTTGCCAATTGACGGATACTTTTCTTTTTTCAGCGATCTTCTGGGATTCTCCAAGGAAGTGCATCAAGGTGGAATGGACTGTCTTCCCGACTTCTATGGAGGAGCTCTTGTGGCTTCCGTCGCCAACCCAGCGGTGAAGGTATACCTGATCTCTGACTCGTGCTTCGGATTTGCACCTGCAGACAGAGGGCCTGAGTTCATTAGATTTGTCTCTTTGATTGTATCGCGATGGCTTGGAAACGGCCTCATCCCCCAGTGTGCAATCGGATATGGGAGTTTCGTGGAGCGAGCTCCTTTTTCTGATCAACGACCACCCAATTTCTTCGGAATTCAGGTAACCGGCACCGCATTAGCTGATGCCGCAGGTTTCCTGAAGGACAAGAGGCCATTTGGATCCAGAATCCTCGTGACTCCTACGGCTTGGTTAAATTGGCCCTTGAAGGACCTGGCGTCAACAGGCTTAGATGGGAACGGCAACCGTGAGTTCTTTCTGGAACGCACCAGCCAAGGACAATTATTCGATTGTGTCTATTATCTCTTATGCCTTCGAGATCATGAGTTAGATTCTCGCGCATTTAATCACTACGTTTGGTCGTTCGCTTCGAGAGCAGCTAAAGCAAAACGCGGCATACCAAAGTTAGCAGTTAGCCTGGCGGCTCCTCACTGCAAGGATGTCGACCTTGAGACAATCATCTATAAGATCGATGAAGTATTGAAGCTGTACGAATCTGCCTGATCGTGAGCATCTCTAGGAGCATTGGAGTAATGTTCCCAAAGCATGACTGTGGTTGTCTGCAAAGGGATTAGCTATGCGCCCGAAAGCCATCCATTGGCGGATCACATTCGTCCTTCGGAAAGCCAGACGAATCACTCCAAACTTCGCAATTCGTTACGGTCCCGCCCAGAAGAGCACACTGCTCGGCGTCTCCGTCGGAGGAGGACTCGGCGGAGTCAGCACTTGCGTAGGAGGTCCTCAAGCTGTCGTCCGTAGAAAAACGCCTTCGCCGAGGGAATGACAGATACAGGTAGGCTTCTGCCTCGTAACCATACCACCGCCTACAACAGCCCGATTGATTGATAGTCATTGCTTTATTGAGTACAGTGTCCAGCTCAATCCCACACAGGACGGAGTTGCAATGACTGTCAACCGCAATTCCCGCGCAACTGCCGCATTCATTCAGGAACTCGAACGCCACATCGACGACTGGGAAGAGCATCTGATTCAAGGTGGGTATGCAAAGCGCACGATTCACACGCGCGTTGAACGCGGGCCAAAACTGCTGGTGCGATTTCTCCGCGGCGAAGTGTTCATTAATGGGCAGAATTGATGCGGAGCCAGTCGCCAAGCACTACTTCCCGTGAAGTACACCCTGGTAATCGAGAAGGGACCGACGAGCTTTGGGACGCATGTGCCGGACTTGCCGGGGTGCGTGGCTGTTGGGGAGACGAAGGCAGAGGTTCTGGTGCTGATCCGGGAGGCGATTGAGGTTTACCTGGAGGCGCTGGAAGAGGACGGGGAGACGATTCCGGCTCCGCAGGCGTATGAACTGACTGAGGTGTAGTCAGTGCGGCTAGGGCGGTGTCGACTCTGCGGGTAGGTTTTGGGGTTTGGATGGGCGCGCGGCTTCGGATGGGGTCTGGACGGGTTCGAGGCGTAGCCGTAAGCCCAGGGCGCGGGTGATTTTGAGGAGCGTTGCGAGGGTGGGGTTGCCGTCGTTGGAGAGCGCCTGGTAGAGATTGCCCCGGTTCAGGCCGGTTTCGCGAGCGAGCGCGCTCAGGTTGTGTGTCCGAGCGACGTGCTTCAGGACAGCGCGAATCACGACGCCGTCCCCAAGGTCCTCGTCCAGCGCCGCGCTGAGAAGGTTTTGCAGGTCCTCGTCGGTCCGCATGTAGTCCGATGCATCGAACTTTCGATACTCCTCGGCCATCAGTCGAACGTCGCGCTCCGCAGGATTGAGTACATTGCTGAAGTGTACGATATACCGTACATCGAGTGGAAGAGTTCGAGCGGCTTTGGGGCGCGTGTGCGGGGCTTTTAGGGGTATGTAGCGGCCTGGGGG
>WTFW01000102.1 GCA_011523785.1 Chloroflexota bacterium | reverse complement strand
CACCGGCGACGAGATCGAAGACCTCACCACCCAGTTCGAATCCATGGCCCGCCAGCTCCAGTCCCTCTATGGCTCCCTCGAGCAGCGCGTCGCCGACCGCACTCGCGAACTCGAAATCGTCGTCCGCGTCGCCCGCTCCATCACCCAGACCCTCGACGCCCGCGAAATCCTCCGGGTCAGCGCCGCCGACCTCCCCCGCCACCCCCGCATCCAGGCCGCCTATGTCCGCCTCGCGCCCACCCAGGCCGAGCAACTTGGCCTCGCCGCCTCGACACCACCCGGCTGGGCCGACGACGCCCCATCGAATCCCCCGGAATCCAACGGCCCACTCCACAGCCGGCCCTCGTCCGCAGGCGGTTGGGTCCATTCCCTGCCGCTAACCGTGGCCAATGAACAGGGCGCCCTCCTGGTCCGCACGGCCGACGACGACGGCGCCGAACTCTCGAACTTCCTCCTCACCGTCACGGCCCAGATCGGCATCGCTCTCGAAAACGCCCTGCTCTACCGCCAGGGCCAGACCCGTGCGGCCCTTGATGAACGCATGCGCCTCGCCCGCGACATTCACGACACCGTCGCCCAGAGCCTTACCGGCGTCATCGTCCATCTCGAAGCCCTGGAGCAGACCGCCGGCGATGCCACCGCCGCCTCCGACCACCGCGCCCGCGCGCTCGACTTGGCCCGTGTCGGCCTCCGCGAAGCCCGCCTCTCCGTCCAGGGTCTCCGCGCCTCCGCCCTCGATGGCCAGAACCTGGGCGACGCCCTCGGCGCCGTCGTCGCCCGCGCCGACGCCTCCGGTCAGGCCGCCGCGCGCTTCAGCCTCCAGGGCGATGCCGCCGGCGTTCCCGCGCCCATCGCCAACGAGCTTCTGCGCATCGGCGAAGAGGCCCTGGCCAACGCCCTCCGCCACGCCTCGCCCCACCACGTGCTCACCGGCCTCCAGGTGACCCACAACGCCGTTCGCCTGGTCATCGAAGACGACGGCGCCGGCATTGACCCCACCGAATCCAACGATTCCGGCTACGGCCTGCTCGGCATGCGCGAGCGCGCCGCGCGCCTGGGCGGCACACTCAGCATCGAAAGCCAGCCAGGCGAAGGCACCCGCGTGCAGGCCCACATCCCGCTCCAGCCGGCCTCCGACGACCGATGATCCGCGTCCTCATCGCCGACGACCATCCAATCGTCCGCGAAGGCTTCGGCGCCATCGTCAACGCCGAAGCCGACATCCAGGTCGTCGCCCAGGCCTCGAACGGCGTCGAAGCGCTCGAGCAGGCGGCCGCGGCCAACCCCGACGTCGCTCTCATGGACCTCCGCATGCCCGAAATGGGCGGCGCCGAGGCCATCCGCCGCCTTCGCCAGGCCAATCCCGACTTGCGCGCCATCGTCCTCACCACCTACGACGACGACGACGCCATCTACGAAGCCATCCGCGCCGGCGCCCGCGGCTACCTGCTCAAGGACGTGCGCCCTAAAGACCTCGTCCGCGCCATCCGCCGCGTGCACGCCGGCGGCTCCCTGCTCCAGCCCGTGGTGGTCGAACGTCTCCTCGACCGCCTCGGCCCCGAGGACGCCGACGGCACGCCCCCGGTCGAAGCCCTCACTCCCCGCGAGCTCGAGGTCCTTCAGATCATGGCCCGAGGCGCCCGCAACCGCGACATCGCCGAGGAACTCGTCATCTCCGAACGCACCGTCAAAATCCACGTCGCCAACGTCATCGCCAAGCTTGGTGTCACCAACCGCACCGCCGCCGTCGTCCGAGCCATCGACCTCAACCTCATCTCCCACCGCGACAGCTAGCCCAACTGAAGTCGCCAAGAAACTTCAGATTACTGATCTGACTGCAGTGTGAGGCGTACTGCTACCGGCCGTCTCCAGCCCCCGGCCTGAACTCCCTCAACGACAACCGCCGCCCCTTCCCCTGCCGCCTCAAATCCACGATCTCCGCCGCAATCGCTATCGCGATCTCCGCCGGCGTTCGCGCCCCGATGTCCAGCCCGATCGGCGCGTAAACCTTCTCGAATTGCTCAGGCCCATACCCTTCCGCCAGCAACGTCCCGTAGACGATGTGCACCCGCCGCCGGCTCCCGATCATCCCGATGTACGGCGCGGGCGAGCCCAGCAGCCGCCGCAGCGCCAGTTCGTCGAAGCGGTGCGCCCGCGTCACCAGCACCACGTGCGTGCGCTCGTCCACCTCGAACTCGTCCAGGAACTCCTCGAACGGCCGCGCGTGCACCTCGTCCGCCGTCGGAAACCGCTCGCGGTTCGCAAAGTCCGCCCGCTCGTCCACCACGATCGTCTCGAACTCCAGCACAGAGGCCAGCCGCGCCAGCGGCACCGCGATGTGCCCCGCCCCCACGATCAGCAGCCGCGGCGTGGCCATGATTGGATCCAGCAAGAACCGCGCATACACCCGCGCGCGACGCGAGACCGGCTGGCCCTCCGCGTCCAGGTTCACCGCCCGCGGATGTCCCGAAGCCAGCGTCTCGCCCGCCAACCGCGCCAGCGCTTTGTCGATCGCCGGCGTCGCCACGGCGTGCGACAGCCCTTGACCTGACTCGTAAATCGCCCGGATGCCAAGCTCTCCGGCCTCCACACCCCGTGCACCCACCAGATGCACAAAGACAATGGCCGCCCGCCGCGCCAGCGCCTCCTGGGCCGCCGCCACTGCGGCGGCGCGGTCGATCACGGGCTGATTAGTGGAGCGTCGCTCCAGGACTCCAGCAGCACTTCCAGCGTGCCGCCGCACACGTCGCCCTCGCCCTTGATGTCGTCGATCAGGTCGATCTCCAGCGCCCGCGACCGCCCATCCGCCAGCACCCGGATCGCCTCCGCCCGCACGTCCGCCTCCACGCAGCCGCCGCCCACCGTCCCCCAGGTGGACCCGTCCCTGAAGAACAGCATGCGCGCGCCGATATCCTGCGGCGTCGACCCGCGGCTCGATACCACCACCGCCGAGGCCACCCGCTCACCCTCGCCGGTCCGCGCGGCAATCTGCCGGAAGTACTCCTCCATATCGCCGCGATTCTATCGCCGCGACCAGGGCAACTGTTTCTAAAGGAACTGCCGAATGAAGTCCGCGCCCTGCACCCCAACCGCCGCAAACCCGATGTTCTTGATCAACCTGCCCGCCCACGATGCGACGAAGAACTTCCACCACCCCAGCCGCGCAGCGCCCGCAATGGTCCCCGCCAGGTCAAAGAACGGGTTCGGCAGGGCCGCGATCGCAAATATCACCAGCAGCCCCCAGCGCTTGATCCAGGCCTCCACCCGCTGGTACGACTTCCGCCGCTGGATCCAGGGCGAACCCGTCACCCCCAGCAGGTACGACACCATCTCGCCCGCCACCTGGCCCGTGGTCCCTACCAACACCGGTCCCCACACGTTGTCGAATGCCACGGCGAACACCGCAATCGAGGCCCACCCGAACCCCGGCAGCATGAACAACGCGCCCGACTGCACCGACACCAGGAACAGCGCCAGGTAGGCCGGCCCCGCGTTCTGCCGAATCTCCTCCGCGTACGGAATGGCCGCCAGGCTCACGCCGGTCACCACCACCAGCGACGCCACCTGCAGCCAGAAGACGCGCTTGTCTACAACCGAGGGTCCCCGCCCGCCGGATTTGGCGGGCGGGAGTCTATCGGCCGGGGCGCTTGACGGGTCGGTTTCGATCTGCATGCTGTGGGGCGCGACGCACGCGCCAGTCCCAGAGTCTCGCGGTTATGCCTGAGTTGCCGGAAGTTGAAACGATCCGCCGCGAGCTGGACTCCTCCATCGTAGGACGAAACGTCCGGCGCGCGACAGTCCTGGACCCCAAACTCACCCTCGACCTGCCGCTCCACGAGTTCGAGTTCCGCCTCATCGGCCAGCGCGTCGAGGGTGTGGACCGCCGCGGCAAGTACCTCCTGCTGCGCCTCACCGACCGGATCCTCGTCCTGCATCTCATGATGAGCGGCCGCGTCCACCTCCGCCCCGCCGACGCGATCCAGCCCCATACCCGCCTGGTCCTGGACTTTGACCGCGACCCCGCTCTTCACTTCGTCGACGTCCGCCGCTTCGGCCGCGCCTGGGCGATCGACGAACCCGACCTGCCCACCGTCATTGGAAACCTTGGACCTGAACCCCTGGGCGACGCCTTCGACTGGCGCACCCTCCGCGACGCGTTCCGCGACCGCCAGGTGGCCGTCAAGTCCGCCCTCCTGGACCAGCGCACCGTCGCCGGCGTCGGCAACATCTACGCCGACGAGGCCCTGTTCAGCGCCCGCATCCATCCCGAGGCCCCCGTCGACCGCGTTTCCATCCCCAAGCTCAAGGCCCTCGCCGCGGGCATTGTTGACGCTCTCGAATCAGGCATCGCCAACCACGGCACGTCATTCAGCACCTTCGAAACCAGCAGCGGCGCCCCCGGCGGCCACCAGGACCATCTCCAGGTCTTCCGCCGCACCGGCCAGCCGTGCCCTCGCTGTACCCGCCCCATCCGCCGCATCGTCGTCGGCCAGCGCAGCACCCACTACTGCTCGTTCTGCCAGCGCCGCCCCCGCGGCGCCTAGGCGCTTCGGTCAACTACCCGCATCCGCAGTGGCCACGATCAGCCGTCTACGGCTCATCGTTCATCCCACCCGCTTCGCGCCCACCTCGTCGGGTCTCCGTGGCGTAACCCGCAGCGTCCGCTCGCCCCGATACGTCACCTGCCCCGGCCCCGCTCCGCGAATCGGCCGCACCCGCCGCCGCTGCGTCACATCCACCTCCACCGTCGCGTCGTCCCGCGCGGCGCTCAAGTGCGCCGCAATCGACGCCGCCTGCTCGATCACTGCGTCTGGAGCTTCACCCTCGGGACACCGCAGCAGCACGTGCGCCCCGGGCACACCCCGCGCGTGCAGCCACAGATCGTCCGGCGCCGACTCATGGAACGTAAGCCGGTGATTCTCCGTCGCCGTCCGACCCGCCCTCACCTGGCACGACCCAAGCGTCCACCCGGCCGCCGCCGGCGCCGGCGGTCGCCTGTCCTTCGATTTGCCGTACCCCGCCTCAGCCAGCGTCGCCTCCAGCGCCTGCCGCACCCCTGGCGAATCCGCCCGTGCCAGGTCGTCCGCCGCCTGCCGCAAAAACCTCAGCTCCAGCTCCGTACGTCTGATTCGTCGCGGCGTCTCCCGCGCCGCCGTCCGCCGGTCCTTGGCCTGCTGGAAATACCGCTGCGCGTTCTCCACCACCGACCGCCGCGGATCCAGCTCGATCGTCCGCCCCTCGTGCTCGAACTCCCGCGCACCCGCCGGCAACCCGTGCCCAAACGCCAGCAACGCCTCCCCCGCCGCCTGTAACTCGTCGGCCGCCGCGCTGCTCTCCAGCTCGACCTTCAGGGCCGCCAGCCGCCTGGTCGCTCGCTCCGTCGCCGACGCAATCACCTGCTGTAGCCGTTCCTCGCGCGTATCCGTAGCTGGTGCCGGCGCTGCCGTGGCGGCGTCAAACCGCTCCAGCGCCTCACTCATCGAGTCCGCCGCCACCGAGGCCTCGTCAAACTGCGTCAGTTCATACGGTGCGAACGCCAGCCATCCGCCCTCGCCGGCAACCAGCGACGGCCGCCACTCCCCCCGCGCCGCATCCGCCAGGATCGCCCCCAGCCCCTGCAACACCGGCGCCCAGTCACCCACCTCACCGGCGGGCGCCTCCGCCGCATACCCGCCCCGCGCCAGCGCTTCCCGCGCCAGCGTCGGACTCACCGCCCGCACCCCGCGCACCAGCACCCGCCAGGCCGGCCCGCCCTGCGCACCGCTCCGGCGCAAGTCCTCCGGGTTCACCGCCGCCAACTCCGGCAGATCCAGTGCCGCCGGCCGTTCGTACCGCGCCCCCGGCTGAATCCGTCGCCGCCCGTCCCCGCCGCCAACCCGCCGCAGCGCCTCCCGAATCCTTCCGTCCTCCTCCACCAGCAGCAGATTCGTTTGCCGCCCGATGAACTCCACGATCAGCCGCGTCCACACCGTCTCCGCCATTTCCGGCCCCTGCAGTTCGAACGTCAGATCCAGGATCCGTTCCGCCGGCGGCTGCGCGATCTCCACCAGCCGCGCTCCACGCATCCACTTTCGCGACAGCAGCAACAGCGGGCTCGCCGCCTCAGTCCCCGCCCGCGGCCACTGCCGCGCAAACCGCACCCGCGGCCTGTCCGGATCCACGTCCACCAGCAAGTAATGCCGTTCCTGGCGCCCGTAGAACTCCAGCGCCATCGCTCCCGGCTTCGGCGACGCCACCCGCTGCACGCGACCGCCCAACGCCCGGTCCTCGATCTCCGACCGCACCGCCGCCAGCGTCAGCGCGTCAAAGTTCACCCGCTGCTCCGGGCTCCGGCAGTAAGTGGAACGGCTCCGGCGTGGGCTCGCTGATCCACCGCGCCGCCGCTTCCGCCGCCACCCCCAGCGCCTCCCGCAGGTCGCCGGTGGCTCGATAAGCGCTGAACAACACCGCCGCGAACACGTCCCCCGTCCCCGTCGGATTTCGAATCGGCCGCTCGACGACAGGGAATCGCAGCCAGCGGCCGCCCTCATGCGCCTCAATCGTCCCGGCTCCGTCCGTCAACACCCCCACCCACGACCGCGACAGCAGCGCCTTTGCCGTCGCGACATCCCCCGCCAGGTCTTCTGTGCTGAGAACGCTCACGACGGCCGCCCCAAACGCCTCGGCCGCTGACCGCGGCAAATCCACCCGCACGTGCCCGCGCTCGTCCACCCGCCGCAGCAATCCCTGCCCCGTCAGAGCCACAAACTCCCGCCCCGCCACAGCCTGCATCACCGTCGGCCCCGTCTCCCGCAAAATCGGTCCCAGGTGCACGATCTCCGCCTCCGGCGCCAGCCCCTCCACCTCCGCCGCCCGAAGTCGCGGCGCCCGCGCATGCACCAGCTGCGTCCGACCGTCAGGCAAGTAGATGTTCGAAAACGTGGCGGACGCATCCGCCGCCCCCGCGCGCCACTCGATTTCCGGCGCCGCGGCCGCCAGCCGCCACGCATCTCCGCGCGGCAGACGCGTGGCCACCACCACTCGGTACCCCAGCGCCGCCGCCGCCCGTCCGCTGTAGTACGCCGTCCCGCCAAAGGTCGAACCGTCCGGTGTCAGGTCCGTCGTCACGTTGCCGAGCAGCAGGTACACCGGCCGCTCGGCCTCGGCGGTCATGCGCCCCTGGCGGTCAAGCCCTGGGGCTGATGACGACGCGGCGTTCGTCGCCCTCGCCGATGCTGTACGTGCGCACATCCTCGTCATCCGCCAGCGCCACGTGCACCAGCCGCCGCTCGTTGGCCGGCATCGCCTCCAGCGTGATCGGCTCCTGCGTGTCCCGCACCTCGTCGGCCAGCGTCTCCGCCAGTTCCGCCAGTTGGTCCGCCCGTCGCTGGCGGTAGCCGTTCACGTCGACGATCACCCGGCACGGCCGTCCCATTCGCCGCCCTAGCATCAGGTTCACCAGGTACCCAAACGCTCGCAGCGTCTCGCCCTGTCGTCCGATCAGCCGCCCGAAGTCCTCGTCGCCCACGATGTTGTAGCCCAGCGGGTCCTCCGACACCAGGTCAAAGTCCGCCACGAAGCCCATGCGGTCCAGCAGGGTCTCAATCAGGTCCTCGGCCTCGTTCTCCAGGTCCTCACCGGCCTCCAGCAGCTCGCCGCGTGGCCGCCGCGCCGCTGGCGCCGTCGGTTCTTCCTTGGCCGCCTCGGGCGCTTCCGCGGCCACTGGCGCAGGTGCTGCTTCCTCCGCTGGTTCCTCCGTCGCTTCCTCGGGGGGCATCGCCTCGGGTTCAGGCGCCGCGGTTTCTGCCACGACCTCGTCGGCTTCCTCCTCCTCGTCCTCGTCCTCTTCCGAGTACGGCCGGCTGCGCACCGTCACCCGGACCCGCGCGTCCTCGCGGCCCATGCCCAGCACCCCGCGCGACCCGGAACTCACCACCTCCACGTCAATCTCGTCCAGTGTCACGTTCAGTTGCAGGAGCGCGCGTTTCACCGCGTCCTCAACCGTACCGCCGGTCACGATCACGCCATTGCCGGAATCGTTAGCCACCGCGTCTCCTCCGTCGCCGTCTGCGGCGTGGTCTGGTTGCTGCTGCGGGCTTGGACTCGTCTTCCTTCGCCTGAGCCTCGGCCTTTGCCGCTTCCACCTTCGCGTGATGTTCCCCCATCACGTCGCGCGCCAGCGGCCAGTGAGCCGGAATCAGCTTCCCGGTCCCCGTTGTGAAGTATTGCTGAACAATCGCGATGATGCTCGAAATCACCCAGTACACCACCAGCCCCGCCTGGAACGTCCAGGCAAACACCACCACGATGATCGGCATGAACTGCATCACCCGGTTCATCGTGGCCGCCTGACCCGTGGCCGTGCTCGACGCCATCATTCGCGCCTGGATCAGTTGGAACCCGCCGGCCAGCAACGCCAGCACCGAGATATAGAACCCGCCGGACGCAAACAGGTCAAAGTTCGCCGGCAGCCGCGTAAAGCCCGCCACCTGCGCCGCCTCCTGCCCCTGGCCGCTACTCCACCAGTCCCGCAGGTAGGCCTTTGTCGAGTCCGTTGCCGGACCCCAGTAGGCATACACGTCCCGCGCCAGGGCATAGTTCCCGGCCTCCAGCACGTCCGCCAGCGCCGGATACGCGCGGTCGCCGCCGCGCGCCTCGATGTTCAGCATCCGGATGTCGTCGGTACGCATGGGCGGTGACACGCCCAGCGACCCCGGCTCCGCCCGCAGCGCGTTGAAATAGTCGTCCACGCTGTTGTGCTCGCGGATCGGCACTTGAATCGGATCCCCGTTCAGCACAACCCGTTCCAGCAACGTCGGGGCGCTCAGATCATCCTTCAGGCCGTGCAGCACGATCGGCCCCACCCCTGCATCCAGGTCCGCCCAGTTCACGATCCGACCGCGCAAAATGCCTTCCACCTGGTCCATTGTCAGCCGTGTCGCCGGCCGATCCCGCTCCACCAGGAAAGCCGCCGCCTGCACCAGGCGCGTCTCCTCCGTGCCCGCCGGCATCTGGCCCAGGTCCGCCTCGTTGTCCAGGAAGATCGCCGCCGCCGTCCCGTCGTTCAGGAGCTCGATCGCCCCCTCCGCGTCAACCACATCCGTGCGGAACTGGTAGTTGGCCGCAAACTGCGTGAATGACACGGCCAGCGACGACTCCAGCGGCGTCGGCAAATCCGTCGTCGCGATCACCACGTCCACCGGCTCCGTCGGCGCCGCGTCGCCCACGACCTGGATGGTCGAGTCTTCGCGTGCCAGGTTGAACCACAGGAACTGCTCGTTCAGCAGTCCGCGGCTGCTCAGCGTCAGGATCCCGCCGTACAGCGCCAGCAGCACCGGCAGCTGGATAAAGATCGGCAGGCACCCCGCCATCGGGTTGACGCCGCGTTCCTTGTACAGCTTCATCGTCGCTTCCGAAATCGCCTGCCGGTCCCCCTTGAGGCGGTTGCGGATCTTCTCCAACTCCGGCTGGATCAGCTGCATCTTGCGTTGCGAGGTGATCTGCTTCAGCGTCAGCGGAATCATCAGCAGCCGGATCAGCACCGTGAACAGCACGATCGCAATCGCGTAGCTGCCCACCGCGTCGTGAATCAGCGTCAGCGCGTCGCTCAGCGGATCGACGGCCCACGTCTGCCAGGTGTTCGGAATAGCCTCCATGGGTCCGCCGCGTCCCTACGGGACGGGGTCGTAGCCTCCCGCGTGCCACGGGTGACAGCGGGCCAGCCGCCGTACGGCCATCCCCATTCCACGCAGCACCCCGTAACGCTGGATCGCCTCGCAGGCGTACTGGGAACAGGCCGGCTCGTAGCGGCACACCGGCCCGAACGCCGGCGATACCCATTGTTGGTAAGCCCGGATCAACCGCAGCGCCACGGCCGTCATTCGGCCAGCCCCGCCTGCGACTGCCGCAGGCCTCGCCGCACATCGGCCGCCAATTCCCCCGGAGCCGCGTCCACCGCCCGTTCACGCGGCAACGCCACCACGTCCAGCGCGCTGGACAGATTCGAAATCTGGTAGCGGAGCGCCTCCCGCACCCGCCGGCGCAGCCGGTTCCGGCGCACCGCCGTACCGAAGCGCTTGGACACCGGTACCGCTACCCGCGTCGCCTCGCCTTCGCCCGGCGCTGTGAACAGCACCAGCGACGGCGTCACGGACTTCGCGCCGCGCGTCCGCACCCGGTAAATATCCCGAGCCCGGCGCAGGCGGTTGCGGCGGTTCATGCGGCAAAGACCGCGACGGGTGGCGTCGCGGTCAGGCGCTCAGACGCTTGCGGCCCTTCCGCCGGCGGCGCCGGAGGATCGCGCGTCCGCCGCGCGTGGCCATGCGCGCACGGAATCCGTGCCGGCGCTTACGTCGTCGAACCTTGGGTTGGTAGGTGCGTTTCATAGCTGGTCGCGGCTTCCTCGGACGCCGCAGATTCCGAGTGTATCACCGGCCGTCGTCCCGCCGGGTCGATCACTCACCAGGCGAACTGACGCCTACGGCTTCGGCCCCGAGCTTCGGCGGCCGATCAAGCCCTCGATCAAGCCCTCGATCCGGGACACCCGCTCGCTCACGTTGTTCACGCGCTCGGTTAGATCGTCCACGCGCTTGGTCAGCGCCTTCATTTCACCGCGAACGTCCCGCCAGAATCCGACGATCAAGCCGGCGAGGGCAATTCCCACGCTCGCGACGGCAATGGTCTCAGGCGACATCGGGCGGCTTCTCCGGAGTGTCCGCCCATATACAACACCTGACCGTAGGCTACCTGAGGCTTGGCTTGCATGATCGGCGCCCCAATCCCCATCCGGGCCATGTGCTAGCGTCCGACACTCACCGCTCGGACGGCCTCGATGCCCAAGTCGCCAACCCTCGTCTACCGCTGGTCCGCCGTCCCGCGCCCCAAGGCCTGGCGCAAGGCCCGCCGCACCGTCTACGAGTTCCTCCAATTCGCCGCCGCCTCGCTGGACTGGCCCCTCGGCCGCGTCATGGTCGGACGCGGCGGTGGGCACCCCTCCCTCATCGTCGAATTCCCCTTCAGGCGCACCGCCGACTTCGAAGCCGCCTGGGACCGCATGTCCACCGATCCGCACAGCGAAGCCCTGTGGTCCCGTCTCGCCCCCCTCCTGCATGACTCCACCATCCGCCGTGAACTCTTCGCCGTGCAATACGCCCGCGTCGGCACCACGGACCTGTAGCAAACAATGACCCGCAACGCCCAAACTCTCGGCGTCGGCATCATCGGGGCCGGCGGCATTGCCCGCGGCGCCCACCAGCCCGGCTTCGCCGCCCAGCCAGACGTCGACATCGTGGCCGCGGCCGACCCTATGCCGGGCCGAGCCGCGCAGTTTGCCCGCGACTTCGACATCCCTCACGCCTACACCGACTACCGCGACCTGCTCGCCCGTGACGAAATCGACGTCGTGTCCGTCGGAACCCCACCGTTCGCCCATGCCGAGACCACCATCGCGGCCCTGGAGGCCGGCAAGCACGTCTTCTGCGAAAAACCCATGGCCATGAACGCCGCCGAAGCCCAGGCCATGGCCGACGCCGCCGAACGCGCGGGCCGCGTCCTCGCTATCGACTTTCAGACCCGCTTCAGCCGGGACGCCCGGCGCGCCCACGAGTTGGTCGCCGGCGGTCGACTCGGCGCCCCCAACTTCGCCCGCGCCACCATGCTCCGCCAGGCCGGCGTCCCAACCTGGGGAACCTTCACCTCAAAGGCCGCCAACGGCGGCGGCGCCCTTATCGACATCGGCGTCCACGCGCTTGACCGTGCGCTCTACGTGCTGGGCCATCCCACGCCCCTCAGCGTCTGGGGCGCCATAGGCCGACCCTTCGGCAACCGCGGCGGCGTCACCAACCGCTGGGGCTCCTGGGACACGTCCAACTATGACGTGGACGATTACGCCTTCGCCGGCATCCGCTTCGAGGGCGATCTGATCCTGCTGCTCGAGTGCTCCTGGATCCTCCGCATCGGCCAGAGCGTCGAACGCCTCACCGTCTCAGCTGCCGACGGCGGCCTCGAAATCAGCCCCCTCCGCGTCTTCCACGACCGCGACGGCTTCCACAGCACCGAGACCTACGACACCAGCGGCGAAACCCGGAAAGAGCACGTAATCTCCGTCACCGACTTCGTCCACGCCGTCCGTACGGGCGGCCAGCCCACCGTCACCGCCGCCCAGGGCGTCACGGTCACGCGCATCGTCGACGCGATCTACCGCTCCGCCGAAGAACGAACCGAAATCCCGCTGACTTAGAGCGCTCGACGCCCTAGCCGCGCTCCGCCATCGGCGTCACCGGCCGGTCCATGTGCCCCACGTACTCCGCCCTCGGGCGGATGATCCGGTTATTGCCCTGCTGCTCCAGCACGTGCGCCGTCCAGCCGCTCATCCGGCTGATCGCGAAGATCGGCGTAAACAGGTCCGGCGGAATCCCCAGCGAGGCGTACACCGTCGCCGCGTAGAAGTCCACGTTGGAGTTCAGGTTCTTCTCGCGCAGCATCACGGCTTCCATCACCTGCGAGGTCTCGAACCACTCGGCGTGGCCAGAGGCCGGCGCCAGTTCGCGCGCGATCTCGCGAAGGATCGTGGCTCGCGGGTCGGCCGTGCGATAGACCGCGTGCCCGAAGCCCATCACCAGTTCGCGCTTGGCCAGCTTGTCCAGCACCCAGGCTTCGGCTTCCTCGGGCGACGTCACTTGCAGCAGCATTTCCAGCACAGCCTGGTTGGCCCCGCCGTGCAGCGGCCCGCGCAGGGCGCCAACGGCCCCGGCGATCGCCGAGTGCATGTCGGTCAGCGTTGCGGCAATTACCCGCGCGGCAAACGTGCTGGCGTTGAACTCGTGGTCCGCCTGCAGCACCAGCATCACGTCGATCGTTCGCGTCGCCTCTGGCTTCGGCGCTTCGCCGAAATATGTGGCCAGGAACGACTCCGCAATCGAGCCGTCCGGCGGGTCGAGCGGATCGCGCCCCTCCAGCAAACGGCCGGCCTGCGCCACGATATTTGGCGTCTGCGCCAGCAACCGCACGGCTTTGCGCTCAGCCGCTTCCAGCGAGTCGTCGCCCTGGTCGGGGTCGAAACTGCCCAGCATCGACACGGCCGTCCGCAGCGCCACCATCGGGGTCGAGTCGTCCGGCAGCGACGCCAGCATGTCCATCACCGGCCCCGGCAGGCCGCGGGATTCATTGAGTTGATTGGTCAGCGCGTCAAGCTGGCTACGGCTCGGCAGTTCGTCATGCCACAACAGGTAGGCGACTTCCTCAAACGTCGTCTCCGCCGCCACCAGGTCGGCAATGTCAATGCCGCGGTACGTCAACCGGCCAACCTCGCCGTCGACGGAACTCAGCGCCGACCGGCCGGCAACGACCCCTCGCAGGCCACTCTCTTTCGCTGCCATCAACATCCCCCCTCGCAGATCGTCAGTTCAACGCGATTCCGGCAGGCCAACATCGACGGCGCCGAGCGGCCTGCGGCGCGGAGGGCGCAATGGCGCGCAACCGCGCCGGGAAACATTGTAGAAGATGAGCCGCGACCCTCCCTCGGGCGGCCTAAATTGCCGGCGGCGCCTCGTCCCAGCCGGTCCGTCGCTCCGCCGCCGCCGCAAAGCCCAGCGTCACGCCGTCCGCCAGCCGCGGTCCAATCACCTGTAGACCGTTCGGCAGGCCATCCGCCGTCAGCCCGACCGGAATGGTCACCGCCGGCTGGCCCGTCAGGTTGAACGGATACATGTGCTGAAACCAGCGTTCCACCCACGAATCCGGCGCATCCGTCACGCCCGTGGCCGGATCCACCGGCAGCGGCGGCTGCAAGAGCGTCGGCGTCATCACCACGTCAAAGTCCCGATATAGCTGCTCGAACGTCGCCCACACGTCGCGCCGCGCCGCTTCGGCCGCCAGGAATTCGGTGGCGCTCACCGACAGGCCGTGTTCTACCCGCGCCACCAGCGTCGCGTCTGAGACTCCACGCATCTCCTCCGGCTGCGTCCCGGCGTTCAGCGCCAGCGAGACGTCAAAGATCACCGCCCACGCCTCGATCCAATCGTCCAGGAACGGATCAACCTCGGTCACCTCAAACCCGTCGTCCGCCAGCGCCCGCACAACGGCCCTGCACGGCGCCAGCACCTCGGCATCGGCCTCCGCTCGCCCAAGCTGCGGCGCCCAGGCGATGCGTCCAGACTCGGGCGGACTGCTGGCGATCTCCGCGTAACGCACGCCTTCCGGCGGCAGGGAAGCCGGGTCCCTGTGGTCCTGCCCGGCAATCACGTCCAGCAGCAGCGCCGTGTCGGCCACCGAGCGCGCCATCGGTCCCAGGTGCGACATCGGCGAGAAGCCGGCCCGCAGTGGCGCGTGCGGCACCCGGCCCAACGTCGGCTTGTGCCCCACCACCCCGCAGCACGAGGCCGGGATCCGGATTGAGCCGCCCCCGTCCGTGCCAAGGGCCAGCGCCACCTGTCCCGACGCCAGCGCGGCCGCCGAGCCGCTGCTCGACCCCCCCGGCGTGTGTCCGGCCGACCATGGATTGCGTGTCGCCGGACCCAGCGGGCTATGCCCAAAGGCCAGGTGCCCGAGTTCTGGCATGGCCGTCATGCCCATAATCACCGCGCCCGCCGCCCGCAGCCGTGCCACCGCCGGTCCGTCGGACGCCTCGATGTTTCCCTTCAACAGCAACGACCCGGCCTCGCGTGGCAGCCCCGCCACCGCCACTTGCTCCTTCACCGCCACCGGCACGCCCGCCAGGGGACCAGGGGTCGTCCCGTCCGCCCGCGCCGCGTCCACCGCGACAGCCGCCGAACGGGCGCCGTCTACGTCAACGTGGCGAAAGGCGTGCAGTTGGTCGTCGGTGGCCTGGATGCGCTCCAGCGAAGCCTGGAGAACCTCGCCAGCGCTGATCCGACCTGAGCCTACGGCGACCGCGATCTCCCGAGCCGACGCGAACGGGATGGCGCCGGGATCCACGCTCGACCTCCTCGCTCAGCCGCCTATCGGTCCGGAGCTATCAGCGGTATGGGCGTCAGCGTCGTTTCCGGTGGCACGGTCGGCACGATGCCCGGGTTCAATATCAGGTCGTCAGGGTTGGTTTCGTTGTAGAAACCCGGCATATGCGGCGCCGCGCGGACGTACCACACCAGTTCCCAGATCTCCTCTTCGGTCGTCCGCGAGCCATACTCCGGCATGTCGCCGCGTCCGGCCCAGATCTTGTAGAAAATTGCCCCGTCCGTCTGGTTCTGAACCTCCGGATGCGAGAAATTACGCGGTCGCGGCACGAGCAACTGCACCTGCGGACCATTGCCGTCCGCCAAGTGCCCGTGGCATTTGGCGCACGTGAACCGGTACTGATGGTGAGCCCGCACCAGTACGTCTTCGGTAAGCGCCAACGGGTTCTTCTGGACTTCAAACTGCCCTGGTACCAGCCACTCTTCAATATCCTGCCGCAGCCCCAGCGACGGCAGCCAGGTGAATAGCCAGAACATGCCGCCGAGCAGCAAGACCAGAATGACAATGGTGGTGTCGGTGACTGCCGAGCCGCTACGTTCCACGTTTTCGCCCCTCTGCGTTCCGCACCGGGCGGAAGCCGCGCGATGTTAGCACCGACTCAGGCCGCCGCCACGTTCGGCGTATCGGGATTCGCTCGGCCCAGCGCCTGCCGGAGGAAAGCATTGACCCGCACCGCGTACTCGCCGAGTCGCTGCGAAAAGGCCCCCACGTGCCCCACGCTCGGCGGCTGCCAGATCACCCGCGGCTCGCCGGCCGCCTCGTAGAGCTCTTGCCCGACCTCCGTCGGTACATAGCGGTCGGACTGCCCATGGATGATGAAAACCGGCCGCGGGCTGATTCGCCCGATGTCGTCCGCCGGGTTCACCTGGCCCGGGTCCACCCCACTGAACAGCCGTGCCATCAGTTGCACCGGGCCGGCAAACGGAAACGCCGGAACTCCCAGAAACGCCTGGAATGAATCATCCGTCGTCTCCAGCAACCGCGCGTACGACGACTCGGCCACCACCGCGGCGATTCGCGGATCCCGGGCCGCCGCCATGATCGCCGCCGCTCCGCCCATCGAATCGCCTATCACCGCCACCCGCCGCGGATCCACCCCCGGGAGGCCCACCACCACGTCCAGGGCATCGATCAGATCGTTCACTTCGCGCGCTCCCAGTGTCACCACGCCCGGATCGCTCAGCCCATGGCCCCTGAAGTCGAAGATGAACGTGTTGAAGCCCAACCGCCGCAGCATGTTCCCCTTGCTCACCATGTCGCGGTGCGTACTCGCGATTCCGTGCGTCACGATCACCGTGCCCTCCGGATCGATCACCGGGCCGTACCAGGCCGCCAGGCTGGCGCCGTCCCGCGTCGGAACATTCAGCCGCACCCAGCCAACGTCGTAGTCCAGCCGCGTGGTTATGTCGTTTGCTTGCGGCGGATGCGTCAGAAACCAGGCAGTCAGGCCCGACAGCACCAGAAAAGCCAGCACGCCCAGCGCCACCGCCCCAAGGCCGACCCGCAGCAGCAACCGGCCTGCGTTCACGCGTGGTCGCGGCACATACGCCAGCCGCCCCCGTAGCCGGGGCCGGTGCATTCCCTGGTAGACGGAACCCATCGACGGTATCTCTCAGGCGGCGCGCGTTCCGCGCGTGGCGGAGGACGTCGCCTACACGATGTCACACTACGTCAACTCGCATCGTGAGGATTCTCTCGTATGACCGTGCTGGAACTCGGCCCCGACGCCATTGAGCCGCGCCTGCTGGACGCCGACGAAGCGCAAATGCTGGACGCTGTCATGAGCCAGTCGCTGGGCGTGCGGGCCGGCGAGCGTGTGCTCGTGGTCACCGATCCACCGAGGCGTTCGCTGGGCCAGCTCTTTGCCCGTGGCGCCCGCCGCGTCACCGGGAACGTGCAACTGCTGCTGATGGCCGAAGCGCCCGACCATGGCAGCGAACCGCCCGCGCGAGTCGCCGAAGCCATGGCCGAAGCCGATGTCTGCTTCCTGCCCACCAGCAAGTCCCTCAGCCACACCCACGCGCGCCGCAACGCCAGCGCCGCCGGCGCCCGCGTCGCCAGCATGCCCTCCATTACCTACGAAATGGCCATGCGCACGCTGCGCGTGGACTACGCCGGCATCGCACGCACGTCCGAAGCGCTGGCCGCTATGCTCTCCGCCGCCTCCACCGTTCGCCTCACCGCTCCCGGAGGCACCGACCTCCACCTGGACCTGAACGGTCGCCAGGGCTTTGCCGACACCGGCGTCTTCACCGCCGCCGGCGCCTTCGGCAACCTGCCGGCCGGCGAGGCCTTCGTCGCGCCGCTGGAGGGTCGCGCACATGGAACCCTCGTGTTCGATGCCGCCCTGCCGGTGGACGACCCGGGTGACGCCGTGTCCAGCGCTCCGATGGTGATCGAAGTGCGCGACGGTCTCGCCCGTAGCGTTGCCGGCCCCGGCGCCGACGACCTGCAAGCCGTCTTTGACCGTCTGGGCGAGAACGCCCGCAACATTGCCGAACTTGGCATCGGCACCAACCCCGCCACCCGCATCAGCGGCAACGTCCTCGAGTGCGAAAAAGTCGTCGGCACGGCCCACGTGGCGCTCGGCAACAGCCTCCACATCGGCGGCGCCACCGATGTGCCATTCCACAGCGACGGCGTGCTCAGCCGTCCCACGATCCTCGCCGGCGACACGCCGCTCATCGAGGACGGGCGACTGGCGGTGTGAGCGGGCCTCGGGCGCGGCTTGCGCGAACCGTCGGCGCCGCCGCCATGGCCCTGGCGCTGGCTGCCGCCACCTGCGCTCCGCCGCGCGTCGCCGCGCCCGCCACAACGCCCACCCCGTCACCGTCCCCTACCTGGACCCCTATTCCCTTCGCCACCGCCACGCCCCGTCCCACGCCCACTCCAACGCAAGCCCCGACCGCCGTCGCCGTCACACCCCCCGTGGCAGCTCCGACTTCGCCTGCGACCGACGAACCCGAAACCAGCCCTACGC
>WTFW01000096.1 GCA_011523785.1 Chloroflexota bacterium | reverse complement strand
GTTCCAGCGTCGCGGGCGTCGCGTCGTGCGCGGCCAGCCACTCCAGCATCGCGGCATGAATCCGCCGCGCCTCCTCCCGGTGGCTGTCGATCAGGTTCACGGACTCACCGGGATCATTGGCGATGCGATACAGCTCCGGTCCGCCGTCGCCGTCGCCTTCATCCACCAGCAGCTTCCACTCGCCGTCGGTCACGGCCGGCGCTCGCGTATGCACCCAGCCGCCGCCGACATTGGTGGTCGTGGCGGTGATGGCCAGGGAGCGCGGCCCTTCCGAGTCACCCTCGAGCAAGGGCACCAGGCTGGAGCCTTCGATATTCAGCTCGCCCGGCACGGGGATTCCGCACAGTTCCAGCACCGTCGGCGCCAGGTCCGGCGCCTGTACCAGGCCCGCCAGCCGCGACCCCGGCGCGACCGTCGCGCGGTTCAGCGCCGGCGGTACGTGAATCGACCAGCAGATCCGGTTGATCTCGCAGTGGAACGGGAACACGCTCCGCGCGTCGGCCTGGATGCCCGACTTGCCCGTGCGGCCACGCTCGCCCAGGTACATCCCGTGGTCCGACATGAACACCACGATCGAATTGTCCAGCAGCCCGGCGTCCTCGATCGTGCGCAGCATCCGCCCCACCGCCTTGCTCAGCAGCGTGCACATGGCCTTGTAGCGGGCCTGCATGTTTCGCAGTTCGGCCCGCGAATACACGCTCGCCTCGCGGTAGTTCGGCTGCGCAATCGGCGGTCCGTCGTAGGTCGGGTCGTACAAGTCCAGCAGGTACCGCGGTGGAAACCACGGCTCGTGCACGTCAAAGCAGTCCACCCACAACATGAACGGCTGCGGGCTGGCGTAGCAGTCCTCCAGGAACCGGCACACGTCGTCCGCCATCCGCATCGGCTGCGACTGGTCTTCGTAGCGCCGCCAGAAGTTGGTATGCGCGTGGATGTCGGGCAGCACCGGCGTGTAGGCGTGGTTCCCAAACTCCACCCGCGTCTTGCGCGGATCATCGACCACGTGCTCGATCGGATCGTTCAGCCGCAGGAACTTGCCGTCGCCTTCGTGCCCGCGGTTGAAGTGATGGCGATCGAACCGGTGAAAGAAGTGCGCGTTCATCAGGTGCGTGGTGTCGGCGATCAACTGCGTGCGGTACCCGTTCGCCCCCAGCACCTCCGGCAGCGTCACGGCCTTCGGGTCCAGGTTCCGCCAGCCGTGCCGCGGATGCCCGAAGCGCCCCGTCAACCAGTCCGTCCGCATCGGTATCGTCGGAAAACTCGACACCGTCGCCTGCTCGAAGGTCACACTCCGCCCCAACCACGCGTCCAACTCCGGCGTCAGCACGTCCGGATGCCCGTTCGCCGCAATGTGGTCCGGCCGGTACGTGTCGCTCACGATCACAATGACGTTCGGGCGTTCATTGGACGGCATCGGATCGACCTCTGGCGGCACGTGGCTGTCGGCCGCATTCTCGCGCACTCCGGCCACACGGCGGGCGCCCCTGGCGATTGGCCATTGCGCGGCATGGATCCGGCGGATTCCCGCGCTGGTCGAACGCCAGGTCCCGACCTAGAGCGGTTCTGTCCCCACGGTAAGTTCGGCTACGTATCGGTCGTAGGCAAATAGCCTGTTACGACGCCGCCCGGTCAATTCGCGGGCGATACCAAGCTGGACGAGCAAGCGCATCGCTGCAGAGGCGCCAGAGAATGAAAGGCCGGTGCCTTCAGCCGTGCCGGCCACGGTTTGAACAGGCTGCGCCTTCAGGGCCTCATGCACCCGAAGTGCAGAACTGGCGCGCCGACCCAGGTCTTCGATTCTTGTTCGATCGGCGCGAAACATTCGTTCCAGCCGTTCCACAGAGGCGACCGCCTCAGTGGCGACGCGCCGGATACCTTCCAGGTAAAACGCCAGCCAGGCTTCCCAGTCTCCCGTGCGCCGAACCAGATCCAGCAGGTCGTAGTAGGTCTCGCGATGCTGCTTGAAGTACAGGCTGAGGTAGAGCAGCGGCTCGCGCAAGGCGCCTCCGTGGTGGAGCAGGAATGTAATGAGAAGGCGTCCAATCCGGCCGTTGCCGTCGAGAAATGGGTGAATGGTCTCGAATTGGACGTGGGCCAACCCCGCTCGCACCACGAGCGGCAAGCCGTCGTTGTCCGCGTGCAAGAACCGCTCCAACGCCGTCATGCAGTCGGGAACGTGGGTATGCGGTGGCGGCACGAAGCGTGCATTCCCCGGCCGTGTTCCTCCGATCCAGTTCTGCGAGCGCCGAAATTCGCCGGGGTCCATATCGCTACCGCGCCCGCGCGCGAGCAATACGCCATGGATTTCCCGCAGCAGCCGGTTCGAGAGCGGGAAGTCGCCGCGCAGCCGCGCAAGGCCGTGTTCGAGTGCGGCCACATAGTTGGACACCTCGACGAGATCCAAGTCGGTCTGCGGTACGCCCGGCGCCTGCTCCAGTTCGAACAGCAGCAAGTCCGATAGCGAGGACTGCGTGCCCTCGATCTGCGACGAGAGCACGGCCTCCTTGCGGACGTAGCTGTAGATGAACAGGTCGGGGTCTGGCAGGAGCGTCGAAATACTGTCCAGGCGCCCCAGGGCAAGCAGCGCGCGTTCCAGGGCCTGCTGGAGTGTTCCGTCAATCTCCAGCGGCGGATCCGGCGGCAGCGGCATGGGCACGAAAGCCTCGATGCGCTCGCTGCCGGCGGTCGTGACGTGGTATCGACCGGTGATGCCGCGCTTCATGTCCTGATCGTCTGTCCCTATTGCGCAACGCGAAATAACGCGTTTGGCTATTACGATTTCCGCTTGAAATCATAATAACAACCCGTGTGGATCCTCTGCGTTCCGGGCGAGGCTTGCTGGTCGCTTGTTATGCAAATCGGAATAACGCAATCCACTATTGTGATTTCAGGCCAAAAGCTGAATAACAAGACTCGTCGAAGGAACCTGGGAGGTCCCTGGCATGACGCCATGCGACCGACGACCTTTGTCAGCTCGGGCGAATGAAGTCTTCGCCCGCTCCGGCATCTGGGGCTCCCGAAACTCGCGGCCCAACGCCCGACAGGCTCACAATGGGCTCCGTAGCCAGCCGCGCCAGGAATCCCCACCATGCCCGCCTTCAACGGCCTCGACCTCCACCTCGGCAACCTCTCCCGTCTCTCCTCGGCCCAATCCCGCTCCATCTCGGCGGAAAACCCGACTGGCGAACGCGCCGGCGGCGCCCGGGCGGAAGCCGATCCCAATGGGCCGTCCCGCCACCTGGGTCGTGGCTGGAAGTGCCGCCCCGCCGTTTCGGTGGACCCGGGCCAGACCCTGGAAATGGCCGACATCCAGGGCCCCGGCGCCATCCAGAGCATCTGGATCACCGGCTCCGTCTCCCGCAATCTGGTCCTGCGCATGTACTGGGATCACCAGGACCAGCCCGCTGTCGAGGTCCCGCTCCCCGACTTCTTTGCCGTGCCCTGGGCCACCCGCGAGGGCGATCTGAAAGACCACTTCGCGCAGGTTTCCGCCCTGCCCATCGTCGTCAACCCGGGTTGCGGCCTGAACTGCTTCTGGCAAATGCCATTCCGGCGTCATTGCCGCATCACGCTCGAAAACCAGCACCCGGCTCAGGCGCAGCGCTGCTTCTACCAGGTCAACTACACCCTCACGGATGTGCCCGACGACGCCGCCTACTTCCACGCCCAGTTCCGGCGCACCAACCCCGTGCCCCATGGCGAGGAGTACACCATCGTGGATGGCATTCGCGGCCGCGGCCACTACGTCGGTACGTCCCTCGGCTGGGGCGTGTTGGACGACCGCTGGTGGGGCGAAGGCGAGATCAAGTTCTACCTGGACGGCGACCGGGAGTTCCCAACTATTTGCGGAACTGGCACCGAGGACTACGTCGGCGGCTCCTATGACTGGAGCGTCGCCGACGAATACCGCACCTACACCACCCCGTTCCTGGGCATGCACCAGGTCATCAAGCCGGACGGGCACATGCTGAACAAGCACCGGCACGCCATGTACCGATTTCATGTGCTGGACCCAATCCGGTTCCAGCGCGACATGCGCGTGAGCATCCAGGACCTGGGCTTTCATCCCGACCGGGACTTTGACGGCAAGGGCCGGCTGTTCATGGCTCGCCAGGACGACATCTGTTCCGTGGCCTACTGGTACCAGGCCCTGCCGACCGCGCCCTTTCCCGAGTTGCCCGACCGGATGTTCCTGACCCTGCCGTGAGGTCGGTGAGAGGCCGTCCGCGCAGGAAGCCCTTCCTCTAAGTTGACAGGGTGCCCGGTTATCCGTGGCACACTCGTTGGGTACTGATTTCGGACGCGGGAGCCGACCGTCTGACCGCACCAATTCCATCGCCGGGTACCAAAGCGCACCGTCACGGCCCCGGTTGCCAGTGCGCCGGACGCTGCGACGCCGCGCTTTTTGATGTCCCCGGCCTTCGCCTGGCATCCCGTCGCGGCTTTCTGAGGGCTACCCTCGCGGGCGCCGCCGTCGCCGGCGCCACCCCGTTGATCGCCCGCGCCGTGACCGAGGAGGAAATCGAGGCGGCGGAGCGCGAGCAGGCGGAGCTCGAACGCCTGGCCAAGGAAGAGCAGACGCTCCTGGCGGCGGCTCAGGCGCGTGAAGGCGCCCTCCAGCAGCAACTCGCCGTAATCGACCGGCAGCGCTTCGCGGCCGTCGATCGCCTGCGCGATGTCAACCGCCAACTCGAGACGGTGGAGCTCGAAGTCTTTGACATCAACGCCTCCATCGCCAACCTCAATCGGGCCCTGGCCCGCGAGACCGACAACCTCGGCGCCCGCGTCCGGTCGCTCTACAAGGCCGGGCGCACATCCATGCTGGAGACGGTGCTTTCGTCCTCCTCATTCTCCGAGGCTCTCGACCGGGCCACCTCGCTCGAGCGCGCCCTGGCTCAGGACCTCGAAGAGATCGATGCCCTGCGCCGCAGCCGCCAAACCGTCCAACTGCGAACGGCCGACCTGGCGGCCCGTCTCCAGCAGATGGACGAACTTCGCCAGGAAGCGGCCACGATCGAGTCCGAGCTCCAGCGCCGCTCCCAGGAACAGCAGGACCTCATTTTCGGCGTCCAACAACAACAAACCCTGCTGGACGCCAGCATCGACGCGTTCCAGGCTGAAGCCGCCGTCGTCGGCGACCGCATCCTGGTGCTCCGCGACATCCGTCAGCGCGAACTTGCCCAGCTCGAGCGCATCCTGGCATTGCAGCAGGCCCAGGAGCAGGCCCGCGAACTTGCCCGGCAGGTTGCCGCGACGCAGGGAACCTCGGTGGCCGGCATCTATACCTGGCCGCTCTGGGGCCTCATCACCACCGAGTTCGGCGGTTGTACCTTCGGCCAGTGTCCGCACATCGGCATCGACATCGCCGAGGACATGCTGGCCCCCATCGTGGCCGCCAACGACGGCATTGTGCTGGTGGCCGACTACGTGGTGCCGGGCAACCGCCAGGCTTCCTACGGGATGATCGTGGTCATTGCCCACAACCAGAACGAGGAGACCCTCTACGCCCACCTGGACGACTGGACCTCTCCGCCCCCGGTCTCGCCAGGCCAGTTCGTCAGCCGCGGCCAGGTCATCGGCTATGTCGGCCTCACCGGCTGGACCACCGGTCCGCACCTGCACTTCGAATACCGCGTCAACGGCGTGGCGCAGAATCCCCGCAACGTTCTGGTCTGACCGGCAACGCCCACGTTTACGTTCGTTCTGCCCGGCGTGGGGTGCGTATCGCAGTCGAAGCGGCTCGTATCATGTCGCCTCACCCCTGCTTAACCTGAATCACTCAACAACCGGCCGCGGCCGCGAAGGAACCGACACGGATGGACACCGCCACCGAAACGCCAGTCGCCGTCCAACTGAAGTACGACACGGCTGGCCTCATTCCAGCCATCTGCCAGGACGACGCCACGGGCGACATCCTCATGCTTGGCTACATGAACCGCGAGGCCTTTGCGCGCACGCTCGACTCCGGCACGGTCTGGTTCTACAGCCGCAGCCGTCAGGAACTCTGGAACAAGGGATCGACCTCCGGGAACTACCTCCACGTCGTTGACCTCGTGGCTGACTGCGACCGGGACGCGCTCCTGGTACGGGTCAACCCGGCGGGCCCGACCTGTCACCTGGGCGTGCGGTCGTGTTTCCACAATCCGATCGACCTCTGATGCGGATACGGACCTAGGAAGCGCCGCCGACCTGACCGCGATGACCGACCGCGTGAGCGCTCACCTGCGCAACCTGGGCGGGCAGATCGCCGCTCTCACGTCCGCAGACATTGAGCCTTTGACTTCCGCCGTGGAAGCCGCCTGGGCTGCGGACCGCACCGTCTTTGTCGCCGGCAACGGCGGCAGCGCAGCCACCGCCTCCCACTTCGCCACCGACCTGTCCAAGACCGCCGCCCCGAAGGCTCCGGGAGCGCGAGGCATTCGCGCGGTCGCTCTCACCGACAACATCGGCTTGCTGACGGCCTGGGCTAACGACCACTCGTTCGAGCACGTCTTCGCCGAGCAACTCCGCAACCTCGCTCGATGCGACGACCTCTTCATTGCCATCAGCACCAGCGGCGAGTCGCCCAATCTCCTCGCGGCGGTCTCGGCCGCCGGCGAATGTGGTGTTCAAAGCCTGGCCCTTGCGCCGCCGGCATCCACGCTTGGGCGGCGTGCTGGAATCCTGGTCCCCATTGAGGGCGAGTCCGTCCAAATCTCCGAGGACCTGCACCACATCGTCTGCCACGCGGTCACCGCGCGTATGGCCGATGTCCTCGCCAACGCCGCGTCGCGGTGATCGTTACTCAGACTCCGCTGCGTCTCAGCTTCTTCGGCGGAGGCACCGACTTCCCTGACTACTACCGCCTGGACGGCGGCGCCGTGCTTACGACGGCGATCGACAAATACGTCTACGTCATCGTCAAGGAACGGTTCGACGATGACATCTACATCAACTACTCCATCAAGGAAATCGTCCAATCGGTCGACGCCATTCGGCATGACCTGGTGCGTGAAGCCATGCGAATCACCCGCGTGGATCGCGGCATCGAAATCACCACATTGGCCGATGTGCCAAGCTCCGGAACCGGGCTTGGGTCCTCTGCCGCCGTTACGGTAGGGCTGCTACACGCGCTGCACACCTACTGCGGGCGGCTGGTGGACGCCCGCACCCTCGCCGAACAGGCCTGCCGCATTGAGCTGGAGATCCTGGACCGACCGATTGGCAAGCAGGATCAGTACATTGCAGCCTTCGGTGGCCTGCGCGCCATTGACTTCCGTCCCGACGATGCAATCGATGTGGAGCGTGTCCAGGCCTCCCCAGCCACTACTCGGCGGCTCCAGGAGCGCCTCCAGGTGTTCTTCACGGGCCGAACGCGATCGGCGGCGGCCATCCTCAACCACCAGCAGCAACGTATTGAGCAGTCTCGAACCGACCTCGACCGTCTCAAGGCCTGCGCCCACGAGGCTCGCCACCTGCTCGCCTGCGGCCGGCTGGACGAATTCGGTCAGCTGCTTGACACCGCCTGGCATCACAAGAAATCCCTTGCCGAGGGCGTTTCAGACGCTGCCATTGACGAGTTCTACGCGCAGGCCCGCGACGCTGGCGCCGTGGGCGGGAAAATCGCTGGCGCTGGCGGCGGCGGATTCCTCGTCTTCTACGTCCCGCCGTCCCGGCAGGACGACGTGCGCCAGGCGCTTGCACCCTTGCGCGAACTCCCGGTCGCCTTCGATCCGGGCGGCGCCCGCGTCGTGTTCAATATCCACCGCTAGGTGCTGCGGCCTTCTCGTGAGCCACTGACGCCATGCACGTCCTCGTGACCGGCGGCGCCGGCTTTATAGGCTCGCACGTTGTGGACGCCCTACTCCGGTGCGGTTACTCCGTCACCGTCCTTGACAGCCTGGAATCGCGCGTCCACCCAGATCGATCCTGGCCCGAATGCCTGGCTGCCGTCCGGCGCGTACGTGGCGACGTCACCCAGCGCGACGATTGGCTGGTGGCGTTGGACGACGCCGACGCTGTCGTCCACCTCGCGGCTTACCAGGACTATCAGGCTGACTTCAGTCGCTTCGCCCTCGTCAACGACGCCGGCACCGCCCTGCTTTACGAGCTCCTGGTCGAGCGTAAGCAGCCCGTCCAGCGGGTGGTTGTGGCCAGTTCCCAGGCCGTCTACGGCGAAGCCGCCTACCAGTGTTCCGAACACGGTCGGCAGTACCCGCCGCCCCGGTCGCCGCAACAGTTGTCCCGCGGCAACTGGGATCTAGTCTGCCCGGTGTGCCGTGTGCCCCTCGAACCGGTGGCCTCGACTGAGGAACACCCGTCCCCAACCAACGCCTACGGCATCTCCAAGCTCGCCACGGAGTCCTACGCCCTCACCCTGGGCGCCCGGCACGACATTCCTTCGGCGGCCCTACGCTTCAGCATCATTCAGGGGCCGCGTCAAAGTCCGGCCAACGCCTATTCCGGCGTGCTGCGCGCCTTCGTTGGCCATATCCGGCAAGGACGGCGTCCTGTTGTCTATGAGGACGGCCGCCAGCGACGCGACTACACCCACATTCGCGACGCGGTATCCGCCGTCGAACTCGTGCTTGAGCACCCGGATGCGGTTGGACAGGCTTTCAACGTCGGCAGCGGTGCCGTCACAACCGTGCTTGAATACGCGAACGCCGTGCTCGCCGCGATGGGCGTCGACCTTCAGCCGGACGTGAGCGGACGCTACCGCCTGGGCGACACCCGGCACGTCTGGTCCGACACGGCTCGTATCAGCGCCCTGGGCTGGCGACCGACCGGAACGCTCCACGAGATCATTCGCGACTACCTCGCCTGGATCGCCGACGCGCCCGCGGGCGAAGACTGGACGGCCCGGGCCCTTTCTCGCATGGAATCCGCCGGCGTGGTCCGCCAGGTAGCGCAGAACCCCTGATCAGCGCCCGCTCATAGCCAGCGTGCGACAGCCCCGCCCTCTGAACCAGGCAGCCCGCGCCGTTACGGTTGGAGAGCCGCCGCGGGCTCCTCGACCAGCACAGGCAGCGCCTGTCCGGCAACCGAGGGATATCGCCGAAACAGCTCGCCCCACGGCCCCTGCAGCGCCCGCCGCACGCGTCCACGCCCGACCACGTTGTACCAGTACACGTCGTGATACAGGCGTGACGCCGCGTATGACCAGGGCGCGATCACCGTCCGCAGCAGCACCTTCTCCAGCCGCTTCAGCGGACCCCAGTAGATCGCCTTCTGCCCGCGGCTGGCGAACGTATCCTGGCGGGCCGCCACCTGCCAGCGCACCTCGTCGATATCCGCGCCCACTACCTCAATCTCACGGGCATCCGCCGTTCCCAGACCGTCCTCGTGGGCCATGCGCAAGAACGGAATCTCGAACGGATCTAGGCCCATCAGGCGCGCGCTGGTCGCGTCCACCGCCACCTGGTCGGCGCCCGCCAGCATCAGGTTCCGCTCATGCACCCGCAGGCACCGCGGCCCCGGCCCCTCGCCCACCAGCGTGCCGTCCATCACGGCAAATATGCCCGGGTGAATCTCTTTCTGGATCATCAACAGGTCCACCAGCGTTTCGTGAATCGTCGCGTGACAGTAGTGCCGCTTCTCGAACAGCAACCCGCCAAACGCATTCTTCATCGCGCCGGTGATCGTCGTGAACACGTGCGTCTTCACGGTCGGCAGGTGGATGATGTTGGCGCCGATCAGCCGCCGCGGAATCCGAATGCCCTCCGGGTAAACCTCGTGCAGCGTGCGTAGTCGGCCCTTTGGCTCATATCGAACCCACGCCTCATCCTCGTACAGATGTACGTTGCGGATGCCGTGCGCCGTCACCACCGGCAACTGCTTGTTCCGGCGCTCGCCCACGTGCGCGCTCACCGTTACTGTTCGATTGTGCGCCGCGAACAGCGATTCCGGCGCGTACGCATCGGCTCGCAGCTTCCGAAGCACACCGTCCAACTGCCATGGTGTGGTCGAGCAGGCCGGGTACCAGTGATGCCACGAGACGTTGACCTTCAGCGCGGTCTCGGCGCTGCGACGCAGGACCGACTCGTAGCCTGCGGCCTCCATCACTCGGCCTACGTCGTCCAGCACGCGCTCGGGCCTGGTCTGAAGCAAGGCGACACGAGCCATGCACGCGAGTCCTGGCTGGGCGGGGCGCGTCCGATCTTACGGCTCGTCCGTGATCGCCTTCGTCGGACGACCGGGCTCCCCGCGCTCAGGCATCATGCGCGCAGCAAACCAGTCACCCGCCGGAGTCCCTCATGCCGACCTACCGCGCCGCCGCCATTGCCGATTCCACGCTCGAACGCGCCTACGGTCACGCCATCCACCAGGCCTTCTACGAGCTGCCCAACGTCGAGCTGACGGCCCTGGCCGACCCCGTGGCCGAACCCCGTGCCGAGCGGGCGGCCGAAATCGGGAATCCGAAACAGTACGACGACTACCGCGACATGCTCGCTGCCGAGTCACCCGACCTCGTCGCCATCTGCCCCCACCATTTCAAGCACCACGGACGCTGGCTGCTGGATGTCATCGAGTCCGGCGCCAGGGGCGTCTACATCGAGAAGCCCATCACCGCCAGCCTTGATGAAGCCGACGCCGTCCTGGAAGCAGCCGACGCCGCCGGAACCAAGATCGCCGTCGCCCACCAGAACCGCTACCGCCCAGGGACCCACCGCGTGGCCGAACTCGTCCGCGAGGGTGCCATCGGCACGCTTCGGTACATGCACGCCGTCGGCAAATGCGACCAGCGCGGCGGAACCCACGACCTCCGCGTCCTCGGCACCCACGTGCTGGACGCCCTTCGCCTCATCGCCGGCGACGTGGCCTGGGCCACCGGCCACCTGCAGGTCAACGGCCGCGACGTCACGGTCGACGACGTCTATGACGGCCCCGAGGGCCTCGGCCAGATGGCCGGCGACGCGCTCACCGGCTATTTCGCGTTCGAATCCGGCGCCATCGCCCGCTTCGACACCTACACGCGTCCCTCCGGCGGACCGTCCCCGTGGTTCGGCTACGAACTCTGGGGTACGGAGGGCGGCATCTCGGTGCGCGAGGCTGGCCGCTCCATCCACCGCTTTCCCGCGCCCGCCAACCTGCCGGGCGACTCGTCCTTCGCCTGGGAACCCGTCGACGTTCCCGACCTCGCCTACCCGGACGGTAGGCCGGCCAGCGACGCCCAACTGCTGGATGCCCTCAACCGCCACGCCGCTGCCGACATCATCGCCTGCATCGAGAACGACGGCGAACCGATCTCCAGCGCCCGCCAGGCCACGGCAGCGCTCGAGATGGTCATGGCCATCCTCGAAGGCCACCGCACCGGCGCCCGCGTCCCGTTCCCCATGCAAACCCGCGCCAATCCGCTCGCCGTCTGGCAGGCCGAAAGCTAGCCGCAAGGGCGGTCAGCGAACCGCCCCCGATAACTTGGCGACTCGGCGGGACCGGGTTACAGCGTGACTCGGCTGCCCGATTCCGCTGAGGAGTACGCGGCGTGCACCACCCGCAGCACCTTCACGCCGTCCTCGGCCGTGATCGGCGGATCGATCTCGCCCAGGCAGGCTTGCAGCGTGCGCTCCACCCAGCCCAGGTAGCCGCTGCCCCGACCGTCGTACTCGAAGCGTCGGTCGTTACTTCCCACCATCGCGGGCGAAATTGAACGCCACTCCAGCGCGTCCGCTTCACCCTCGTGCGCGCGCACCCAGCCCTCCGAGCCGTACACGGTGAAGCCGTTGTGCCCCTTCTGGTCCATCAGGTACCCGCTGAACAGCACCCCCAGCGCGCCGCCGGCGAACTTGAAGGTCACGATACCCAGGTCTTCCACGTCGATCGGCGCGCCGCCCGCCACCGAGGTCATGGCGGAGACTTCGGCGATGTCCTCACCCACCAGGTAGCTCAGCATGTCCAGGCGATGAATGCCTAGCCAGCTCAGGTGACCGCCGCCGGCCAGCTTCTTCTGAAACGTCCAGTCCGGGTCGTTCAGGCGCCGCTGAATCCGCGTCTGGTCGTCCACCTGCACCGCACGCACGGCATAGAGGTCGCCAACGCCATCGCCCTGGATGATGCGTCGGGCGTCTTCGACGGTCGGGCTGATCCGATTGGCCAGCGCCAGCATCAGGTGTGCGCCGTTCGCGTCGGCCAGCCCCGCCAGTTCCTCAAACTGCCCCACGTTCACGCAGGCCGGCTTTTCGGCCATTACGTGCACACCGGCCTCCAGCAGCGGCCGGATTACGTCCGGGGCGTGCGCCGCGATCATGGTCACGATCGCCATGTCCGGCTTGCCGGCCGCCAGCAGCGAGTCCACCGACGTGTGCGTACCGCCCGCCTTGCCGCCGACGGTCGCCACGGAGTCCGCAAAAGTCGCCCCGCCCGGATCCATCAACTCCGCCTGCTCGATAATGTCGAGCTCGCGAATCGCGTCGCGATACGGCTGCTGGTGGGCGGCGCCCTCCTCGGTTATCAGTGCGACCGTGGCCATATCCAAATCCCCCTGCAGGCTGGCGTTCCGTGCATGGTAGTCGAGCCGCGCCAAACGTGGTTCGAAGCGCCTAGGCCTCGAGTGGCCGTGCGCGGTCGACTCGATACCGCAGAAATACCTCGTGTCCGCACCTGGTTGTGCTCACCAATTCCAACCGCTGCACCTCATCCCCCGCCCACGCCGCCGGTCCCTCCACGGCCGTGCGTGGTCTCGGCTCGCCGATGATCGAAGGGGTCACCGTGATGAAGAACTCATCCACCAGTCCGGCATTCAGCATGTGGTAATTCAGAATCGCGCCGCCCTCGCAGACCAGCCGCCGCACGCCCCGCTCGGCCGCCAGGTAGCGCATGAGCGCCTCAAGATCGACGCGCGCCTCCCCGATCCTGACGATCTCCGCCGCAGCCGCTAAACCTGCCGTGACGTCGGCGACCTCCGGTACGACCACGAGCGGCGCAATCGGATAGCTGCGGCGCTGAAACACGCGGTCACCCGGATCGATCTGCCCCGAATTGGACACCACGATGAACAGCGGCGGTTCGTCGAGTCCGCGCCGCTGCCGCTCGCGCCGCAGTTCGGCGCTCCACATGTAGCGGTCGATCCGCATCCCCAGCGTGCGCGCCCCGTGCAGCACCGCGTCGAAGTGCACCCGAAACCGCCGAAACGTCCGCTGGTCCGCTTCCAGGCTGATCGGCCAGTAGTCGTCGGTCGGGCCCTTGATCGCCCCGTCCACCGTCATCACCATCTGGATAGCGGTATAGGGACGCCACGTCCCGCTGGGAAGCTCGAGGTCGTCGTAGACGCCGCCCTCGCTCACGGCGCGCGGCGCTCGATCGCCCGCTGAGTCACGCTACTCCGGCGGCAGCTTGACGATGTTGAGCCAGAAGTCCTGGATGGACGACACCACGCGCATGAACTGCTCCAGGTCCACCGGTTTGGACACATAGGCGTTGGCGTAGAGGTCATACGTGCGCAGGATGTCCTGTTCGGCCTCCGAACTGGTCAGCACCACCACCGGAATCCGGTGCAGGTCGGGATCCGACTTCAGGTCTTGCAGCACTTCCCGCCCGTCCTTCCGGGGCAGGTTCAGGTCCAGCAGGATCAGGTCCGGTCGCGGGCGGTCGGCGTATTTGCCCTGCCGGCGTACGTAGGCAATGGCCTGTTCGCCGTCGTTGACCACATTCAGCGTGTTGCGGATCTTGGCTTCGCGCACCGCCTCCTGCGTCAGGCGCACGTCGCCTGGGTTGTCCTCCACCAGCAGAATCTCAATCGGGGCGCCGCTGGCCTGGGCCATGGCTGCTCTCCTTTCGCCTGGAAACTCGCCCGCGATCCTCTTGCTTGTCCTACCGAGCCTACCCGCCGCGCGAATCCCACTCAGTTGCCGGCAGGCGCCGGCTCAACGGCCTGTAGGGTAAACCGAAACGTCGTGCCCTGGCCCTCGGCCGACTCGGGCCGGATCGTGCCCCCGTGGCGTTCCACGATCTTGCGGCAGACGGACAGCCCGATCCCCGTGCCTTCGTACGTATCCCGCGTATGCAGCCGCTGGAACACCTGGAATATCCGGTCGAAGTGCGCCGGATCGATGCCGATGCCGTTGTCCGCAACCGCGATCTCCCACATCGAGCCGGCGCGACGCGCTGTCACCGCCACCCGCGGCTTGTCGCTGGTATTGAATTTGACTGCGTTGCTGACCAGGTTCTGAAACAGCTGCGTGAGTTGCATTCGGTCGCCCAGGACCGCCGGCAGCGGCTCGTGCGTAACCTCCGCGCCGGCGTCGACGATGGCCTGCTCCAGGTTGATCAGGGAATCCCTCAGCGCAGCTTCGCTTTCGATGGGTTCAAGCTCGCGCCCCCGGGTCCCAACCCGTGATAGATCCAGCAACCCGTTCAGCAGCCCCTGCATGCGCCGCGCGCCGTCCACCGCGAACTCGATGAAGTCGTCGGCGTCCGCATCCAGCTTGCCCCGGTAGCGCCGCTCCAGCAGCCCCACGTAGCTGGCCACCATGCGCAGCGGCTCCTGCAGGTCGTGCGAGGCCACGTAGGCAAACTGTTCCAGTTCCTCATTCGAGCGCGCCAGTTCGGCCTGCGTGGCCAGCAGCGACTCAATTGACTGCGCGTTCGCCACGGCTCCCGCAACCTGCGCAGCGATCAGCACGCCCAGCGCCTGGTCGCGGTCCCCATAGGCGTTCGGAGACCGCGACATGAACCGCATCACCGCGACCACCGTCTGCTCCAGGATCACTGGAACGTCCATCCAGGTCCGCAGGCCGGCCGCGATGCCGTCCTGCAGACGCGGCGACTGCGCCAGGACCGCGCCGACATTGCTCTCATCCACGATCTGTGGCTGCTGGCTCCGCACGACCGTCTCGATCACCTGCCCGTCCAGCGGCCGCCAGGCGTCCAGGGTGGCCAGCGGCACGTCGATCCCGGCGTAGTAGCGTGCCTTCGACTGCCAGGCGTCGCTATCGATAACCACGATAGACAGACGGTCGGCCGGAATAACCGACGTCACAGCCTCGGTAAACCGGTCGTAGACCTCGTCGATGTCCTCCGACGACGTCATGATCCGTCCCATCTGAGCCAGCAGCGGCGCAAACTCGATCTCGATCGGCGTCGAATCGAGCTCGGCCTCGTCCTGTGGCCGGCCCGGTGCGGTCACGGCTTGCCGTCCATGGATTTCCGGTTCCGCGCCTCGGTCTTGATGTCTCACGTCTCCGCCTGCACGAAAGCACCGCCGCAATTGTTACAGTTTGGGCACACTTCGTAAGTGAACGACCGACGCCGCAGCGAAGCGGCGCCCGCTGGGAGGGGAACAATGGCCGCGCAGACGCTCCGTATCCTGGTCATCGAGGACAACCCCGGCGACGTTCGGTTGCTGGAAGAAATGCTCGTCCCAACCAGCGACGTGCAGTACGAAGTCCAGAGCTTCGGCAATCTGTCGGACGGGCTTGCGGCGGTCAGCGACTTCGAACCCGCCGTCATTCTGCTTGACCTCGGCCTCGGCGAGACTCAGGGCCTAGACACCTTCACGTCCGCGCAGGAAGGCGCTGGCGACGTTCCAATCGTCATCCTGTCCGGACTCGGCGATGAAATGGTGGCAACCGCCGCGGTCGGCCAGGGCGCCCAGGACTATTTGGTCAAGGGCGAGTTCGAGGAACAACGGCTGCGCCGCACCATCCGCTACGCCATCGAGCGCCAGCGCCGGACGGCCACGGCTGAAGAACGCATCCGCACCCTGGTGGCGGAGGAGCCGGGATTCGCCGACATCGTCATGAACCAGCCCGACGGCGTCATCGTGGCCGATTCCGCCCGCAAGGTGCTGTTCGCCAACCCCGCCGCCGCCGAGCTCTTCACCGTCCCGGTTGACGACCTGGTCGGCAGCGAGCTCGAGTTCAACGTGCGCCCCGGCGCCTCGCAGATGGTGCAGATCCGCGAGGATCCGCGGAACCCCAAGTACCTGGAGGCCCACAGCGCCCAGGCCGTCTGGTCCGGTAGCGACGTGCACGTCCTCACCTTCCGCGAAGGCGAACACATCGGCTTCTTCCGCCGCATCCTCAACAACATCGGCTTCTAACCCGCCGTCGGCTACACCAGTTCGCCGAACACCCGGTCGATCGACCGGCAGGCGTCGCCCCGGCTGATCGTTGCCTCCGGCTGTCGTGGTGTCGGCACGTCCGGCAGCCCGCCCATCGACATCCGCAGCGGCGACGGCTCATCCATCCACTGCTGCACGATCTCCGTAAACGATGACCAGCAGCAAGCCGCCTGATCGTCGAACAGCCCCGCGTCCACCTCCAACGGTCGCCACGGGTCCACCGCCCGCCGCGCCAGCCACGCCCACCGCTGCGCCTCGCCCGCGGTCAGTGGATCATCCAGCCGCGCTGCGTACCGCGAAAAGAACCCTCGCGCCCCCCAGAACTGCGCCGCCTCCGAGGTGCCCGGTGCCAGCCGCTCGTATCCCGCAAACCCTGCCGGCGCAACGTCCTCGAAGTACGTCATCACCTGCCCGCCCGCCAACAGCGCCCGCTGCAACGCGCCACGCGGCACGTCCCGCACCCGCACGCCCTGCTCCAGCGCCAGGGCCGCCGTCGTCCCCGCCGCCTCGCCCAGCGCCATCCACACCGGCTCCATGCGGATCGTCCCGTACCCCAGGTGGCTGGCCGACACCGCCACCGGGACCAGCAGCCCATCAATGCCCTCCGGAACCATCACCCGATACGGAATTTGGTACGGCACCGTCTCCTCGTGCAGCCCGATAAACCCCTCCAGCGCCACCTGCCGCCCGTCAAACGCCTCGGCGTCACCAAGCCCCAGGTCCTCGCGCTGCCGCGTCGCGTGCGAGTCGATCTGATACCCGCCCGACGCCACGCTGTCCCAGTGCGTCGGCGAGCGCCCGCCTGAGCTGTCCAACAGCGCGTCGCTGGCGCTGAACAGGTAGCCGCCCAGGATCCGACAGCCCTCCCGCACGTACATCTGCCGCGGAAACCCACCGTTGTCCTGGAACTCGTCCGCCGCCAGCCCCCACGCCCGCGCCGCCTTCCTGAAGTCCGCCGGCAATTCCTCGTCGTTCTGACAGAACCACACCAGCCCCTCCGTATACGCCCGATGCGCCGCCGCGATCTCTAGTCGACGCTCCGGCCCCGCCTCGGGATAGTCGAAGTTCGCCTCGGCCCAGTCGCTGGACGTGAAGCAATAGTGGTGATTGTTCGCGTCCGACTTACGGTTCGGCATCGGCACGAAGTTCAGCACCGCCGTTCCGCCCCGCGGACCCCAGAACCCCGGCATCCGCCCGCTCCGCACGTCGTCGATCAGCGGCAGATACGGCGTCCGGTCGTAATCCGTCGGCCGTTCAACCGCTCGCCGGTTTTCTGGATCGTCGGTCAGGCACAGCCGGTAGTTGTACGCCTGGATCCGCCGGTCCGCCGCCCCCGAGGACCCCGGATACGTCATCCGGTCGTGAAAGTCCTGGTACACCACCCCGGCGTGCGACTCGCCCAACTCCTCGCGGCCCTCGCGCCCGATCCGGTACGCCGCTCCCGCCCCCAGCGCCACGTCCCCCTCGTAGGTCGCGTCCACGAACACCCGCGCCTCCAGCCGTACCTGCTCGCCGGTCGCCCTTCCCTGCTCGTCCACCGCCGCCAGCGTCACCGCCCTGACCCGCCGCTCCGGCGTCTCGTCAATCCGCGTGACGTCAGCTCCCGGCTCCGTCTCCACCAGCCAGCGCCCGCCCTCCGGCATCGACGCCCCGCCGTCCCACGCCAGCCGCCAGCCGCGCCACACCTCCACCCGCGCCTGCTCCGCAACCAGTGACTCCAGCAGTCGCTCCGCCACCGAGGGCTCGAACCGGTAGCCCCCGTTGCAGTCGCGAACTTGCTCGGAGTCCTCGCCGTATGTCGACACGTAGTGCTCCCGCACCATCCCCACGAACCGCCGGAAGATCCCGCCCACCGACTCGTTTGGCCGGATATCCGTCGCCCCCAGCCCGCTCGTCATCAGCCCACCCAGGTGCCGCGACGGCTCCACCAGCAC
>WTFW01000213.1 GCA_011523785.1 Chloroflexota bacterium | reverse complement strand
GTTCTTGTTGCCGCCCAACCCATGCTGGGTCAGGTCGTCGCGCTTCATCAGCAGCCGCGGGCCGCCCAGTTTCCGGGTGAGATTGGGTAACTCAAGCAGCGGCGTCGGCAGCTCGGTCAGGTCAAAGCGCGGGAGCGCATCCAGGCGGCGCCGCAGTTCGGCGGCGGCGTAGACCGGCGGCGATTGAGCCATGGCAGCGCTCCCTCCCGCGTCCGTCGCGGCCGAATCAGCCATTGTCCAGCCGCAGCCTACCGCCTGAATGCTCTGCCTGTTCGCACGGCATCGGCGACTGCAACGTCGTCAGCGCCCTGTCGTGGCTTCGCGGGGTTGAATCCTGGGCGGGGGCCGCCTACAGTCTGAACTCCGAATCTCTTGGGCGCGTAGCTCAGCTGGTTAGAGCGCCACGTTGACATCGTGGAGGTCAGAGGTTCGAGTCCCCTCGCGCCCACCAGCACGTACCGAACTCATAAAGTCGCCGTCGAGGGCCACCTCGGAGGCGTCTGTGCGCCCGACTGGACTGTCGTCTGGCATCGGGATGGTGTAGCGGATGACGGCCCGGCCAGGTCGCACCGTGATGCGCTTCACAAAGGAGCGGATGAACGCCTTCGTCTCCATGATGTCGCTGGTCAGGAGGAACCGGCTCATGTCCTTGGCGAACTCGGCGATCACGGCGGCACTGTCCAGCAGCTGCCGCCGCTCGGCGAGCGCTCGGCGAGTGTCGTCAGCCGCCAGCTCCAGCTGATCCTTGCGCTGCTGGTGTTCACGGATCCGCTCGGCGGCGTCGGCAACCTCTAGGTCGGTGGTCTCGATCACTCGCCAGATACGGTCGAGCGCGCGGTTGAGCTCATCGAGTTCCTGCTCGATCGTCGCCAGCTTGTCGCGCTGCTCGCGGGCGAGCCCATCCATCTCCTCGTCGACGAGCGCGACCAACGCGCGGATGTTGCGCTCGGTGAGGATGTGATCGCGCAGCTGCTCGATGATCAACTGCTCGAACCTGGGCGCGTTGAGCCTCGGCGTCGTGCAGGTCTCGGCACCTCGTTTGATCTTCGATTGGCAGACGTAGTAGGTGTACCTGCCACTCTTCGCCTCCGAGGCGGTGAGCGACGTGCCGCAGGGCGCGCAGCGGACCAACCCGCTGAGGAGGTAGCGGCTGGCGATGCGGCGCGGATTCACCTGCTTGGGCGCCCGCGACTTGAGCAGCCGCTGGACGTGGTCGAACGCTGCGCGGGACACAATGGCAGGAACGGCGGCCTCGACCCGGATCGGCGGTCCGCCGTCCTTGGCGTTGCGCCCCCAGATCAACGTGCCAGCGTAGGCCTCATTGGTCAGCATCTGGTGGATCGTGGTCTTTAGCCAGCGCTTGCCGTTCGTGGTTGGGATGCCCTCCGCGTTGAGGATCCGGGTAATGCCAAGCACGCTCTGGCCGCTGCGCGCCAGCTCGAAGATGCGCCGAACCACGGCGTCGGCGGGCGGGGCCAGCGCGAGCTTCGGGCGCTGCTTGGCGCCGTCCTGGACATAGACCTTGCGGTAGCCGTAGGGCGCGTAGGTGGGTATCCAGAAGCCCCGGGCGGCGGCCTCCCGCATCCCGCGGGTGACCTCCTGCGCCAGGTTCTCGCTGTAGAACTCGTCCACGCTCTCGATGATGGCCTCCATGAGTTTGCCGGTGGGGGAGTCGTCGGCGTGCTCGGTGATGGAGACGACCCGCACGCCACGTCGGCGGAGCATGGACTTGAAGGCCACGGCGTGCTCGCGCTTGCGGGTGAAGCGGGAGAACTTCCAGACCAGGATTTCCTGGAACGGGGCGTCCGGCTGGCTGGCCGCTTCCAGCATCCGGCGAAACTGCGGCCGATCGGCGACGCGGCCGCTCTCGGCCTCGTCGACGTACTCCCGCGCCACGACGTAGCCGTGTTTCGCGGCGTAGTCGCGGAGCGCCCGAAGTTGGGCCGCGACGGACAGGTCCACGTCCTGACGGTCGCTGGAGACGCGGGCGTAGAGGGCCACCAGTCGGACGTCAGGCGGCTGCGTCATGCGGATGTCCTTTCGTGCTGCGCTGTCGCGAGGTTGCGGCCACTCGTATCAGCGAAATCGGCGCTGGCGAGCTGTGGCTGAAGGGCGCTTCGGTCGCGATACGGCACGGCGACGAGCGCGATCTTGGCCAGTCGTCGGTGCCAGACGACGGGCCTTACGACGACGGCGACGTCGCCCGTGCCAAGATCATTGCCCGCCGGCTCTTCCTCGGCATAGCTCGCCCGGCCGCTCCGCACGACCTGCGCCACCAACGCGTCCGCGGCTGGCGGGCGGCCCCGCCGGGGCATGCCGCCCCGCGTGCCGCTGAGGAGGCCGGCGTTGCGCGCCCCAAACCCGGGCGTGCGCGCCACGACCGTGGCTCGAAACGCGCCGGGCGCCGGCCGCTCAGTCCACGCGGCGGGTACGCCGGATTCCCTGCGCTCATACAGCACCGCCAGCAACGGCTGCTGGCGCAGCACTTCGGCGAGCCGCAGGGTCACCGAGGCATAGGACCGGCGGTAGCGCTGCCGCAAGGCCAGCACGTCGAGCCCGGTCGCCACGGCCAGCCCGGTGAACGCTGCCGGCTGCATGAGGACCGCCGCGGCAAACTGGTCGGCTTCGCGACAGAGATTCCGGACGGGGGCGGGGTCCGCGGCGCGGTCTTGGAGCATCTCGTCAATGATCTCGTAGGTCTCGTGAAGCACCGTGTGTTCCCAGGCGCCCGCCCACTGATCGGTCGAGTAGTGAATGGCGTACGCGCCGGGTGCCAGGCCGCAGTGGAAGCCCCGCAGGCCGCCGGGCAGGTGGGTGCCGACGACGGCGGCGATCCCGGCGTCTCGCAGGACCCGGGTCACCTCGTCGAGGGTTGGACGCCCCGAGAGGCGGAAGTACCTGACGAAGGCGTCGGCCAGCGCGGCCGGGGCCGGCCGCCACTGGTCGGGGCCCTGGTCCACGAGACTGTCGCAGAAGTCGTCGAGCGTGCGCGTCATTCCAGCAGCCGCTTCCCGGTGAGCATCTCGTACATCTCCACGATGAAGCGCTTGGCGGCCAGGCTCAGTGGTCCGTCGGGTCGGGTACCGAACCGGAACTTGGGATCGGCCAGGACGAAGTCGAAGGCCCGGTCGACGTTCGCCTCCGCCTCGGCGCCCGCGTCGTCCCCGGCGTCCAGGTGCCCGGCACGCTTGAGCAAGTCCTGCAGCGAAACTCCATAGAAGGCAGCCAGCTTCTGAAGGACCCGCGGACCGGGACGCCGGTGCCCCTTCTCGATGTTGGAGAGGTAGGGGTCGGAGATGCCGGTGCGGCGATAGACCTCGCGCAGGCTCCGAGTCCCACGCAGTTCGCGCAGGTAAGCGCCAATGCCTGTGTCGGTCCGCTCGCCATTCGTCATATCTCCAGCATACGACGTTTTGCGATACGATAGCAAGCATATGCCGCCTGACGTCCTCGATATAAGCCCATTGATCCGACCAAATCCTTATCCTGTTGCTATACTTCTGCATAGTATCAGAACCAGTCCTCTACCCGGCGTCCGTGTGCCCGGCCTCCGCCTGCACCGTGGCGTCTCCGCGGAAGGTCGCACCATTGCCCACGACCACCGGCCAGCTGCGGCTCCCCCAGGCGCAAGAGGCGCTCCGGCGCCAGGGGCTGCGTCTCCTGGCGCGTCTGATCGTCCGCGCCTACCTGAAGGATCGCACGGCCGCCACCGGGCCTGGTCGTGATGCCGCACCATCCGACGTCGAGCCAGCGTCGTCGCGGGAGGCCGACCGCCGTGCCCGGTAAGCGCCCCCGACCCAAGGTCCGGCTCAACCCCTATGCGGTCTGGCGTCGGCTCGACCGGACCAACCTCTCCCAGAACGAGCTCGCCCGCCAGATGGGCATCAGTTCGGGCTACCTCTCGCAGTTGATCACCGGACAGCGGCACCCCTCGCCCCGGATGCGACGGCGGCTCCAGCGGGCCCTCGACATCGATCGCTTCGATGACCTGTTCATCGTGGAGCGTGGCGATGCGATCTAGGCCCGTCCCGCCGTCCCACCTCGTGTTGGGCTGGCCCTTCCTGCCGGAGAACTTTCCCCAGCGCCTCGACCGTCTCAAGCAGGCCACGGGCCTCTCGTGGGAGGGCGTGGCGATGTGCCTCGGCGTGGACGTGCGCCAAGTGCAGCGCTGGCGGCGGGGCACGGAGCCCTGCGGCGGCGCGCTGTTCGCGCTCTTTCGGCTGGCGGATCGTGTGCCCGGCGGCCTCGACCTGCTGCTCGGGGACGACGCCAGCCAGCCATTGGATAGCTAAGGATATGGGCCGCCAGCGTCGGATCCACCGTCCCATCACCCCTGTCTTTCCGCCGGACTTCCCCACACGGCTGGAGCGATTCAAGGCGGCCGGTGGATTCTCCTGGCGTTCCCTGGCTCGCCGCCTCGGCGTGAGCCCCTACCGGATCCGAGAATGGCGGCGCGGCACGGTGCCGAGTTCGACGCACCTCTTCACCCTGCTGACCCTCGCCGATCAGCTGGGACTCAGGGGCGTGTTGATGTGTCCCGAGCGGGACCAGGCGCAAGATGGCGTGCCGTCGGACGGACTGCCGAATCCTTGACCATCAGCTGCGTCTGTTCGATGCTTCATCTCGTTGGTGGGAAGTCTCTGGCCAAGGCGCAGTAGGGTTCGGTCTATCCCCGCGCCTTCGGGGGAACTTCGCCGGACATCAACTGGGCCGAGCTGATCATGGGGTTATCCCCGCGCTTGCGGGGAACCGGAAGGCCGATTCAAGGCTTCGCTCGAAACGGGCAAGGGGATGCTTAGGTCCATTGTCGTGGACCGGATCAAACTCGCGCGACGATTTCCCGGCCGAGCCAAGCACCGCGAGAACCCGGACGTTCTGTCGAAACACGGCGCTCCGGCGTCCACGGACTCGATGTCATTGCGAGACGTCACTGCGATCCCGTGCCGCGACACCTACAGCCGATTCAAGCCGGCGACGCGGAAGCGGACCACAGTCACGCTCGGTGACTCGTTCAATAGCGAGCGTGGGCGTGCGAGTGGCGTCCTTACCCGGATTAACCCCCACCCGGAGGAACTCAACGCAACGACCGGGAAGCCCACCGATGCGCAGCGACGTTAGGACGGACTTGATGCGCGTTCGTATTCCAAGTTGACGGATTTCTTACATACCACGGATGTCGATGTCCAGCTTGATTGCATGCTCGCCATTTCCGATTTAGCATCGGATTCGTTTATTGTCAAAGTGGCATATTGGGCCATTGTGAGAGACGGTGAAACGCGCCAATCTGGCATCTGACATAAAGCCAAGTTCGCCGCACGAGCGTCGCTACCGAATGTCGAAGGGGGTACGACAACTCGTGGATCAGCCTCAGTGACCGGGACAACGACCGCCTCGGCAAGCGGTACGTCGAAAAACTCTGGTTTGACCGAGAATTCGCCATCCGCGGTCGATCGAATATCGGCGAAGAACCCCAGTTCGATCGGCAGCTGCATACTTGATTCAATGGGATAGATTCGTGGTGTGAAGGCGAAACCCCGCGTGGTTGACCGGCTCCTGCTTTGGATGTAGGAAGCAACGGGCTATAGCTTTGCGCTTCTCGGAGGCTTCTTGCTGGAGCGACTATTTCAGGTGATCGAGAACGCGCTGCTGATCGGCCTGCTGGTCGTGCTGGGGATGGTCCGGGATCCGTGGCAGCGGATCCCTGCCGTCCAAGTGTGGGCATTCGGCATCCTCATGCGCTATGGCGAAGTTTCACCCGATGGCGACGAAGGTGGCGAGCCAGAATGGAACGCGTTGCCCCTCAGGCCGGGCGAGTTGACGGATGTGGTGTTCACTGGCGAGCCCGTGCATCACGTCGTCGAGTTGGATACGGCCTATCGCATCCTGTTTCGAGACGACACCGGTCAGACGGCGATGTGGAGCGAGCACGGTGTACGGAAGTGTCAGCTACGTGTTCGGCAACAACCCGTCGGTACACGGCAAGGGCACGATACCGATGCCGTACCGTGTAGCCATCATCGTCGAGTGCGCCTACCCGCGGCGCAGCACTTCGTCTTCGTAGTTTCTGTGCTGCTTCATGCACGCTAGTACGATGTCGACTTGTCGCTTACTCAGCATCCAGGGCCGTCCGCGCCCGGGCCGGCTTGCAGGAAATAGCGCTCGGAGCAATTGCCGCACGTCACGAGTTGGCATCTCGCGCCCAAGGACGCTCCGAATCGCACAGGCGAGTTCTGCGGTATTCATATAACTACCACCTCCGGCCGTTGTAGTGGCGCTCCATGATGTTGAGGAATGCCCGGCAGAGAATTGATCCAATGACTACCGCACTCAGACTAACGAAGGCGATGGAAAGCCACCAGTCGATGGTGACGAGGGCGAGGATGAGAAGGGGAAGACCGGAGACAAGCCGGTCCAACCACATCTCGGCGGCTCTCCCGATAAGCTGCGAATACGTCATCGGTTCGTTGACCACGACCGCGGCTTCTCGCGGCGGGCAAGCGGCCCAAGGTCGCCCTCGTGGCCAGCCTGCGCAAACTGCTCGTCCTCAAGCAAAGTGCAGTCGCGAACAAGCACCTGGATCCCCATGTCGGCCTAGGAGTTGCCACCCCAACACGGTTGCTCCGCGGACTTGGCGTGCGTCCGTTCTCTTCGAGAGTTTCAGCCCTACAGGTTGCTCTCGGCAATCTATCGAGGGTTCACCCGGCGATTGGGTCCCGCGTCTTGAGTTCCGGGAATAGCGAGACGTCGCGGTCCCGGGTCAGTAGCGCTTCGGCTCCATGGGCCAGGCATGGCCGCGATCCTGGCGTCGTGGACAACTCCGGCTATCACTCGGGGCCGTCGCACGAACCTCTCCAATACCTCCGGAAAGTCCTCGGTCTCCCCTATCAGCCGCAGTGAAGGGGACGCTGTCCAAGCGGCGAGTTGACGCCACGACTGCTCCGGGCTGGTGGCGTTGTCCCTCCAGATGCGGGGGTTGGTCACCACGTTGAGAAACTCGTAGCAGCAGGGCCAGGGAATGGCCCAAGCATCGTCACCCTGCACCAACTCGCGCAGCAACGAGGAGGCCGCCTCGTGGTGCCTCGATTCGCGCCGGTGCGCATAAACTAGCCGGTTTGTGTCCACGGCGATCATCGGCGTTCAGGCTCCGAGTAAATGACCTCTCGGAGGTCCTGCCAAGACTACGCCTCCAAGGGATCACTCACCCCGGCTTCGCCTACGCTGTAGTCGGGCAGACAGTAGCGTTGACGCGGAGCTGCCGTCGAGAGCACCCGGCGAAGGCCGTCTTCAACCACGGCACGCAACGGGCGTCCGGTCCGTTGCGCGTGCCGCTTGGCGCGCGCCAGCAACTCGTCCTGGATGTCAATCGTCGTCTTCATCCTGCCCTTACCAGCCATATCCCCTTGTACAGTCATGCCATATTATAGCCGGGTGGTGACTCCCATTGCCTGGCGCAGCGTCACCCGCCACCTTGAGAATGACAAATTCTGCAGTGGTCTGCGTCATCACCGTCGTCCTGCCTACCCCCTGTGCATGGTCCGAGCAGCCGTGTACCCTACGGAGTTTAGTGCAACTCCTAAGCTTCTGACGATTGTGACGATGGCCGGATGGTGTAGACGACCCGAGCCGGCGAGCGTGCTTGCCCGCCGACCAGCATCGCCAGCACGCAACCTCCCCGCATGTCGTGCCACGGGACCCAGAGTCCCAGCAAGATGCGCACGCTGGCCAGCCACACGGCGAAGCAGGTGCAGCTGCTGAAAGGCCTCCAGGCCCAGCACATCAAGTGCCGGGCTGCGACGGTCGGTTACGACCTGTGGTGGACGAGGACCGGACGTGCCTACGGCGGCTTGAGCTCGCCAAGCCGCTCAAACTCCGCCCACCAGGCGACGTCGTTGGGGAGGTCCGAGATGTGCATCACGACCTCACCAGGCGCGAATACGGCCATCCGCTCGCCCAGGATCAGCGCCCAATCGCTGTCATCCGTGACGTAGATGTGATTCCACCAGTCTCCCGACCACGCGATGCCGCCGGAACCGCTGACGCTGGTAAGGCTCACGCTCGGGATCGTGTCAACATCCGGCGGCTCGTCGTCCGCGAAGCGAATCCGGACAAGCCACAACCCCTCGGACACCAGGTTGATGGGGGACGTCGGCTCAGGGCCGACACCGTTGACATAGAGGAATTCCTGTGGGGCGTCTGACCTCAGGTGCGACCCATGGACTGGTACTTCCCGAACGATCTCCGAAGTCACCATAGGTCCAGACGAGTCCGCACGCATGGCGTTCGAGATGAAGGTGTTCCATTCGGCGGTTCGGCGGTGGTCGAGCACGGCGACAGCCGCCGTCACGGACAGGGCTCCGGCGATCACGACGGCGGTCAGCGGGACGAGAATGCGCACCATGCGCTCTCCTGTGTCTCGTGGCGTTCTCACTTTCATTGGCGCATACCGAGCCGCTGGGCGGTCAACCCCAGCGGCTCGGTCACGTCAACTCGACACCGGTCACCGATCCTGTACCAGCATGGCAATAGCAGATCACAAGTCAACGCGATCCACGACCCAAAGCTACTATACTACGCCTGAAGCGGGCTGTGCTTAGGCGCTTGCGAATGTCTGTCCGCTTCCGACCCTATATTCTCTCGCAGAGGGAGGTGCCAGATGAAGACAGTTTGGACAGTCCTGTTCACCCTCATGGCAGTGATTACCGCCATGTCGGTCTTTGTGGCTGTATTTCAAAGTGACGAATGCGTCTGTCCTGAACCAACTACTGAAACACAAACATCCGAACAATCGACAGATCGTACGCCCATTGCCTCCAGCGCCGCCATCGCAGCGGAGCAACCCGCTGAGGAGATAGGGGCTGGCGATAGTGGTTTACTGAATGTCCTGCGAACTATCATCACGATTACGGTGATGATCTTGCTGATTAGTTTCCTGTGGCAAGCGACGCAATTTCTTCAGGCGAAACGCAAACGCCTGTAAAGGTCACACGATAGGCCGAATACTTGGGGGAATGTTACGTGTTGCCGCTCTTTACATCGATAACTTTGCCTTCAACCGTTTGGCCATCATCCAGCTGCACATGTACGATGGAGTTTCGCACTGGCATGAGCACGACCACAATCAGGGACAGCACGGGGAAGAACAACCCAAAGATGAACCACAGAATCGACCCACGCCCTTTGGCTTGGGCGATATAGTGCGTCAGACTGGCAACGGAGAGCCAGAACATCGCACTGAGAATGACGACTACAACCGCCCATACGCCGATATCACCCATGAAGGAAACTCCTGCGGGCCGTGTGCCTGACCAGACGGTAGCACAGATAAAGTGAATTGTTTCACCAGATCAGGTCAGGGTGGTAGGTCAGTTTGCCCCTGGATTCTCGCGCGCGCGGGAATCCATCCCCATCCGTCAGCTTCCGAATCGAGGGGGTCCCACCTGCGCCAGCGGACCACTGGTCACCATACCGCAGTGCAACATCAGAGTGACCCACTACCCAGGTCAGCCCCGTCCACAGGCGGATGGCAATTCTCAGAATGCTAGCCGCTCGCTGAGCTGCTGCGGTGGACAGCCTATCTTGTGCGGCGAACTTTAGCGGGATTGCGATGCGTGACGGGCTTGTCGCCACGAGGGTTGGACGAGTGCCTGACTGCAGGTCTAGATCGATCCTCAGCGTGGAGGCTCTTTCGCCTGTTCAGGTTGGCGGGGCCGGATGGCCCGATCAGCGGCTGACCATCAGCCGCGCGCGCTCCGTCCCCGACTCGGCCGCCGTCAGCCGTCGGGAATGGCGCTGACGACCTTCCAGCAGCCCGGCGTGCGCCAGACCTGCCCGAGCGGTCCGTGCGTCGCCAGCGCCGGCGCGTGGGTGACCCACAGGGGGACGTTGACCCCGGACCGGTCGATCTCCGTCCGAGCCACGCGGAGGAAGTGGCTGGCCGCCAGATCGTCATGGGCGACGATGAGTATGGCGGGCGGCACCCCATGGTCGTCGGTGGGTCGGGAGGAGGCGTAGTAGCGCAGGTAGGGGGCCAGCCGCGCCGCCATCGTGGCGGGCCGCACCGCGCGGCGCTCCCATTCGAGGAAAAAGGCCCAGGTCGTCGTCCCGCGACGCAGGACGCCGAAGGCGTCGGGATGCACAGCGCGCCGCGTGTGCCCGTACGGAAAATATCGCGACGCCCGGTGGGGCGGGTCGATTAGCGCGAGCTCCCAGCCCACGGCGTGCGCCTGCCGGGCCATGGTGGCGATGAAGGCGTGCACGGCGGCCGTGTGCGCGACGTTGCGGAGCAGCTGGCGGCTGCGCGCGCCGGCGACGTTGCGCCAGGTCAGGGGGCAAGCCGCGTCGCGGGGCGCGGCGCTCCAGCGCGTCCTGGCCGCGCCCACGGCGGCGCGATCCCGCCGGGCCAGCAGCGCCAATCCCCGGTCGGTGAGGACCAAGCGGCGGCCAGCGGTGGGGACTTGGGTCGACAAACCGAATTCTTCAAGTCTGGTCAGCAGCTGCGACACCCGCGCCTGCGAGACGCCCAGCAGCCCGCGTAGGTCGTCCCGGCTGATCCAGGGCCAGTCGGCGAGCAGGTCGAGGGCGCGTTTCTCGGCGGGGCGCAGCCGGACCGGCAACAGCCAGTCCGGCGCGTGCCGGCTCGGCGCGTGGCGCTCGATGTCCTCCGGCAGGGTCGCCCGCACCGGCGCCCGCTCGGCGGGCAGCGCACCGCCCGAATCAACGGCGGCGAGCGCCGACCGCAGGTCCACGATCGTGTTGATCGTGCGCGGGCGCCACGCGCGATGGTCGGGACCGCCCCAGATCGCATCCCGCTCCAGGGCCAGGAATGCCGTCAGCGGGGCGTCCGCCAGCCGCCGGCGGGCGTCGCGCAGCCGCACCTCGTCGGGCATGAGCAGCAGGACGCCGCCGGGGCGCGGTCCCTCCCGGAGTCGCCAGAGGCGCTTGGCAAAGCCGGTGCGGTCGGCGGTTCGGCCCTGCCGGACGACGCCGAGGGTGCGTCCGCCGGGGAGGATGATGGCCGCATCGAGGGGCTGGGCCCGGTACCAGCGAACCGCCACGGGGCCCACGAGCGCCGCGATGGACGCCGCGAGCCGGTAGCCGACCGCCACAGTGTTGAGGCGGGCCAGCAAGATGCGCTGCCATTGGCGGGAGACCGGGTGCTGGCGAAGCAGGCCACGCACAGTCGTGCCTTCCGCCCTGGCCACCAGACGGAGTCCGGCGGCGGCGGGGTACCAGCGCCGCGTCGTCCGCAGCAGATCGGTGGCATGGGCGAGCGACGCAACCAGGCCCCGGCGTTCCAGATCGGCCACGATGTGATACGCGGCGCGGTCGGACATCCCGGAGACGGCGGCCAGTTCCAACCGGTCGAGAAAGGGCATGGCGACAAGTCGCCGCAGCGTCTGGACCCGGCGGTCGCCTGGACTCACGGATCGGTGCCACCGGGCGCAGCGGCGTCCTCCGCCTTCGGCTGCCGCCGGGTGCGGACGCGTCGCGTGCGCCGCCGCGGGGCTTGGGGTGCAGCCGGCGCCTTTGCCGGAGCCTCGCCGGTCGTGATGGCCGTGAGTTCCTTACGGAACACCTCCACCCGCTGCTGCGACGCCAACTCCCCGGCGGCGAGCTCCGTGGCTCTGGTGGTATACCCCGCGGCGGCGGCCCGGATGCGGGCGGCGATCGCGGCGTCGCCGGGCGTCGGCTTGCGCACCAGCATCGAGAAGGCGGGCATGCGCTCCGTGCCCACGGTGGCGCGGACATAGCAGTGATGCACCGGCAGCGACGTGATGTCGTCTTCGGACACCCGGTCCTTGCCCAACTCCCAGACCAACTGGCGGGCGTCGCCGCCGGCCACCTGGAACACCGCCAGGCAGCCCACGTTGGCCAGCAGGGTGTCGCGCAGCGTGGGCGAGAGGTCGTCCAGCTTGGCCAGGCTCTGGGTGGCCAGCACGAAGCTGGCTCCGAATTTGCCCAACTCGCTGAGCATCGACTCGTAGTCCACGCCCGGCATGGCCTGCAACTCGTCCACGACGACCAGCACGCCGCGCCGTTGCTCGGGCGGGCGGCCGCCCTGCTCGCGGATTACGGCGTCCACCAGGTTGAGCAGGGACGCGCCCACCAGGGCGGCCACGTCGCGGCCCGCCGCGCCCTGCGCGGTCGAGACCAACAACACCCCGCCGTCCAGGATGACGCGGCGCAGGTTGATGGTGGAGCGGGACTGGCCCAGGATGGCGCGGGCCCGCTTGGAGGAGGCGTAGTAGGAGAGACGGGTCTGGACCGGCGCCAGCGCCTCGGCCCGGTATTGGCGGTGCCAGGAGGCGAAGTCCCGCGCCCACCACTCCAGCAGATAGGGGTCGCTGACCTTGCCCAGCACGCCCCCGCGGAACTTCCCGTCCGCGAGCAGCCGCAGCCCGTCGAGGATGGTGTACTGGTCGCCCGCATCCGTATCGGGGTGCGCGTTGGCCTCGTGCAGGCTCTTGACCATCTGCTCCAGGATGGATTGCATCCGGGGCCCCCATTGGTCCCAGAGGCCGCGGGCGACGCGCACCACCGAGTCCGCGGTGCGGTCGCGGTCGGCGAAGACGCGGGTGTCGAGCAGGTTGATGCCGGGCGCGCCCGTGGCGTCGCCCAGATCGACGAGACGCACCGTATCCACGAGGTCCTCGGGGACCTGGGCCGCCAGGGCGTCCACCAGGTCGGCGTGCGGATCGACCACGACGATGGCGTCGCCGTCTCTGCCGGCGGCCTTCTCGCGCAGTTTGTGGGCGACGAGGTGGTGCATGAGCGTGGACTTCCCCATGCGGGTGCGCGCCACGTAGAGGTGATGCCGTCGCAGCAGGTCGGCGGGGAAGTGGATGGGGCGGGGGCTGCCCGCGGTGGTGGTGCCCATGTGGGCGCCGCCCCTGACGCCGCGCGCCGTGGGGATGAGCGCTCGGGCGCCCGACCGCTCCACGAGGGGCGTCTCATCGCCGGCGCTCGGCGGGTGCCACAGACACGCCGCCTCGCGCACGCCCAGGACGCTGCGCCGGCCGAAGAGCCCCGGACCGGCGGGATGCAGCCGCGACGGGGTGGGTACGACGGGCCGAACGTCGCTCGCTATGAAGCACGCGCCGGCCGGGTGGTCGTAGTGCCCATAGGCGGCGATCACCGGCGCCACCACCTCCTGCGCGCGCTGGCGTTGGTCGCCCTGCGGGAGGATGGCGACGATCTGGACCTCGGCCTCAAAGGCGACGCGAGAGACTTTTTCCTGGATCAGCCGCGGGTCGTCGGCGCGGGTGCGCGCGCCCTTCCACCGCTGCCGGGCCCAGCCCGCCAGGGCCGCGCCACCGACGACGCCGAGCCCCAGCCCAATGGCCGTCCACGTGTCCCCGGCCTGCATCCAGAGGTAGCCCCGATAGGCCGCCAGCGCCACCACGCCGATCACGGCCATGGTCACGCCGTCGGTGTGCAGGGGCTTGGTCTGGTAGGTATAGGCGGGGTCGTCGCGCGCGGCGCTCGGGCGCGCCTGGGCCTTGGCCAGGTGCGGCTCCGACCAGTCGGGACCCAGGGAGCGCAGCAGGAGTCGGGCCACGACGCGCTCGCCGGGGCGCAGGGCCGACAGCGCACCCAGCAGGGCGATGAGCGGATCCGAGCCGGAGTCCAGCAGGTCGTCGTCGCGGAAGACCCGCAGCGGCACGTACTCGGGGCCGCTGGACCGGAGGGTCGTGGACCACGCCTGCTCCCCGGCGTCGAGGCGCAGGGGATCCGCCTCCGGCGGCACCTCGTGGACGCGCGCCTGGGGATAGTGGGCCGCGATCTGGCCCCGCACGACCGCGTCGTCGCGGCAGCGGGCCATGAGCGTCACGCCGTCGGCATCCCCCGCCAGCTCCAGGGCAAAGGGTTCGGGTACCGCGATGGACTGGAGGAAGTTCTCCACGCCCAGCAGGGTGCGGTCCCCGGTGCGCGGCGGCGTCACCGCCAGCAGGACGGGCGCCGGCTCGGTTTGTTGGCGACGGCACAGGGTGGCCAGGGGATGGGATGGCATGCCGGGATGTCTGCCTTTCGTGGGCTGCGCCTCGGTGGGATGGCGGGCCGCGCCGCGCGGCTGGTGGCCGTCGCGGGTGGGCACGGCGCGCGTCGGTCGCGACGGGTCGGCGGATGTGCGGTGGTCGGCCTAGCCGTGCCGGTCGGGCCGCCACTCGATGACCTCGCACTCCTCGGGCGTGGCCTCGACGCGGATGGGGAAGCGCCCCCCGCGGGCCAGGAGCAGGCCGTCGCCCCTGGGGCAGGACAACAGCCAGCGTTGCAGGTCCTCCGGCAGGTCGAAGGCGTCGCCGACCGTGGCGATGGCCGCCGCGTCCTGCTGGAGCAGCAGCTTGAAGGCCGCATTCTGCAGCAGGGCGCGGCCCGAATGCCCCGTGATGAGCTGGGTCGGATCCTCACTCAGGAGGTCCTGGACGTCCTGCGTGATGAACTGCAAGCCCAGGCGGTGCTTGCGGGCCCGCTTGGCCATCGAGACCATGAAGGCGGCCCCCTCGGGGTGCTGCATGATCGACCACACCTCGTCCACGACCAGCAGGCGAGGTTTGGGGTTCTGGGCGGCCGCGGCCCACACCGTCTCCGTACAGACCATGGCGGCGGCGGGCCGCAACTCCGGCTCCAAAAGGCGCAGGTCGAAGACGGTGACCAGCGCCTCGGTGGCGAGCAGGTCCTCGCCCTCGTCGGCGAGCAGATGCCGCAGGCTGCCGGTGGCGAAGGGCCGCAGCAGCTTGGTGAGGCCATCCTCCCCGCTGCGTTCCAAATGGGCGTAGAAGTCCTTGAAGCCCGTGCGGGTGCGGGACTCGGCGTAGTAGGCGGCCAGGGCGTGGTCCAGGGCGGCCCGCCGCTCGGCGCCCAGCCGTTCGCCGATCATCACCTCGATGAGGCGGCGCAGGCTGCCGACGCGCTGGAGCAGCTCCTCGCTATCGCCCCGCTCGATGACGAAGGGATTCATGCCCTGGCCGGGGACGCCGGGCGACAGCACCCGCCCGCCCGCGGCGCGGGCCAGGTCGGCGTACTCGCCCTCGGGGTCGATCACGTAGGCGACGACGCCGCGGGCGAGGCCGCGCAACACGCCCAGCTTGGTGGCGAACGACTTGCCGCTGCCGGAGCGGGCCAGCACGGCGGTGTTGGCGTTGAGATGCGTGCCGTCGAAGGGGTCGTAGACCACCGGCGCGCAGGCGCGCAGGTCGATGCCGACCAGCGTCCCCCGCCGGGTGTCCAGGTCGGGCGGCGCGAAGGGATAGCAGCGGGCCAGCGACGAGGTGTCCAGGGTGCGCCACGCGCCGATGGCGTTGAGGCCCAGGGGCAACGTGGACAGCAGACCCTCCCGCTGGCGGAAGGTCAGCCTGTCCAGCTTGCCCAGCGTGGCGCCGACGTGCGCCCGCGCCCGCTGGGTCGCCTCCTCGAGGGACGCCGCGTCCGCCGCGTGCAGGGTGATGGCCAGCGACGAGTGGAAGAGCCGCTCCCGGCCGCGTTGCACCGCGTCGCGCAGCCGGGTGACGTCCTCCAGGGCAATCGCCGCCTCGGGGGCCATGGTGCGGCCCCGGCGCAGCGACCATGACTGCGCCGACTCGAAGCGCACCTTCTGCCACTCCAAGGTCCGGGCCGCCTGCGCGGCCGGGATCGGCCCCAGGTGGAGGGACAGGTCCATGGGCGTCCCCGTCGCCATGAGGCCTCGCAGGAACCCTGGCGAGAGCGACCGGGGCCAGTGGCCCAGATGCAGCGAGCGGGTCAGGTGGTCCCCGACGCGGATGTCGCGCCGATTGATCTCGACCGTCGCGGGCGCGTCCGCGTCCGTCTGGGTGGGGGACCCGCCCAGGGCCGCGGCGACGAGCACCATCCGCAAGGGACGGCCCGTCAGGGGATGGACCGACAGTCCGGCGCGCGCCAGCAGCCCGCGCAGCTCGTCCGCCCGCTCGACCTGGCAGATGGCGTAGAAGCGCCGGTCCAGGACGCCGTCCCGCGTCTCCAGGTCCTCGAGGAGCCGGTGCAGCGAGTCGGCGGCTGCCGTGGCCTGGTCGGACAGATTCGCCGGCTGGGCATCGCGCAACGCCGTCCGCAGACCGCCCAGCCGGGGCGGATGCTGGCGCACGAGCAGCTGCGTGGAGAAGTCCAGGGCGTTGAGGGTCCCGGCGAAGGCGCCCAGCTTGGGCTCGTCCGGTTCCAGCCCCATCACCTCCAGCACGCCGACCTTCACCCCGTCGGCCCGCACCAGGCCGTCCTCTTCCACGTGGGAGAGCAGGAAGCCCTCGGGTAGGGGAAGCGGCGGCTTGGGCCGGGCCTCGGCGGGTCCTCGGCGGTGGACGCGGCGGGCACGGGCGGCCAGTCGTTGCAGGTTCGTACGCAGGGGGTTCACGGTCGTCGCCTCCTCGGCGTTATGGGATGGGGACAATGCCGCGCAGCAGCGCCAGCGCCACGCCTTTGGCCGAGAGCACGAGCACCAACCCCGCGACGGCCCCGAGGACGGCGCTCCGGGCTCTGCCCGCGCCGCGCCCCTCAGCGCCCTCGACCATCAGAACGACGCCCGCCCAGATGATGGCGAACAGGCAGCAGCCGCTGGCGGCGTAGGCCATCGCGGTCAGCACCTGGTCGAAGGCATGCAGCATCGACTGCTCCTCGGCTTGCGCCGCATTCAGCACGGCGAGGGCACGGCTGGGGTTTAGCTGAACGCGTATGAGACGACTCACCACGGCCACCGCCAGCCGAGGAGGGTGAAGAGATCGTGCACCTGCTCGTCACTGAGACGCGTCTGCGCCGCGGGCTCGGGGCCCGGCGGGAGTGGCGGCAGGTTGAGGACTCGATAGGGGGCGTCGGACCCGACGCTGAGCGTCAGGACCAGCGCCTCGCGTTGGTTGCGCGTGATGGGCTCGCGCTCCACCACCTCCGCCCGCACGTGCTCGGGGTGGACGATGGTCAGGGTGACGTCGCGGTCGACGACCTTGCTGGGGATCTCGAGGTTCGCCGCGACCGTGTGCTGCGTCGTCGTTCCGCCGGCATGGGTCACCGTGACCGTCTCGCTGACCGTCTTGCTGGTGCCCGGCCGCTCAAGGCGCACCGTCTCAGTGCGTGCTTCGATGCGCTCGGGGTGGTGGGTGAGGCGAATCAGCGGCGGCAGGACAATCTCCAGCGTCGCCCGCACGTCGGCCGCCAGCGTCACGCGGTGAACGGTTCGGCCCGCCGTGACCGGCAGCCGGACCTTCGTCTCGCCGTTGGGGACGAACGACGCGCTGACGCGCGCCCCGCCGCCCGTGAGGGCGACCGTCCCCGTGATGTCGGTGACCTCGGCCTCCCGCACCGCCGTCACGCGCTGGACATGGTGACCATCGGACGTGGGGAGATCCACCACCGCGTCGATGGTGGCCACGCAGTCGGCGGCCAGCACGCCCTCGATGCGGTTCGGTTTCCAGCTGAGCGAGACGACGCGGGCGTCGCAGATCTCGCCCTCGACCACGGGGAGCGGATAGGGCAGCTGCGGCCCTTTCAGGGTCACGGCCCCCGCCTGTCCTCGCGCGTCTTCCCAGGCAAACGCGAGGGACGGCGCGGTGCCCGCCAGGGGCAGGTGGTAGACGACGCGCTCGCCCTGGGCGAGGGATGCGCTGGCGGTGAACGACGGCTGTCGGCGACCACCGAAAGCCCGGACCTGAAGCTCCAGGTCGGTGGCCGCCCGCAGGCTGACCGTGGCGCGATCCCCCGCCACCGCCAGCTCCTCGACGAAGAGCCGCCGTCCGGGGACCGGCGCGGGCATCTCGAACTCGATCTCGTCCTGCCAGGGCTCGTCGGCCAGGGCCACGGGCGGGACGGCGATCGGAACCGTCGCCAGGGCGGCGATGGCCAGGGCGATGCCCCAGCCCGTGCCACGCTTCGGTTTCCGGGTCGTGGGTGGCCGGCCGTTTCGTGGCTTCCGCCGCCGCGTGCGCCAGCGCCTGCCGAACCATCCGAGGGGCCGCACGCGCCGCCGTTCGCGGCGGCGGGCCTTGCGCGGGCGCCGACGGCGGAGGCGACGCCGGACGCGTCGCGGCAGCAGCCGGAGCCGCTCCGCGGCGGTCGGCGTCGGCGGGGGCGCCTGGCGCCGCAGCAGCTCGGCCTGGGTCCCGGCGTAGCGACGCGGTCCCAGCCGGAACCGCAGCAGGTCGGCGACGACCAGCGGCAGCCGCCGGCCCCCGATCCGGCCCACGACGGCCGCCAGGCCGAGCAGGCCCAAGACGACGGCGATCGCGAGCCGCAGCTCAGACGATCCGATGGGCAGGACGCGGGTGGCGCCGTAGGCGAGGGCGCCCACCGCCGTCAGCGCCACGATCTGCGGAAACGTGAACCACAGCAGGACGCGGTCCTCGGCCTGCACATGGGTCGGTACTTCGTGCTCTCTCATTCCATCCCTCCTAGCTGGTCTTGACCTTTTTGGGGTCGGGCAGGTTGG
>WTFW01000030.1 GCA_011523785.1 Chloroflexota bacterium | reverse complement strand
GTCTTCCGCTCGAGGCGCCCACCCGTTCGTGGTGAGCCGCCCCGTAGCCCCTCGAAGGGGCGTGTCGAACCACACTCGCCGGCAACCAACCCGAAGCCGCCCTTTTCTCCCTCCCACGAATAGCCTGCCCTGAGCTTGCCGAACGGGGGCCGGCCTCAAACCGGCCTCTTCCGCTCGAGGCGCCCACCCCCACCCTGCGCACAGGTATCGTTACGCGGGTTTTCCGGGCGGGGCCTTTGGCGGGTGCGCAGGCTGAGCGACGAGCAACTCCAAGAAATCGTGCACGGACTGTCCCGGCGGCCGGGGCACGAGACCGTGCGCGCCGACGTTCGGCAACTCCTCATCGACGGTCTCCTCGTGCCGCGCGACGACGTGCAACTGGAAGAGCACATCCCGGAAGTCCGGGGCCGCATCGATGCCCTCTTAGGTCGGACGGTAATGGAGATCAAGAGCGACCTCCGGCGCGAAGCGAGCGATGCCGAGGATCAACTCACCCGCTACATCAAGCAGCGCCAGAATGAGAGCGGCGAACGCTACGTCGGCATCGCCACGGACGGCGCCGACTTCGTCTCCTACGAACTGCGCGACGACGGTCTGCGCGAACTTGGGACCTACAGGACCGATTCCGCCAATGCGAGCGGCCTGTTGTCCTGGCTCGGTGCCGCTGTAGCCTCCGGCGACGACTTGCCTCCCGAGCCCGAAGCCGTCGTCCGCGAACTAGGACGCCAAAGCCTTGCGTGGAACCGTGCGGTAGGCGACTTACGTCAGGCCTGGGCGGAGGTTGGCACACAGCCTGAACCGCGTCTCAAACGTCAGCTCTGGGCGCAGCGGCTTGAAGTGGTCTACGGCGCGCCCGTGGACGACGAATCCATCTTCTACCAGCACACCTACCTCTCGGTCGTCGCCAAGACCATCGCCATGCACGTGCTAGGGCTTCAGACGCCCGAACCGGCCGACCTGCTTTCTGGCCGCCCATTCGAGCAGGCCGGCGTCACCGGCGTCGTGGAATCCGACTTTTTCGACTGGATTCTCGCTGCGTCAAGCGGTGCCGATCTGGTCGATCGCATCGCGCGGCACGTCGGACGCTTCCGGCTCGGCGAGGTCCAGGCCGACGTGCTCAAGGGCCTCTACGAATCCCTGATCGATCCCGAGAATCGGCACGATCTTGGCGAGTACTACACCCCTGACTGGCTGGCCGCCCGCGTGTGCGCGGAGGCCGTTAGTCGGCCGCTCGAACAACGCGCGCTGGACCCATCCTGCGGCTCCGGCGCATTTCTGTTCCACGCCCTGCGACGCCTGCTGGACGCCGCCGAGGCCGAAGGGCTGAACACGCCCGCCGCCCTGCGGTGCTGTCTGGACAAGGTCATCGGCATCGACGTGCATCCAGTAGCCGTCCAGATCGCTCGCGTCACGTATCTGCTGGCACTTGGAGAGAGGCTCCGCGATCCTGACCGGCCCAACTTGGCGATCCCCGTCTACCTGGGCGACGCCATGCAATGGAACGTGCAGGACTTCCTGGCCGACCGCGAAGTGCTGATCGAAGTGCCCGATGGGCCGGTGCTGCAATTCCCCTACGCCGTCACTCGGGTTCCGGCGGACTTTGACGCGGTGATCGAACTCATGTTGCGCCTCAGCGAAAGCGGCAGCGAGAAGCCGAACTTTCTAGCTGCGCTGCGCCGCCGCTTACCTAGCATCGACGAGTCCTCTCGCACCATCTTGGGCCAAACGTATGCTGATCTGCACGACCTGCGCGTTCAGGGCCGCGACCATATCTGGGGCTTCGTGGCCCGTAACCTGGTGCGGCCCGTCTGGCTTTCGTCGGACGACCAACGCGCGGACGTCGTGATCGGCAACCCGCCCTGGCTGTCCTACCGCTATATGTCCGAGCAAAACCAGCGGCGCTTCCGCGAAGAGTCGCAACGGCTCGGAATCTGGGCGGGCGGTCGGGTGGCCACCCACCAGGACCTCTCGGCCTACTTCTTCGCCCGCTGTTGCGAGTTGTACCTGAAGCGGAATGCCAACATTGCCTTCGTCATGCCCTACGCCGCCCTCAGCCGTCGGCAGTTCGCGGGATTCCGCTCGGGGAGCTTCCTCGTCCGACAGAGCCTTGAGAACTCGGTGATGGCGCGCTTTACGCAGGCCTGGGCGTTTGACGATGACGTGCAGCCACTCTTCCCGGTGCCGTCTTGCGTTCTGTTCGCCGATGGAGGTGAAGTAGGCGACTTGCCGTCCAACGTCCTGCGGGCCTCCGGCCAGTTGCCGCACCGCGATGCCACGCCAGATGAGGCCGAACGCTGGTTGAAGTGGCGCGTCGCACCCTGGCCGACGACGGGCGATGACGATGCGTCGGCGTCGCCGTACCAGAAGAGATTTCACCAGGGCGCAACGCTAGTGCCCCGCTTCCTCTGTCTGGTAGAACCCGCCGCGGCCGGCACCTTGGGCGGCGCGGCGCAGGCGCCGCTTGTCTTCAGCCGCCGCAGCCCTCAGGAGAAGGCCCCCTGGAGAGACCTTGACTCGCTCATGGGCAACGTCGAACGCCAGTTCCTGCGCCCCGTCTACTTGGGAGAGTCCGTTACGCCCTTCCGTTTGCTGAAGGCGCCACTGGGTGTGATTCCGTGGGACCCGCAGTTTGGCCCGCTGGACGCGGCCTCGGCCAGCCTCGCCGGCTACGCGCACTTGGCGTCTTGGATGTCGAAGGCTGAACGGCTGTGGAATGGGAATCGCAGCAGCGACCGGCTAAGCTTTGCCGGGCAGCTCGACTACTACGGCAAGTTGACGGGTCAGTTCCCGCTACCGCCGTTGCGGGTGGTCTACGCAGCGTCTGGAAGCAAGCCGGCAGCCGCAATTCTGGAAGACATGGGTGCGGTCGTTGAACACGCGCTCTACTGGGCTGCCATCGAAACCCCCGACGAAGCGCGCTACCTGACGACGGTCCTCAACAGCGAGGTGCTCCGAGCTATCGTTGAGGACCGGCAGGCGCGCGGCCAATGGGGCGCGCGCCACTTCGACAAGCTCCTGGCCAGCGCCATCCCACCGTTCGACCCCGCCTACCCCCTCCACAC
>WTFW01000203.1 GCA_011523785.1 Chloroflexota bacterium | reverse complement strand
GGTGACGTAGTAGGCGTAGCGCAGCCGCACCTCGCGGCCCGGCGCGAGGCGGAAGAACTTCTTCGGCGGGTCCTCCATGAAATCGTCGCGCTCGATGTACAGCACCTTGGAAAACGGCACCTTGCGGGTGCCCATCGAGGCGTCCTCGGGGTTGTTGACCGCCTCCATCTCTTCCGTCTGGCACTCGGGATAGTTGTCGATGACCAACCGCAGCGGCCGCAGCACCGCCATGACGCGCGGCGCCCGGCGGTTCAGGTCCTCGCGGATACAGTAGTCGAGCAGGGCGATGTCCACGGTGCTGTCGCGCTTGGCCACGCCGATGCGCTCGCAGAAGGCGCGGATGGCCTCCGGCGTGTAGCCGCGGCGCCTCAGGCCGGACAGCGTCGGCATCCGCGGGTCGTCCCAGCCGTTCACCAGGCCGCGCTCCACCAGGGCCAGGAGCTTGCGCTTGCTCATCACCGTGTGGCTGAGACTGAGGCGCGCGAACTCGATCTGCTGCGGGTGACACGGCGTCTGCAGAACGTCCAGGAACCAGTCGTAGAGCGGCCGGTGGTCCTCGAACTCAAGGGTACAGATGGAGTGCGTGATGCCCTCCAGGGCGTCCGACAGGCCGTGCGTGAAGTCGTACATGGGGTAGATGCACCAGGCGTCGCCGGTGCGGTGGTGCGGCACCCGCCGGATGCGGTAGAGCGTCGGGTCGCGCAGGTTGACGTTGCCGGAGGCCATGTCGATCTTGGCGCGCAACACCCGCGAGCCGTCGGGAAACTCACCCGCCCTCATGCGCGCGAACAAGTCCAGGTTTTCGTCGATCGAGCGTGACCGGTACGGGCTGTCCCTGCCGGGTTCGGTCAGGGTGCCGCGGTAGTCGCGCACCTCTTCGGCGCTGAGGTCGCACACGTAAGCCTTGCCGGCCTTGATAAGGTCCACGGCGTAGTCGTAAAGCCGGGCAAAATAATCGGAGGCGTAGAACAGCCGGTCGCCCCACTCGAACCCCAGCCAGCGCACATCGGCCTGGATCGCCTCGACGTACTCGACGTCTTCCTTGCTGGGATTGGTGTCGTCGAAGCGCAGGTTGCAGAAGCCGCCGTTCTCCGCGGCGAGGCCGAAATTGAGGCAGATGGACTTGGCATGGCCGATGTGCAGGTAGCCGTTGGGCTCCGGCGGGAAGCGGGTAACGACGCGGCCGTCGTGCTTGCCGGACTGTAGGTCTGCGGCGATAATCTCGCGGATGAAATGCACCGGCGCCGCGTTGGCGCTGGTCTCGTTTACCTTGTCCGTGGTCTCTGTCATGGTCTGCCTCTCGATGCGGGGACGCCCTGCGAGCAAGGCTGTTATGGTAGCATATCTGCCCCGCCAGACAACGGGCCGCGCCCGCTTCTCACCCCCCAAAGGACGCCGCGTATGCGAGCTATCGTGATCATTCCCGCCCGCTACGGATCGACCCGCCTGCCGGGCAAACCGCTGACGCTGATCGCCGGGCAAACCATGTTGTCCCGGGTAAGTGCCATCGCGCGCGCCGCGGCTCGGGACAGCGGTGACATCGACGTGCTGGTGGCGACGGACGACCCCCGTATCGGCGCCCATTGCGAGGCGATCGGGACGCCGTGGGTGATGACGCCGGCATCCTGCCCCAGCGGCACGGACCGGGCGCTGGCGGCGCTCAGGCAACTGCCGTGCGTGTACGACGTGGTCATCAATCTGCAAGGCGACGCGCCGCTGACGCCGCCCGATTTCGTCACTGCCATGCTGCGGGCGTTCAAGGCTGATCGGGCGATTGAGGTGGTCACCCCCGCGGTGCGGCTGAGTTGGCCGGAGTTGGATGGGCTGCGAGCCCAGAAACACAAGACGCCGTTCAGCGGCACCTGCGTGGTGGTCGACCCGAACGGCAACGCGCGCTGGTTTTCCAAACAAATAATTCCCGCCATGCGGAATGAGGCGGCGCTGCGCCGGCAGGAAGCCATGTCCCCGGTGCTCCGGCACGTCGGGCTTTACGGCTACACCCGCAAGATGCTGGAAACTTACGTCACGCTGCCGGCCGGGCACTACGAACAGCTTGAGGGGTTGGAGCAGCTTCGGCTCCTGGAGCACAGCTACGGCATCCGCGTGGTGGAGGTTGACTACCGGGGGCGTGCCGCCATGTCCGGCGTGGACAGCCCCGAAGACGTAGCCCGCGCTGAGGCACTCATCGCGCGGCACGGCGAGTTGCTGTCGGATTGACCTCCATGACCACCCTGATTATCGCCCGCCACGGCAACACCTTCGGCCCCGGTGACACCCCGACACGAGTCGGGCGGCGTACCGACTTGCCGCTCGTGGCGAGCGGCGAGGCGCAGGCCAGACGCATCGGCGAGTATCTGCTTCACCACCGCATGGTGCCCGACGCGGTGTTCGCTGCGCCGCTGAAACGCTCCTTCGACACCGCCCGGCTCGCCGTGGAAACCATGGGGTGTGACTTGCCCATTACGGTCGACGGGCGCTTCAGCGAGATCGACTACGGCCCCGACGAGAACCAGCCCGAATCCGCCGTTGTTGCCAGAATCGGCGCGCAGGCGCTGCGTGGCTGGGACGAACACGCCGCGCTGCCGCCCGGCTGGCAGGCCGATCCGCAGGCCATTATCCGGAGCTGGCTGGCCTTCGGGGACATCTGCCGCCAATCGTTTGAAGGCCAGACGGTGCTCGTCGTGACCAGCAGTGGCATTGCCCGTTTCGCGCCGCATTTGACGGGTGATTTCGAGGGCTTCCGACGCCGGCACGGCATCAAGATCGCCACCGGCGCGCTGTGCTTCCTGCGCCTGCAAGGCAGTCGATGGTTAATCGAAAGGTGGAACATTCGGCCAGCATAAATGAAGTTTTGAGTTGAATTGACGCGAAAGGACACGCATGAGCGGAACGCTGATTGGAATGGGACTGGTCGCGGTGATCGCAGTGCTGCTGGCAGTCCTGTGGATCGTGTTGAGGGCGCTGCACAACGTTCAGCTCGAATTGCGGGGGGTGAACGAGCGGGACACCAGCTTGGGAACCAAGCAGGCACGCGCGGTCCAGTGTATTGGCGACTTGCGGACCAGGTTGGCGA
>WTFW01000185.1 GCA_011523785.1 Chloroflexota bacterium | reverse complement strand
GCAGTGCAATCAGGGCATGCGTTGCTGGCAAGGATGGCGGGGGAGGGATGGGAATAGAGGTAGGGGTTGTGGCGTTTACACAGGTAGTGCACACTTATTGGAAGCAGGCGGCAGGACGTTAGCGGTTATTGGTTGAGAAAAGAGGGCGGGGGCGCGTTGGGGCGGCTGTGATCCGAGGCGTGAGGCGGCGTGCCGGTTGGCGATAGGGCTATCAAGCTCGGTGGGGGCTGGGGCGGACTGACGGAACACTCAGGCGGTATCGGGTAGCCGGTCGGACTTGCAGGGGGGAGCGGGGCGCGTTGTAATTCGTTGGGCGGAAGCGCGTGTGAGGGAAAGTTCATGGCGCCGGCCGGGCTTGCGTGGCTTGACTATTCAGAGAGCGACCAGCGACGGGCCCGGGAGATTGTGGCGATGTTCTCGCAGCGCGAGAGCCGCGACGAATTGGGGATTGGACGGATCCGGGACGCGCTGAGCGACACGCTGTTTCCGGGAACCTCGTTTCTGCTCACGCGCGCCCGATACCTGCTGTTCGTGCCCTGGCTGTATTGCGAAGGGTCGCGCCGGGGACACGCCGGGCCGAAGCTCACGCAGTGGGTCGAATGGAACGAACGGCAGCTTATCGGCGCGCTGCATCGCGGCGGGGATCGCGCGGGACTAATCGGCCGGTTCGCGGGGGCCGCGGTTCGGGATCTCCCGTCGAGCATTTATTGGAACACCCTGCGGCGATTCGGCATCTTGCGGCGCGATGGAACGGAGGGTCAGGTCGCGGGTCTCCGCCAGATTTCACGGCCGCAGGACGAGGCGACCGAGTTCCTGGAGCACTCCGACGCCGTGTGGGCGCCCTCGATTCCGTCGGCTCCAGGCGACTTCTTCAACTACGAGAGTTGCAACTTCGCCCTGACGCACGACGAGGCGACCTGGTTGGCTGAGCGGATCGTCGACGCGGTACCTGAGAGCCTGCTCCAGTTCCTGGTGATGCGGGGGAAACACCTCCCGGACAACACCGCATATGCCTGGGAGGATCCCGAGGCTGTCGAGGCCGAGGGTGCGGTCCGGGACGCGCTGGACGAGGCTCGCCGGTTCTCGGTCGCGGTGCACGGGGCCTCGTTGCTCTACAACCTGTTGCTGGCCGAACGGGCGGAGGAACTCGGTCTTTCCCGGTACGACGGCAGCCGGGACCGATACATTACCCGGCTTGACGAGTGGCAGAAGGACTTTCAAGTGATCGACGCGGGGGCCTGGGACCTGAACCGGCTGTGGGCGCTCGTCGCGGTGCAGGGGAGCCCCGCCGCGCTGACAACGCGCTCCTTCGTATCCGAGTGGGTTGACCTCGCGCGAGCGGGGACGGGCACGCGGCTGGCGGACGACGGCGATGCGCGGGAGCTCATTCGGAGACGGGAACGCCGGCAGAAGCGCGGCCAGGCACGGCTCATCAACGATCGCCTGATGCGGCAATGGGGCGGCGCATCCGGGTCCGCCCGCCTCAACTTCCGCTGGCCGGTCGTCAGGCGAATCCTGAATGAGATCGTGGATGGGCGGGAGAACGGTCGTGCTGGCACCTGACAGCCGGGCGCTGCTGCTCGACGCGCTAAGACCGCCCGCTGGGTTCTCCCTGGATCGGGCCGTCGCAACAACATTCACGCTCGATTTGGAGACGGCCCTGACGGTCCCGCTGGCGTTCGCCGGATTTCGATTGGAGGAGCAGCCGGATCCCATCGAGGTCATGCAGTCACTGCGCGGGATGAGCGAGCGGCTGGACATCTTCTGCCAGGCGGGCGCGATCGGCGCCAGTCGATGGCCGTCCGATTTGCTGGCGTTGCTCGAAGACGTCGTCCACCCGGTGCGTCGCCCCAGGCGAGGCCACATCTTCCATCCGAAGACCTGGGTGCTCCGATTCCGCGACGAAGCCCAGGAACCCGCATACCGGCTGCTGGTGCTTTCACGAAACCTCACCGCCGATCGAAGTTGGGACACGATCCTCTGGTTAGATGGCACGCGTGCGGGACGGATCAACCACGGTAATGCGCCGCTGGTTCGATTTGTTCGCGCGTTGCGCGGGTTGGCCGTGACGCCGCTGTCTCCCGGCCGTCACGCGGTCCTGACCGAGCTTGCCGAGGAGTTGCGGCGGGTCGAGTGGGAGTTGCCGAACGGCGTTCGCGAGGTGCGTTTCCATCCGATCGGACTCCGGTATTCGCGCCGTTTTCCCGTCGATGAGCACTTTCGCGGGTATCGAAAGCTGGTGATTTCACCATTCGTCCGCAGAGGCGCGATTCGGCGCATTTTTCGCAAGAGAGCCGGCCAAAAGGCCGTGCTCGTCTCGCGTGGCGGGGAGCTCCACGCGCTGCCGAAGGACGCACTCGACCATGTGGACGTCTTTGAGCTTGATCCGACGGCGAGCCTCGCGGGCGATGACGCCGACGGTGAGACGAACCAGAGCTTCTTAACACAGCTACACGCAAAGCTCTTTGTGGTCGAGCGGGCAAAGCGAGCGCATCTCTTCGTTGGCTCGGCCAACGCGACGGATGCGGGACTGAGCCAGAACGTCGAGTTTCTCTGTGAGCTCGTCGGTGCGGCAAAGACGCTTGGGGTCGACGCGCTGGTGGGCGAAGACGCGCCGCTGCGGGCCATGTTGACGCCGTATGAACCCTCGACGGGGCCACCAGACAACGGCAACGGCGCGGACAGCCGAGCGCTCGATGACCTGCTGCTGGACATCGCGGGGGGAGTGCGCTTCCACACAGCTATCGCGAAACGGACCGAGGGTTGGATCGCTCGAATCACGTCAGATGCAGCACCCCGGCGGATCCCCGATGGGGCCTGCGTCACGATCGCGCCCTACAACCGTCCGGACGAGTCCTATTCCCTCAGTAAAGAAGATCCCGTTGACTTCGAACTGCCGCCCCGTGAGCTCGCAGATATCACGGCGTTTCTGCGGCTTACGGCGAGCCGGAGGGTCAAGGGGACGTTGCTGGAGCGCTCGACGGTCGTGTGCTCACGACTCGAAGGGGCGCCCGCGGACCGACTCCGGCAGATCCTGGCGCGGCAGATCGACACGCCGGAGAAGTTTCTGCGGCTGCTCGCCCTGCTTATCGGCTTCGCTTCGGGAATCGGCGCTGATGTCAGTGCGACGGGCAACGGGTCGGCAAGCTGGTCGGGAGGCGCCGGGCAAGGCGTCCTGGAATTGCTGGCGCGCGCCCTGGCGGAGAGTCCCGAGTCCATCGATCACCTGGACGAGATCATTGAGCACCTGCGCCGGTCACCGCACGCATCGAATGTCCTGCCGCAGGGCTGGGACGACGTGTGGCTGCCGGTGCTGGAGGCGCGAAGGGCGATGCGCGGGAACGCTTCGTGACTGATACGACCCCCGGGGGCCAGAAACTCGGTCTCAGCGACTTTCAGCGAGCGACTGCCGAACACGCGTTCCAGCGGCTGTATCGCGATGAGGTCTCGTCGCGGCGATTCCTGGTGGCCGACGAGACGGGGCTGGGCAAGACGCACGTGGCGCAGGAAGTCATTGCACAGGCCCTGAAACACCTAAAGGGGGTGGAGCACGTTGGCCGTATCGACATCGTCTACGTGTGCTCCAACGCGGACATCGCCGCGCAGAACATTCGGAAGCTGGACGTCACCGACTCGGACAGCCCGAGCTTCGCGACGCGGCTCAGCCTGCTGATTACGCAGCCGGACGTGCTGCAGCCAACGACAGGCGGTAAGGGGAAGCCGACCACTTTTGTGGCGTTCACGCCGGCGACATCGTTCCAGTTCGGATGGCAATTGGGGCGAGCGGATGAACGCGCGGTGCTCTATGCGCTGCTTCACGATCACCTGGACCTCCGTGGGGCGCGGGACACAGCGGCTCAGCGGATATTCCAAGGCGGCGTGTCCAGCCGGGACAGATTCATGGGCAGCTATGTGGCCCGTGCGCGCGCAGGGCAGTTCGAGCAGGACATCAAGCTGAGGTTTCTCGATGCCTTCGATCAAAGCGGCGAGCGGGACTCGCTTGTTGGATTAATTGACGCGGTGGCGGGGCAACGTGGGCTGACAGGCAGCCAGCATGGGTCGGCACGCCAGATTGTCGGCGGGCTGCGCCGGATGCTGGCACGAGCCGCGGTGGAGGCGCTCGAGCCGGACCTGGTCATCCTGGACGAGTTCCAGCGCTTTCGGGATCTGCTGGACGTCAAGACCGGCGGCGAAGCGGCGGAACTGGCCCACGAGTTCTTCAACCAGTCCGACGCACGAGTGCTGTTGCTTTCGGCAACGCCGTATAAGCCGTTCACGTACTCGGAGGAGGCCGAGGAGGGCGGCGGTCACTACGCGGACTTCCTGAAGACCCTGGAGTTCCTCGCGGCCTCGGATGAGCCCGTGGAATCCCTGCAGGCCGATCTCGCCGCCATGCGGCAGGCGGCGCTGGCGGGCGAGCCGACGGCGGCTATCCGAGATCGAGTGCAGGCCCAGTTGCGCCGCTGGATCGCTCGGACCGAGCGGCCGACCGGCGACACGCGCGCTACGACCCTTGATTCGGAGACAAGCCGGTTTCGCGTGGAATCGGACGACTTTGCCGGCTTCGTCGCCCTGCGACGTGTCGCGGACGAAGTAAAGGCGCCGCTTGGCGTCGAGTATTGGAAGTCAGCGCCCTATTTCCTCAACTTCCTGAGCGGATACCGCGTCGGGGAGCGGGTGCGTGACTGGATGAAGGATGCGGAGTCTCGGGCTCGACTGGTCCCGCTGTTTCACGGCGCGCAGCGGATCGACAAGGCCAACATCGAGCGATTCCAGCCGATTGATTGGGCGAACGCGCGCATGCGGGCGCTCTATGGGGCGACGCTGAAGCAGGGCTGGTGGCGTTTGCTGTGGATGCCGCCGTCGCTGCCGTACCACAAGCCCGGCGGCCCGTATGCGTCGGTCGATACGACCGGGATCACCAAGCAGCTCATTTTCTCCAGCTGGGTGGCCGCTCCCGCGGCTATCGCTTCGCTGCTGAGCTACGAGGTTCAACGACAGATCTTCACGGGAGCGGGTCACGATTCGAATACGCCTGCGGCCCGAGCGGCTCTGGCGAGGCGCCTGGACTATCGGATGGTCGATGGGCGGCCAGCCGCGATGTCGACGCTCTCGCTGTTCTGGCCGGACCCGACGCTCGCGGATCTCACCGACCCATTGGATGCCGCCCGCGATCACGCCGAGTCGCCGAGCGTGGAGCGTCTGCTGGCGTGGGCGTCCGACCGCGTTGAAGCAGAAGTCGGCCCAAACGGCAGCACCAGCGCAACAGCGAGCGCGGCCTGGCACTGGTTTGCGCCGGTGCGGGCGGAGCGCGGCGGCGCCCTGGCAGCCGCGCTGCTCGGGGAGTGGCCGGGCACCCTTGCCGACGCGCTGAGGGGAGCTTTTCAGGACGACTCGCCCGACGAGGAGCGGAGCGAGGCGCTGATGGCGCATGTCAGGCACATGCAGGAGGCTCTTGGCGGTTGGACGCCGGAGTCGGAACGGCCGGCGGACCTGGTAGCGACCAGTGCGCTGCTCGGTCTGGGATCGCCGGGGAATGTCGCGTGGCGAGCGCTCAAGCGTCTGCGGCGAGCGGATGACCGCGTGACCGAGTTGGGGCACTGGCGCGCGGCGGCGATCCTGGCGTCCGGCTTGCGGAGTCTTTTCGCGCGGCCCAACGCGATGCTGCTGCTCGACAACCTGTACGGAGGCCCAGGCCGTGGGCGAGCTGACGAGGGCGCGTATTGGCGGAGGGTTGCGCGGTATTGCGTTGACGGGGGGTTGCAGGCGGTTCTGGACGAGTACATGCACCACCTGGCCGGTGAATCAGGGGCCAACACGTCGACCGATGAGGGGCTTGTCTCGCTTGCCGCGACGGCGCGACGGGCCATTGCCGTGCGGGAGTCGGTGAACCGGGCAACTGATATCGATCACTTTGACGGCGAGGGCATTGCGTTCCCGAGCCGGTTCGCGATGCGCTTTGGCGCCAACCGCTACAGCCAGGACGAGGCGCGACTTCCCGAGGTGCGGGCGGCCTTCAACTCGCCGTTCTGGCCGTTCGTGCTGGCGACCACCTCGATAGGCCAGGAAGGCGTCGACTTTCACTGGTGGTGCCATTCGGTGGTGCACTGGGACCTGCCCGGCAACCCGGTCGACTTTGAGCAGCGCGAGGGGCGGGTGGATCGCTACAAGGGGCACGCGATTCGTAAGAACGTGGCGGCCGCGCACCGATCAACCGCGCTGGCGCCGGGAGTCCGCGACCCCTGGACTACGGCGTTTCAGGCCGCCGCGGCGGAAGAAAACGACGGGCTGGGCGACCTCTCGCCGTACTGGGTTTACCCGGGCGCTGCCCAACTTCACCGGCGGATCATGGCTTTTCCGCTGAGTCGCGACGAGGAGCGATGGGCGCGGTTGCGGGAGGCGCTGGCGCTTTATCGACTGGCGTTTGGTCAGCCGAGGCAGGAGGACATGGTGGCGGTGCTTCGGCGTCGCGGCGTGGCAGGGGACCCGGATCGGATTGCGGAGATGCGGATTGATTTGCGGCCGCCGGCTCCGGACAGGATTCGGTAGACGCTGTCCAGAGTCCCGGATAACGCCAGTCCGAAAGTCACCAGTAGAGTCCACGACGTCGGTCTCGAAGATGCCCCTAGCCGACTCATCCGGAGGCCGGTCGTCCGATCTCAGGCGTTGCGGGTAGTCCCGGTATCGCTGGCGGTGATGGTGGGGTCAGCGACCTGGTGGTGCTAGCGGTGAGCGCGGGTCCCAGGCTGCACGCAGCCTGGGCCACTTGGCGGCCTGGGCCGTGCGATGGCCTACTGCGAACGTTTTGGCATCACGACCGGAAGAGGCCGGTCAGAGACGCGGCCCCTACACAAGAGGGCACGCGCGTTGCGCGGAAGACGGGCGGGTCGGGGATCCGCCCCCATTCGGCAGGCTCAGGGCAGGCTCGACGTTCATTCGAGTGCGTCCGGAGACCTTTGCGTACGCCGTGGGTGGTTGCCCGGGGGACCCCTCACCGGTTTCGGCCGAAGACGGCCGAACCTGCCTCTCCCCCAGGAGAGGGTGAAGAGCCGCCATACCCTGTAGAAGGTTAGATGCCGATGGCCATGCGGGTGGTGAGGGCGCCGTCTACGTAGAGGGTTTCGCCGTTGACGTAGGAGGCGTCGTCGGAGGCGAGGTAGACAACGGCGGCGGCGATTTCGGAGGGCTGGCCGACGCGGCCGGCGGGGATGGTGGTTCCAATCGTTGAGGCGTTGAGGTTCTGGTCGGCGTAGCGGTCGACCTGGATGGCGCCGGGGGCGATGACGTTGCAGGTGACACCGTGGGGGGCCAGCGCTAACGCCAGGGCGCGGGTGAAGCCGTTGATGCCGCCCTTGGTGCCGGCGTAGACGACGTTCTGGACGAGGTGCACGTAGCCGTGCACGGAGCTGATGTTGATGATGCGGCCGGAGCCGCGCTGGACCATGTGGCGGCCGGCTTCCTGGCTGGCGGTGATCATGGCGATGAGGTTGATGTTGAAGATGTCCAGCCAGTTCTGGGTGCTGCCCTCGAGGAAGTCCTCGCTGAGGGTCCAGCCGGCGTTGTTGACGAGGATGTCGAGATGGCCGTAGCGCTGGATCGCGCCGGTGACGACGCCGCGGGCGGTGTCGGGGTCGCGGAAGTCGGCCTGAATGATTTCGATTTCGGCGCCGTTGGCCCGTAGTTCATCGCGCAGCTCCTCGGCCCCGGCGATGTTGGCGGAGGCGGAGACCATGAGGCGGCAGCCTTCGGCCGCCAGCCGCTTCGCAATGCCCTTGCCGATGCCGGTGCCGCCGCCGGTGACGACGGTGACGCGTCCCTGGAGGTCTGCCATGGTTGTGCTCGCTTGAAGTGGGGGTGGTGAATTGGGCGCATTCTGGCATTGACCGGGAGCGATGCAGTTGGTTTGCCGTGTGTGACAAGCTTCGGGTGGCCAGATGGCGACCGAGGCCGAGGCTGGCTGAGAGGGAAACGGGGTGCCGGATGATTCGAGCGGGGGCTCGGCTCGCGCGGTGCGGGGTCCTGATGGCGGCGTTGTTGCTTGTTGCGTGTGGGGAGTCGGCCAGCAGGACACCAGCGGCGGATAGCCGTGACGACGGGGTGTTTGCCGAGCGGCGGGCGCAGCTGATGGTTGAGATCCGGGCGTCGGAGCGCGGGATTTCGGTGCCGGTGCTGGCGGCGGTCGAGCGCGTCGATCGGCACCGGTTTGTGCGGCCGGAGAATGTGAACGAGGCCTACGAGAACCGGCCGCTGCCGATCGGCGAGGGGCAGACGATTTCTCAGCCGCTGATCGTGGCGATGATGACGGAGGCTTTGGACATCTCGCCGGGGGACCGGGTGCTGGAGATCGGGACGGGATCGGGATACCAGGCGGCGGTGCTGGCGGAGATGGGGGCCAAGGTCTACAGCGTGGAGATTATTCCGGCGCTGGCCGGATGGTCGGAGGAGAACCTGCGGGGGGCGGGTTACGAGGGCATCGAGCAGCGGACGGACGACGGGTACTTCGGCTGGGAGGATGAGGCGCCGTTTGACGGGATTATCGTGACGGCGGCGCCCGATCACGTGCCGCAGCCGCTGATCCGGCAGCTGAAGGTGGGCGGGCGGATGATCGTGCCGGTGGGGCCGCCGGGGTTTTACCAGACGCTCTGGCAAATCGAGCAGACGGCGGATGGGGTGGTGGCGGAGAACCTGGGGCTGGTGCGGTTCGTGCCGCTTACGGGGGAGATGTCGGCGGAGGATCCGTAGGGCGAGAGAGAAACGATTGCGTAGTTCGAGGGTGGGTGCGCGGAAGGCCTCTCACCTTGACCGTCTGCCGGAGGCGACCCTTGCGTAACTCAAGGCTGGTTGCCCGGAAGACCCCTCACCGGTTTCGGCGGGTACGCCGAACCTGCCTCTCCCCTTGGAGAGGGTAAAGATCGGCCTCCCCACAGGTCAGCTTTCAGCACACACGGTTGCTCACCGGTTTCGGCCGGGGACGCCGGAACCCCGGATCGAGTCCGGGGCAGGTTCTGCCTCTCTCCTGGGAGAGTGTGAAGAGTTGCCACACCTTCAAGAACGAGGGGCGTTGTGCGGAGGTTTCCAGAGGGGTGCGGCGAGGGCGTAGGCGAGGGCGGCGGCGAGGAGGGTCCAGGCGAAGCCGATGGAGACGATGAGGATGGCGGCGACGAAGGCGGCGGCCACCGAGGCGGCGCCGTTGACGGCCCAGGCCCAGGAGATGGCCGCGCGGTCGTTGGCCAGCGCGCGGATGGCGGCGGGCATGACGGTGCCGAGGGCCAGGGACGGTGAGGTCGCCAGGACAGCCGCGGCCAGGCGAACGGCTAGGGGCGCACCCAGGGCCAACGGGGCAGCGAGGAGCAGCCCACCCAGGAGAAACACGCTCATTGCGGCCATAAGGGCGGCCGTCCGCGGGTGAGGCCGCCACCAGCGCGAGGTCAGGCTGCCGAGGCCGGCCCAGGCGAGCATGGCGGCGATGCCGGTGGCGAAGGCGACGGTGGGGGCGTCGAGCACGAGGATGAGGCGTTGCAGCAGGGCGATCTGGGTGGCGGTGAAGGCGACGCCGGCGGCGGCGACGAAGGCGAGGCGGCGGAGGCCGACGCGGGTTGCGCCGCGGCGGCGTTGGCCCATGAGCGGGGCGATCATGGTGAGCACGGCCGCGCCGGTGGCGGCCGCGGCCAGGGGGACCAGGACCAGGAATCCGGCGCCGCCGAAGGGTTGCCAGGTGCGTCCGGTGGTGGACAGGACTTCGCGCCACTGGGTCCAGTCGAAGTAGTGGAAGAAGTAGGGGCGGTCGTCGGTGACGGGCGCCCAGGCCGCGGGGGTTGGTTCGCCCTGAATCACGGCCTGGAAGGCTCGGAAGAGCTGGGTGTCGGGCAGGCGGTTGAAGCGGTTGGAATGGGCTTCGTCGAGATTCGCGTGGAAGACCCAGTCGAAGCCGTCGCGCTCGAAACCGCTGGTCAGCGCCTGGCGCTCGGCGGGGGTGAAGGCGGTTGGGGAGGCGAGCATGGTGACGACTTCGAGGGAGCGCCAGGCGAGGAGGTGGGGAGCGGGGTCGGTGATGCCGGATTGGCGGAGGGCAACGAGCAGGGACGACCACATGCGGACGGACTCGGAGGGGGTGGCTTGCAGCCAGCGGGTGACGACGAGGCGGCCGGTGGGCGCCAGGGCGCGCCAGCCGTCGGCGAGGGCGTCGCGGGTGAGGGCGTAGGTCTCGCGGAGGCCGAAGGTGCCGGCGGCGACGCCCTGGAAGGGCTCGCGGAGGGGCCAGACCACTAGGTCGTAGCCGGCGGCGGATCGAAGGGCTGAGCGGACGCCGTGATCGAGGATGCGGACGCGGTTGTCGTTCAGGACCGTGTCGTCGCCCGCGGATTGCCAGGCCTGGCGGAGGGCGACGTCGGGTTGGACGAGGTCGGTTTTGTCGGTGCCGGCTCGGAGCAGGGCTGCGGCGTCGAAGGCGCCGATTGGGTCGAGGAGCAGGGCCGACGTGACCGGCCGGAGGGTGACGGCGTGGGCGAGGGGGACGTGGTCGAGGGTTTCGGTTGGTGGGACGTCGAGGGCGGCGGCGTTGCCGCCGTCGACGGTCAGGCCAAGGCGGGGTCGGGGGACCGATCCGGTGTAGTTGAGGCTCAGGCCGGTGGCGGTGCGGAAGCCGGCGTTCTGGAGGATGTCGACGCGCGAATTGGAAGAGAGTTTCGTGTCGAAGCGGTGGGCGTCGGGACGTTGGAGGGCCTGGGCGAGCTGGGAGTGGACGGAGACTCGGGGTCCTGCCGGAGCGACGGCGATGGCTATGGTGATGAGGCCCAAGCCCGACAGGCCAGCGATGGTCGAGGGCACGCGAGAGGCGAGGAGCAGGGGGGCGGTCATGGCCAGGGCGGCGGCCAGGAGGATGGTGGCGGCCGATCCGACCTGAGCGAGGAGCGGGATGGCCAGGGCGGCGCCGGCGGCCGATCCGGCGAGGCTGGCGCCGTAGGTGGCGCCCGCCCCGGCCGGGCTGTGGCGCAAGGCGGCGACGACGGCTACGCCGGCGCAGGTGAACGGGACGGCGGCCACGATGAAGAAGAGAGCGAGCCATGCGAGCTGGCTGGCGTCGGCGCCGATCCGATAGGTGTCCAGGGGGATGCGGTCGGCGGTGACGTAAGCGCCGAGGGCGGTGAGGGCGAAGAGGGCGCTGGCCCAACTGATCGCGGCTCGCGGCGTCGCACGGGCGATGCGCACTGAAGTTGCCGTGAGGGTTCCGGCCGCGCCGATGCCGAGGAGGGCCATGGCGATGGCGACGAAGGCGAAGTGGTGGCCCTGGGCGATCGCATAGACGCGGGTGAGGGCGATCTCGAACAGCAGGCTGGCGGCCGAGACCAGGACCAAGCCTGCGAGGAGCCTGAGTCTCACGGAATCAGAACCGACTGGATGCGCTAGTCAATAGATCGTCACACGCGAGGTGGCGTTAGCCGCCTGTGTCACTGCGCCTGTGTTCGATGCGTTGTTCGCCAGGGGATAGCCGCACGCTGACGGTAGCGGGGTCGAACGGGGCTCCAGCAGGAACCAGTCCAACTCGCGGGGTGGAATCTCCCAGGCCGGGGGCCAGCCCGAGTCGTCGAAGTCCAGCCGCATCCAATCCGGCGGGTCGGCGCTGGCGTCGTAGACCTCGGGGCTGCCGAAGGTTCCCTCGAGAGGCGGCACGTCCCGGCTCCAGGCCGTGGCCGGTCGCAGCTTCCAGCGGGAATCAGTGCCAACCACCTCGGACGTGCCGTCCGGTTGGGTGATCTCCAGTTCCGCCCAGAGGCCGGCGCGTTCGCCCACGGTGTAGGCGTTGCCGCTCTGCGAGTGCCAGCCCTGGCCCTGGCCCGCCGCGCCGTAGTGGTAGGCGCGGACCGCGATGAGGTTTGCGCCGGAACGGAGTTTGGAGGCCACGTCGTACGTGTCGTAGCTCTTGCGCCTGGGATCGCTGCGCGCCGGGCCGCGGCCCATGTATGCCCCGTTGACGTACACGACGTAGCGATCGGATGCCGTGATGTGCAGGCGCGCCCGGCCGGGCTGACGGGCGAGCGCAAATGAGCGGCGGGCGTACAGATAGCAGTGGTTGGGCTTTGGCTCGCCCCGGCACCAGATCCAGACCCCGGTCCATTGACTCGACGGAGACACGCCGGCCGTCATCCGCAAGCCTCCACGCCGCAGCGACCGCGGTCGGCGGCTCTAAACATAGAGCACGGCGACGATGCCTGCCCGGAGCGCAGGGTGTGACAAGCTGCGAATTGAGGTTTCGGACCGAGGCGGATGGCGCGTGTTCTGGAAGCGGCGGCGTGGGCGCGAGAAGTTGATGGCCGAGATCCGGCGCGCCGGCATCGTGCACTCGGAGCCGGTGCTGGAAGCCATCGAGCGGGTGGAGCGGCGCCACTTTGTGAGGCCTGACGATGCGAGCGAGGCCTACGACAACGCACCGCTGCCGATCGGGCGGGGGCAGACCATATCGCAGCCGCTGGTGGTGGCGCTGATGTCCGAGGCGCTGTCGATTGGTCGGGGAGACCGGGTGCTGGAGATTGGGACGGGGTCGGGTTACCAGGCGGCGGTGCTGGCGGAGATGGGCGCCCAGGTTTACAGCGTGGAGATCATTCCGCCGCTCTCGCACTGGGCGGCGGCGAACCTGCGGAACGCCGGGTATTGCGATGTTGCGATGCGCACCGGCGACGGCTTTTTCGGGTGGGAAAAGCACGCACCGTACGACGCCATCATCGTCACGGCGGCGGCCAGCAAGATTCCACGGCCGCTGATCCCCCAGTTGCGTGTCGGTGGCCGGCTGGTCGTGCCCGTTGGGTCGAACGCCTGGGACCAGACGCTGTGGGTGGTGGAGCGGACCGAGGAGGGCGAGACGTCGACCAACCTCGGTCCGGTGCGGTTCGTGCCGCTGACCGGCGACGGGCAAAGCGCCGCCGGCTGAGCGGCCGACTTGGCCCGGCTCAGACTCCCGGATCGTCGCCGAAGCGATCGTGCTCCTGGGGTGGGCCGTCGAACTCCAGGGCGATGACCGTGTCGATGGGATCGGGGGCGTAGGCCGGCAGGCCGCGCAGCCAGACGCGGTGGCCGCGTTGCTCCACGGCGACCGGCGCATCCGATCCCAGCAGGCGCGCGCCGAGGATGCGTCCGCCGACGCCGCCCACCACGATCTCTTCGCCGGGCCAGCGCCAGCAGTGCAGGTAGAGCGTGTTGCCGATCTTGGTGTGGGTGCGGCCCGCGCTGCTGATGCGCAGCCGGTCGGCGGTCGGTTCGCTGCCGTAGATCGATTCGCCGTAGACGTCCAGCCAGCGGCCCATGGCGCGCAGGCGCTCGACGCTCTCGAACGGAATGCGGCCGTCGGGGTCGGGACCCACGTTCAGCAGGTAGTTGCCGCCGCCGTTGGCCGCTGTGACCAGGTAGTGGATGAGCTGCCGGGGGGACTTCCACTCGCGGTCGATGGTGGAGTAGCCCCAGGTGGTGTTCATGGTCATGCAGCTCTCCCAGAGCCGATCCGGGGAGGGCGTGACGTGCTGCTCGGGCGTATCGAAGTCCTCAGGCTGCATGGAGCGGTTGTTGATGAGGATGTCGGGGTAGAGCCGCCGGACCTCGGCGTTGAGCGGGGTCGAGTTCCAGTCCTCGGGCGTGTAGGGCCAGCCGCCGTCGTACCAAAGCACCGAGAGATCGCCGTAGTCGGTGCATAGCTCCAGCACCTGCGCATGCACGTAGTCCAGGAACTCCGCCCAACCTTCCGGGTCGCGAGCCTTGCCGCGGAAGTAGGCCGGGTAGCGCCAGTCCAGCAGCGAGTAGTAGAAGCCGTAGCGCATGCCGCGCTTCTCGCAGGCGTTGACGAACTCGGCCAGCAAGTCGCGCCTGGCGGCCGTTTTGGGAGCCGTGAAGTCGGAGACCTGGGAGTCCCAGAGGCTGAAGCCTTCGTGGTGGCGCGAGGTGAGGATCATGTAGCGCATGCCCGCGTCCTGGGCCAGCGCCACCCACTCGTCGGGGTTGTAGTGCTGTGGATCGAAGCGATCAGCCAGGACCTTGTATTCCTCAGGCGGAATGCTCTCCTGGTACATGGTCCACTCGTGGCGGGCCAGGAGGGAGTACAGCCCCCAGTGGATGAACATGCCGAAGCGGGCGTCGTGCCACCAGGCGAGCGCGGCGGGAGTTGGCATTGGGGAGTCCTTGGATTTGGGCGTTGAACATGAAGCAGCATGCTCGCGAGTGGCTGCCTTGGGCAACAGCGATTCTGCGAACAGTGGCTGGTTGTGAGACCCTCATGCTGTCATGAGGATGGAGCCCTCTGCATGAGCGTGAGAATCTCTGATGCAAGATCGCTCGAAGACGCGTCAGAGCGTCGCGATCAAGCTAGGCTGGCTCCATTCCGCCTGGTGACTGTCCGTGGCGCTCGTCCTCGCTCCGGGGTCCTTCTGGATCAGCCACGGACGATCGATGTCCAGGAGGACGAGGCAATCTTCGCGCGTGGGTGTCGGTGATTCGAGCTGGCGCCTCGCAGGAACTGTCGCGTGCATTGGTGTCAGTGCTCGTGGCAGGCCCAACTGACTGAACCCTGCCTGACCGTACGTCGCGCCTGACGCGTCCGCTCAATCCAATGCCGGCCGCGGTTGAGCGCGCTCTCGAAGAGGCGGGCCTGCTGGAGGCCTACCAGGCCCGCCCGCCGTACCAGCGGAACGACTACCTGGGCTGGATCGATCGGGCCAAGCGACCAGAGACGAAGGCGCGCCGGCTGCAACAGATGCTGGACGAGTTGGAGCAGGGTGACGTGTACATGAAGATGGCCTGGAGGGTGGGAAGGGCTGGAAGCCAGTGACCGGTCGATAGGCTTGGGGGTTAGCTCAGCACATTCCAATTGACACGCGTACCGGTACGCGCTACAGTCAAGTGTGATTCGGACGTTTCGCAGTCGCGGGCTCAAGCGGCTGCATGAGCGGGACGACGCCAGCAGGCTGCGAGCGGATCAGGTGGGGCGGATCAGGAACGCTTTGGCGGACCTCGACTCAGCGCGGTCACCGCGGGATCTGTCAATTCCGAGATACCGGTTGCACCAACTGAGCGGGAACCTGCGAGGGTTCTGGAGCATCAGAATCACAGGAAACTGGCGGATCGTATTTCGATTCGAAGGAGACGACGTATACGACGTCGACTTGGTCGACTACCACTGAAGCGAACGGGTGAGCGATGGCAATGAAGAATCCGACACACCCCGGTCGAATCATCCAGGAGAACTGCCTGGAGCCGCTGGGTCTGAGCGTCACCGACGCGGCGAAGGGGCTGGGAGTGGCGAGACATACGCTCTCGCGCGTATTGAACGGGCACGCGGCGATTTCGCCGGAGATGGCGATTCGGCTTGAGAAGGCCGGGTGGTCGAACGCCGAGTTCTGGCTGCGCCGGCAGACAGCCTATGACCTGGCGCAAGCTCGCCGGCGGCAGGACCAGATCAGGGTGGAAGCTTCGTTGCTTGAGGCCCGGCCGGCGGGCTGACCGTCGACGACAGAAGATCGTCTCTAGCGGCTGACCAGCAGTGCCGCAGCCAATCCGGGGCGCGCCGGTGCTGACGGGCAGCCGACTGCGGAGGGCCAGCGGACCGCCCGCGGCCGCGCGATCCTCGGAATGAAGGAACGAATGGCGCCGTGCTTGCGTAGTCTCTTCAGACGGAACACTGCTTCCCGAACCGGATGATGCGCAGCCGACTGCCAGGGCATGCACAGTGGCGCGGCCTGCCGAGGGCGCTGGGGCCGTTGCTTGCGGCCGTGTGCCTTGGGCTGGTCGTGGTTCTGCAGCCCGTGGCGCAGGCGCAGGGGCCCAGTCCCGGTCCGGCATTGCTTCCCACGCCGGCGGTCGAAGCTCCGAAGCCGGACGATCGTTTCGTCGAGGTGAGCAGCGGCAACTTTCACACCTGCGGCCTGCGGGCGAACGGCGAAGTTCTGTGCTGGGGCGCCGGTCCCGCGGACGATGCAGTGGAACCTGGCCGCGTTGATTTTGGCCAGGCGTCGCCGCCCGCCGGCGAACGCTTCGTGGCCATCAGCAGCGGCGGGTTCCACACCTGCGGCCTACGGGACGACGGAAGCGTGGCGTGCTGGGGCGCCGGTCTGGGCGACCAGACGGAGAGCCTGGGGCAGGTGGGCTTCGGCCAGACCTCACCTCCGGTTGGCGAGGCCTTCACCGCCATTAGCGGCGGGGGTTTGCATACGTGCGGGCTGCGCGAGGACGGCTCGGTGGCCTGCTGGGGGAACGACGAGTCGGGTCAAGCCTCGCCGTCCGACGACGAGCGCTTCACGGCCATCACCAGTGGCGCCAATCACTCCTGTGGCATTCGCGAGGACGGAACCGTCGTCTGCTGGGGGCCGGAGCCGGGGCCGGGTCCGTTTGGCGGCTGGGAAGCTCCACCGGCAGCCGAGTTTGCGTCGATCGAGGGGGCCCACGGCTATACGTGCGGCGTGCCGCTGGAAGGCTCGCCGATCTGCTGGGGGAGCTACTCGGTGATTCCCAACCTTGCGCGCTACCCGCCGCCGGACCTCTGGTTGATCGCCATCAGCGGCGGCGGAGGCCATGCCTGTGGGCTCACGAAGGACGGAACGCCGGTGTGCTGGGGGGATCTGGCGGACAGCCCGCCGCCGGGGCAGAAGTTCGCGTCGCTCAGCAGCGGGATGGGGCACACCTGCGGGCTGCGCGCCGACGACGGCACGGTGGCCTGCTGGGGCGACGATTCGTACGGTCAGGCGTCCCCGCCCGAGGGTGCACGGTACCTGGGTTCCGAGCCCATCCCGCCCGATCCCTACGACCCGGGGGCGCCGCTGGTGGCCCTGAGCAGCGGTGGTCGACACGTCTGCGGCATCACCAGTGAGGGCTTCGCCTGGTGCGCAGGCAACGACAATTACGGGCAGGCATCGCCGCCGCCCGGGGTGAAGTTCACCTCCATCAGCAGCGGCTCGTTTAACACCTGCGGCATCCGCCTGGATGGCGTGGCCGTCTGCTGGGGGGATGACGAGGATGGTGAGTCCTCGCCGCCAGCCGGTGAGCGGTTCGTCTCAATCAGCAGCAGTGCCGGCCGTACCTGCGCCCTGCGCGAGGACGGGACGCCGGTCTGCTGGGGCCGCGAGAGCGCCGAAGAAACCGCGGCGGTAACGGACGAGCAGTTCACCGCCATCAGTGCCGGCTGGGGCCACGCCTGCGCGCTGCGGGCGGATGGCACGCCCGTCTGCTGGGGGAGTGACTGGGGTGGTCAGGCCACGCCGCCCGAGGCTCAGAAGTTCACGGTCATCAGCAGTAGCTGGACCCACACCTGTGCCCTGCGAGAAGACGGCGCGGCCGTCTGCTGGGGCCGCGACGCCGACGGCCAGGCCACGCCGCCGGAGCACGAGCGATTCGTGGACATCAGCACGAACACCTACCACACCTGCGCGCTGAGAGAAGACGGCACGCCCGTCTGTTGGGGCGCGGCCGATCCCTGGGGGGACTACGGCCAGGCGTCTCCCCGTCCAGGGGAACGGTTTGTGTCGGTGAGCAGCGGAGACAACTTCACCTGCGGCCTGCGGGCGGACGGCACCTACGCATGCTGGCGATTCGGCCCGGCGAAGCTCGGGTTCGACCTCGACACTGTCGGCCGCGAGCGATTCTGGGCGGTAAGCGATCGTGCGCTGACCGCCGTGAGCAGCGGCAACCGATATACCTGTGCGATCGACCCCGTCGGCGCGCTGCGGTGCTGGGGTCTGAACGACTATGGACAGGCGGAGCCGCCGGCGGAGGGGACGTTCGTCGCGGTCAGCAGCGGCGGGCGGCATGCCTGCGCCCTGCGCGACGACGGCCAAGTGGTCTGCTGGGGCGATGCGGCGGATGGCCGGACCGAGCCGCCGGCCGGCGATCGGTTCGTCGCGATCAGCAGTGGATGGGCCCATACCTGTGCGCTGCGTGAGGACGGCCTGGCCGCGTGCTGGGGCAGGGACCATAACGGCCAGGCCGCACCGCCGGCGGACGAGCGCTTCAGCGCCATCAGCAGCGGGCTCACGCACACGTGCGCGCTGCGCCAGGATGGGTCGGCGGTGTGCTGGGGCCGGGATGACGACGGCCAGGCCTCGGCGCCGGAAGGTCGGCGGTTCATCGCCATCGGCAGTGGCACAGACTACACCTGCGCCCTGCACGCGGACGGAAGCCCGTTTTGCTGGGGCGACCCGGATGAGGAGACGGCAACGCCGCCGTATGTCGACCGCTTCGTCGCGATCAGCAGTGGCCCGGATCATGCCTGCGGACTGCGGGCCGACGGCACGCCGGTCTGCTGGGGCGAAAGGAATGCGGTCGCTCCGCCGGGCGAGCGGTTCGACGCCATCAGCATCGGTGCGGTGCATACCTGCGCGCTGCGAATGGACGGAAGCCCCGTCTGCTGGGGCAGCGGCTTCGTCACGCCGACCGAGTCGGCCGTGCGTTCGGAATTCGAGACGGTCAGTGTTCAGAGCTTTGTTTCCATCAGCAGCGGCTACGGGCACGTCTGCGCGCTGCGCGAGGACGGGTCGGCCGCCTGCTGGGGTTCGGGCGAAGCTGGACAGACCGCGGCGCCGCAGGGCGAGACCTATTCCTCGCTGACCAGCGGCGGCGATCACACGTGCGGGTTGCGGCCGGACGGCGTGGCGGTCTGCTGGGGCTACAACGAGCAGGGCCAGGCGACGCCGCCCGACGGCGAGCGGTTTACGGCGCTCACCAGCGATAGCTATCACACCTGCGGGCTACGTAGCGACGGCACCGCAATCTGCTGGGGGCGAGACGACTACGGTGAGGCGACGCCGCCCGAGGGCGTGGCGTTCACGGCGCTGAGCGCCGGCGAGCGCCACACCTGCGGCGTGCGCAGCGACGGCGTGGCGGTCTGCTGGGGGGACGACGAGCATGGCAAGTCGACGCCAACCAAGGCCGAGGAGTTCGTTGCCGTCAGCAGCGGCGAGGAGCACACCTGTGCGCTGCGCGCCGACGGGACGCCGGTTTGCTGGGGCAGGGCCGGGAGCGTGACGTCACCGCCGC
>WTFW01000136.1 GCA_011523785.1 Chloroflexota bacterium | reverse complement strand
GCTGCTGATGAAGCGCGACGACCTGACCCAGCATGGGTTGGGCGGCAACAAGAACCGCAAGTTTCAGTTCGAGGTTGGCGCGGCGCTTGCGCAGGGCTGCGGCGTGCTGCTGTGGGGCGGCGGCGTGATGCAATCCAACCACGCCCGCCAGTGCGCCGCCGCCGCGCGGCGCGCGGGAATGGACGTGGTGCTGGTGCTCAACGAGGGTCCGCACGGCGATGAACTGCAGGGCAATCGGCTGCTGCTCGACATCCTGGGCGCCGACGTGCGACCCACGGGTCGCGACGGGATGTTCGGCCACGAGGCCGACCTGGCCGCGACGGCGGATGAGTTGCGCGCCGCCGGTCGCAAGCCCTACGTGATCGACTATGGCCCGCTGACATCGATTGGGTACGTGGAGTGCGTGCTGGAGATCCACGAGCAGTCGCAGGCTCTGGGCGCCGACGTCACGCATCTGTACGTGGCCTCGGGCGGCGGCACGCAGGCCGGGTTGGAGCTTGGCAACCGGGCGCTGGGCGCCGGCTACGCCATTCGCGGATTCAGCCCGCTGATCGTGGACGGCGGTCGCACCGCCCAACAGGCGGCGATGGCCAACGCCACCGCGGAACTCCTGGGGTTGGACGTGCGCGTGCGTGCCGAGGACATCTGGAACTCGCAGGCCTTCGTCGGTCCGGCATATGCCGAAGCGACCCCGGAGGGACTGGATGCCATCCGGCTGGTGGCCGAGACCGAAGGAATCTTTCTGGAACCGGTGTACACGGGCAAGGCGTTTGCCGCTCTACTGGATGACATTCGCAGCGGCAATCTCTCGAAGCAAGACACCGCGGTGTTTCTGCATACCGGGGGAACCCCGCTAATCTTTGCCTACGCCCGCGAGCTCGGTGAATCGTCGCAGCCGAACGGGTAGGCTGCGGCAGCGTGGGAGGGAGAGATCACATGCTTAGAGCCGTCAAGACTCGATCTGTCCGCCGCATGGCGGGCATGCTCGCCGCCGTTGCGCTCATTGTCGCCATCGCCGTTGCTTCGGGCTGCGGCCAGGAACGGAGCGGCACCTTCAAGCTCAACCCGAGTAAGGCTTCATCCGCCGGAATCGGCTTCTAGGGCCCGCCGTGACACTCGCGGCGCCGCGAGGCGACGCGCATAGCGCCAGGGTCGGTCCAGGCCGCCGGCCGGCAGCTGCGTGATGCTGGCCGAGACCAACGGCGTAGCCGATCCCGTGGCTCGCGTGGTTTATTTCTGGAGCGCCACCACGCTGAATTGGCGGCTGGACGGGTCGAACCCCTACGCCGGCTTGCTGGCCCAGGCGCTGGCCGAGCACCGCGTACGCGTTGAAGTCAAGCGCTCGGGCAACCTCGGGTTCGTATGGAAGTTCCCTCGGCCCTACGACATCATCCACTTCAACTGGAACCCGACGTTCTACGAGCACCCCAACCCGATGCTGGCGGTGCTGCGGCTATTGGCGTTCGCGGCCATGCTGGTGGTGGCGCGGCTGCGTGGATTTCGAATCGTCTGGACCATGCACAACGTGGTTCCCCACGAGCAGATCCGCGCTTCCCACGGGGAAATGGCGCGCCGAGTTGTCACCACGCTGGCCAACGCCGTGATCTGTCACTGCGAGTACGCGAAGTCCGTGCTGGGTCGACGCTTTGGCCGGCGCTGGGGCGTGCATGTGATCCCGCACGGGTCGTTTGCCGACGCCTACCCACGGGAAGCCACGCGGGCGGAGGCGCGGCGGGCGTTCGACATTCCGGCCGACGCCTTCGTGTACGGGTTTTTCGGAAATATCCGGGCCTACAAGGGCGTTGAGCAGTTGATCGAGGAATTCGGGTCGCTGGAGGGCGACAACTTGCGCCTGCTGGTCGCGGGAGCGCTGCATCCGAACTATCACGGGCCACTGCACACGACCGAAATCGAAGACTCGCGGGTGGTCGCCCATCTGCGCCACATCGCCGACGAGGAAGTGCAGTTGGTGATGGCGGCCGTGGACGTACTGGTGCTGCCGTTCCTGGACACGCTGACCTCGGGCTCGGCGATCCTGGCGCTGGGCCACGGCACGCCGCTGGTCCTGCCGCGCCGGGGCTGTCTGCCGGAGTTGGTCGGCGACGGTGCGGCCGCGGTGCTGTATGACCCCGACGATCCGGGCGCACTGCGCCAGGCGCTGCTGGGCGCGCAGGCTCTGGATCCCGAAGCCTCCGTTCGCGCGGCTGGCGCTGTGGACGCGGGACTGAACTGGGCCGGAATCGCCCGCAAGACGTTGGCCGCCTACGGCCTGGATGGGAGTTCGTCGTGACCGGATGGGAACTGGGGCTGCCGGCGGGACCGTTGGAGCGCGCGCTGGCTCGTTGCGAAGCGCCGGCTTTCGCCGCGGCGATGCAGGAGTTGCGCGACGAGGCGGCGGCGGCGCTGGCCAGCCCCCTGCGGCCCGTGGCCCGCAACGGCGGCTACTACCACTCGTACTTTTGCCCCGATCACGCGGCCGAGTTGATCTTCGAGGAGGACGCGCCGACCCAGCACCAATGCCCCGTGTGCGGGCGCGTCTGGTCGGGCGAGCCCTTTGACGACTCCTGGCTTTGGACGGCCAATCGCCGGATGGCGCAACGGGCCTATCGCCTGGCGCTGCTCTGGCGTCTGGAAGGCAACCGGGCACACCTTGCGGCGGCGCGCCAGATTCTCACCGAGTACGCGGCCATCTACCCGGATGTCCATAGCCCGCGCAACGATCCGAGCGTGGGCAAGATCACCTATTCCGCGCTTGACGAGTCGGTCTGGGCCATTCCCATTGCCTGGGCCTGCCACTGGATCTGGCCGGGCGTGGTTGACGACCGCGACTTGCTGCGTACGCGGCTGCTGGAACCGGCGGCGGCGCACATCGAGGCCCAGCGCACGCCGCGCATCCACAACTACGAGAACTGGCTCAACGCCGCGCTGGCCACGTTGGGGACGGCGCTCGGCGACGAAACGCTGGTCAGGACCGTCATCGATGACACCTACGGGCAGACCGATCAGCTTGCCCGCGGCGTCCTGGACGACGGTCACTGGTACGAGGGCGCCTCCAGCTACCACTACTACACGCTCGGGGCCGTGCTGTATCTCGCGCAAGCGCGCGAGGGCCTGTCGGGGGACCCGGTTGGCAACCCCATCATGCGTCGCATGTTCGAGGCGCCGCTGCGAATCGCCTATCCGGACGACTACGTGCCGGCGATCAACGACTGCTGGTATCACTCGCGGGTCACGGACGAAGTGGGGCACGGCATCCCCAACGGCCCCGGCTTCTACGAAATCGCCGCGGGCACGTACGGAGCCCCCGAGTTCGAAGCGGTTCTGGCTCGCGCCTACCGCTCCATGCCGAGATCGAACGTGGAGTCGCTGCTCTACGGACCGGACGAGGTATCGGACGCGGACGCGCCGCCGCTGGTCGAATCCAACGAGGCGGCCAGCGGTTTCGCGGTGCTGCGTCCGGATCTTCCGTCCGGCTCGCCGGGCGAACTGCTGCTGAAGTACGGGCCGCACGGCGGCGGGCACGGTCACGCCGACAAGCTGGCGCTGAGCATTTACGGCGGCGGCCACCGTTGGGGCGCCGACCTGGGTACGCCGGGCTACGGGATCGCCATTAACGACTCGTGGTACCGGCACACGCTGAGTCACTCGACGATTCTGCTGGAGGGCGAAGCGCAGCCGCCGGCCACCGGCGAGGCTCGTCGCTACCGGCCCGTGGGCGGCAACGACTTCGGAATTGCCGATGCCCAGGTGCACTGGGAGCAGGGGCCGTATGCCGCGGTGTATGCGCGACGCGTGGTGCTGGCGCGCAGCGGCTACTTCATCGTGCTGACCCGCGTGGAAGCGCCGGTGGCCCGTCGCGCGCATGTGGTTTTTCACCACCAGGGCGAGATCACGGGATGGCCGGATGGCCGCGGCGGGCCGGCAGATCTGTACGACAACGACTCCTATGGCCACCTCAGCAACGCGCAGGCGTGGCCGGCCGAGCACGGGGTCACGGTTCGGTTGGACGTTCCGGTGGCCGGCAAGGCGTCAGAAACCCTCGCGGCCTCGTTCGCGCCGCTGGCAGGCGCGGGCCTGCTGACGGCGCGCTCGCCCGGCAATCCAGCTAGCGACCTGCGCAGCACGCTGGTCACCGAGGTTACGGCCGAGGCGTTTTGGAGCGCCGCCGCCTTCGTCTACGGAGCTGATGCGGAAGTTGAATGGCACTCAGCGTCCGCCGACGGGCCGGCAGGCCTGGTGGTGCGCTGCAGCGGGCGAGACGACTCCTGGTCCTTTACCCGGGACGGTGACGCGAGCTTTAGCTATCCCCTGGACGGCTGAAACTCCGGCGATTCCCTAATGCCCAGCCTGCGCGCGCGCCGGTAGAATCCGCGCACATCTGTTGACGCGCGCGCCGCGGTGGCTGTACGGTCCGCCACCGCTTTGGCGAGTGCTGTCTATTTGGGGGGCCGAGCGGCCCGCCACCAGACACGGGGCTCGACGCTCGGATACGAAGGAGGTGCAATGACCGCAACCGACATGGCCAGTCCGCCGACGGGCGTCAGACCCAAGCGCGGCATTCTCGGCTGGACATGGAAAGAGACCCAAGGGTTCCTGTTCATATTCCCTTGGCTATTTGGGTTCATTGTCTTCATCGCGGGACCCTTCTTCTTTTCGTTCTTCCTCAGCTTTACCCAGTGGCGCCTGGTGGGCGACATCAAGTGGCTGGGATTCGAGAACTACGCTCAGTTGCTATCGGGCGAAGACACGCGCTTCGTCCAGAGCGTGTACAACACCGCGTACTACGTGGTGTTTCACGTGCCTGGCGTGCTGATCATTTCGTTCATCGTGGCCGGGCTGCTGAACCGGAAGGTTAAGGGCATCGCGATCTACCGCACGTGCTTTTACCTACCGTCGATCACCACGGGCGTCGCCACGGCGGTGCTCTGGTACTGGGTGCTACAGCCCAACGGCCTGCTGAACAACTTCCTCGACATCTTCTTGGGGCCGCTGGACATTCAGGCGCCTAACTGGCTGGGATCCACAACCTGGGCCATGCCGGGGCTGATCATCATGAGCTTCTGGTCCGTGGGGACCACGATGATCATTTACCTGGCTGGGCTGCAGGGGATTCCACAACACCTGTATGAGGCCGCCGAAATCGACGGCGCCGGCTGGTGGGGCAAGGTCCGCCACGTCACCATTCCAATGATGACGCCGCAGATCTTCCTGACCATGGTGCTGGCAGTCATCGGCTCGTTCCAGGTTTTCACGGCCGCCCTGATCATTACCGAGGGTGGTCCGGCCGACGCGACGCTGTTCCTGCTGCTGTACCTGTACTGGAACGGCTTCCGCTTCTTCAAGATGGGCTACGCCTCGGCGATTGCCTGGATTCTGTTCTTCGTCATCCTCTTCCTGACGATCGTGCAGTTCCTGACCGCGCGACGCTGGGTGTACTACGAGGGTGAAAGGGCCGGTTAGGGGGGACTATGGCGCAGCAAACGGTAACTGTAGAACCATCGGACCCCTCCGGGATGCCGTCGTCGGTCCGCATCCGTACGCCGGCGCGTATCCGTGCGATGCGCGTCAGCGGACGCGTCCTGACGTACTTGATTCTCTGGCTGGGAAGCTTCGTGTACGCCATCCCGTTCCTGTGGATGGTGCGCACGTCGTTCATGCGGCTGGACAAGCTCTTTGAAGAGCCGCCGCAGATCTGGCCCGATCCCTGGATCTGGCAGAACTACATCGACATGTGGGAAACGGGGCCGTTCGCGAACTGGATCGTGAATTCCCTCATCCTGGTCGCGCTCGGCATGTTCGGGCAGACCTTCATCAGCATCTTTGTGGCCTACGGCTTTGCGCGAACCCAGTTCCCGGGCCGTAACCAGCTGTTTGTGCTGATCCTGGCGACCCTGATGCTGCCAGGCCACGTGACGATCGTGCCCAAGTTCATCATGTTCCGCACCGTCGGACTGCTGGACAGCCTGTGGCCGGTGGCCCTGCCGGACCTCTGGGGACAGGCCTTCTACATCTTCATCCTGCGGCAGTTCTTCTTAACACTGCCGGTTGAATTGGATGAGGCAGCGGAGATTGACGGCGCGAACCTCCTGCAGGTGTTGTTCCGCGTCGTAATTCCGCTCTCCAAACCTGCAATCGCCACCGTGGCGGTGTTCAACTTCATCAACAAGTGGAACGAGTTCTTTGAACCGTTCGTCTTCATCCAGACGCCTGAGAAGTTGACCCTCGCCGTGGGCATCCGGTGGTTCCGTACCCAATACGGGACGGAATTCCAGATGTTAATGGCGGCGTCCATCGTCTCGGTGGCGCCAATCGTCATTGTGTTCTTCTTCGCACAGAAGCAGTTCGTGCGCGGAATTGCGCTGACCGGCATCAAGTCGTAGCTCCGGCTTGACGTCGTAATCCGCCTGGTGGGGGCCGCAAGGCCCCCACCGGTCGTTTAAGGGGCCTCGTGACGCCGGGCTGCACTGGATGGCACCGGGCCTCAGGTTGCCTAGACGCCGTCGAAGCTGCCGCCTGGTCGCCGCGGACGGCGCTTGCTTGCAGAAGGACGCCGTCGACGGCCACACTAGCCGCACAAGCCCAGCTAGGTTGAATCTCCGATGCGCTTACTCTTGGCCGCCGGTGCTTCTGGTGACGCGAACCTGGAAGACGCGCTGGTCGGCGCGCCGTCGTTGGACATTGTTGGCCAAGAGCGCCCCGACGCGCAGGCGGTGGTGTTGACTGTCGCCGATGCCGGCGCTTGGGCCGCCGACGCCGGGATTCCCTGCGCGGTATTCGCATCGGCCATGGCGGGGACAACTGGGCCGGCGACGCTGCAGGCGGAGCGAGGATCATCTGTCAGCGTGTTGGCGCCCGCCCTCCACCGCGCACCGCACAGCCTGCTGCGCGCATCGCTGGACACCGGGCGAATCGGCACGCCGCGCTTCCTGCGCTGGACGCGCTGGGCGCCGGCTGGTCCTGATGAACTTGCGGGCGCCCTGATTGACGAGTTGGCCGCCGTGCTCGATCTGATGGGTCGACCGGCGGTGACGGCCTACGCGGCAGGTCAGGCCGTGGGCGCCGAGGGTCCTGACTACGTGACGGCCATTCTGACGTTCGAACGCGGGCTCACGGCGGTGCTGGACGTGGGCGCGGCAGCCTCCGGTGGGCAGCCCTTCGACCGCGCCATGCTGATCGGCGCTCACGGCTCGATCCACGCCGACGGGCGAGCCTCGGCGGCACTTCGGCTCGACGACTCAGAATCGACACCGATCGATTTGGATGGACCTTTCGCCGGCCACATTCGGGCGGTGGAGGCGTTTACGCACGGCGAGTCGCTGGACCCTGCTCAGGCAACGCAGGCCGCCGCTGTGCAGGACGCGGTGCTGGCCTCACTGGAATCCGGCCGAGCCGAGGCCGTGTTGGAGTCTACGGGCTGATCCGAACAGACGGCGCGACTTCAGCCAGCAAACCGATCGATAAGCACTGCAATCAGGGTGCCGACCACGCCAAGGCCAAGGCCGGCGATCCAGCGAATAATACGTGCTTCGAGCTTGTGCAGTTCGGCTTTGAGCTCAGCGAGGTCGGCCTTCGTGGCCAGGTGCGGCAGCGTGCTCTCGACTTGGCTGAGGCGGCGTTCGTGGTTCAGTACGTCTGGTTGGGCGGCCATGGTTGTACCCCTGCCGCCCAACTGGTGACTGAATCTTAACGTACTAAGGGTCTCAACCGCCGCAAGGCCAAGCATCGGGCAGCCCGCGGGTAGGCCGTTCCGTCTCAGCCAGCTTCCGGCGCGTACGGAATCGGCTGCCCTTCCGGAATCTCCGTCAGTTCCACGATGTTGTCTTCCGGATCGCGGGTATAGAGCACCCGCGTCCAGGTATCGAACCAGCCGACCGGACCGCCGATGGACTCGATGCCGGCCTCGTCCAGCCGCTCCAAAATCGGGTCCAGGTCGTGCACGATGAAGTGCACGTGATTTGGGCCATGCGAGTTGGGCTGTCGCTGGATGGGCGCCGAGGGGTGGCGGACGTACTGCAGCAACTCGATGGCCGCCGGACGGTCGGTCGTGCCCAGGAACATGACTTCCAGGCGCACGTTGGTCAGGCCCAGCAGAGCATCCAGCGGCGCACCCTCGCGACCCATCCGACGCGCCTCGGTCAGGCCGATCACGTCCTTGTAAAACCGCGCGACCCGGTCCAGGTCCTGAACCACGATTCCCGTGTGTCCGGCGTGTATGGCCATTTGGCGCGCCTCCTACAATCGTGACGTCTGGCGGCATTGTGACAGCGAACGGGAACGAGGGGCGCTTCTGGCCTCACAGCGAGCGCACATGCGGGTGGCCCTGGCGGCGCTGCGGCAAGCGCCGGACTCGCTGCGGAGCATCGTGCATGCCGCCCAGCCGGCCTACTACGCGGGGGCCATAGCGCCGGATGCCCGCGTTCGCGACGAGGCCGCCCGCGAGGCCACGCACTTCTACAGCTTTCGCGATTCGAGCACCTGGGGATCGGCCACGCGCCGGCTGTTTTCCGCCTATCCGGAGCTTGCCGATCCGACATTGCTTACGGCATCCCAGACCGCCTTCGTGGCCGGCTATCTGACCCACCTGGCCGCCGACGAAGTCTTTGTGGTGCGGCTCGATCAGCACGCAGTTCAAGGCAATGGTCGGGCTATCGGCGGGTTGTCCTGGGCGATCGAGGCTGGGTCACCCCAACCGCCGAACGGGCTGGCCGCGGCGTTTCAGTCGCTCGCGGCATTTCGAGCCGACGGCCTGACAACGATTGCGGACTCCGGGCTGCTGGAGCGCAAGGCGGCCGGCGTGAGCACCATTGACCCCGGCATGCCGCTGGGCGAACTGCGCCGGGCCATCGTTGCCCTGAACGGGCTTGAGGTGAGTTCCGGGGACTCCGCTCGTGAGGTGGAGTCACGCGCGGCCATCGGACGCAGCCTCTTCGGCCCCGATGTCGCGGTCGAGTTCCTGGCTGCGGCCGAAGCCGAGGCCGCCCGCCGACTCCGCGCGTTCGCCGCCGGAACCGCGGCCGACTACGATGCCGCACACCTGCGCGACTCCGCCGGATGACCTGATGCACGACCTCTGCATCCGCGACGCCTTGATTGTGGACGGCTCGGGCGCGCCCGGCGTGCGCGGCGACGTAGCCGTGGACAGCTCGACGATCGTGGCGATGGGGCGAGTTGAAGACGGCGCCACACGCGAGATCGACGCTGGCGGCAGGGTCGTGTCACCCGGCTTTATCGACGTGCATACCCATTCCGACCTGCTCTTGCTGGACCGCCCGGACCACCAGCCGAAAGTGCGGCAGGGCATTACCACCGAGCTAACCGGCCTGGACGGTATCGGCTACGCGCCGCTGGCCGCCAGGAACCGCCAGCCCTTCCTCGACTACTTCGACGCGCTCAACGGCCAGCCGGACGTGGACGGCCCCTGGGAGACCGTAGGTGGCTGGCTGGACAGCTTTGACCGGAAGGTCGCGGTCAACGTCGCCCACCACCTGCCTCACGGATGCGTGCGCGCAGCCGTGCTGGGTTGGGAAGACCGGCCGGCCACGCCGGAAGAATTGGCGCAGATGCGCCAGATCGCGCATGAGGCGATGCGCGACGGCGCCGCCGCGGTATCCACCGGCCTGGACTACGCCCCCTGCACCTTCAGCAACACGGATGAGCTGGTGGCGATCAGCGAACCGGCTGGGTGCTTCAACGCGCCCTACGTGACACACATGCGCTACAAGCTGGGCATGCGCGAAGCCATCCGCGAGACGCTGGAGATTGGGCGCCGCGCCCGGTGCCCGGTCCACATCTCGCACTTCAACAGCCAGGACAACAGCTGGTGGGTCAACCATGACGAAGCCGACCGGGGGATCGGCCTGGGCGTCTCGGTGTCGTTCGACACCTACGCCTGGCCCGCCGGGAGCACGCTGATGCACTATTCGTTCCCGGACTGGGCGCTGGACGGCGGGGTTCCGGCCATGCTGAAAAGGCTGGCTGACCCGGCGACTCGGGCGCGCGTCGAGGCGGAAATGCGAAGCGCCGACAGCGGGCGACAGCTCGACGGTTCCAGCGTCCGGCTGGCCAGCGTCCCGTCGCCGACGAACCGTCACCTGGAGGGTCGCATCCTTGCGGACATCGCTGCGGAACGTGGCGTCGCTTCGGAAACCCTGCTGGTCGACCTGGTGATCGCCGAACGCGGCGTGGCGGCGGCGGTGATCCACAATTCAGCGACCAATGCCGACTTCGAAATGACGATGCGGCATCCCGCCCACATCTGCTCCACCGACGCCCTGCTGACCGGCGGTTCGCCGCATCCACGAACCTTCGGCACCTATCCGCGCTTCCTGGGGCACTTCGTGCGCGACCGGGGCGCCCTGCCGCTTGAAGAGATGATCCGCCACATGGCCTCAGCGCCCGCCCGACGCTTTGGACTGGTTGACCGTGGATTCATCCTGCCGGGAATGGCCGCCGACCTGGTGCTGATCGACATGCCGCGGGTGAAGTCAAACGCGACGTTTGACGATCCGACTAACTATCCGGACGGCATCGACATGGTGATCGTGAATGGTGTGGTCGTCGTCGACCACGGGCGCCATACGGGAGCCACCCCGGGCCGCGGGCTGCGACGCGGGATTCCGGCCGCCGCGTGAGTGCCGCTGGCCCCACGCCGTCCGCTCGACCGCCGGGATACACCGGCGGCGGTCGCGTGTCAGGGCTGTTTTGGCGGCTGTTGCGACGCCTGCTCTCGCGACGCTGTCCCGTGTGCGACGGCTCAGGCGTCGATCCCGGCGGTCCGCCCGCGCGTCCCAGCGGTCGGCCTCCGCGCTGTCCGCGCTGTTTTGGCTTTGGGCGCGTAGCGTTTCCGTAGCAAGGTATCGGGGGGCCCCTGCATGGATCTTGACCGAAGCATGACCCGGGCGCTGTTCGAAGCACCCACGGCAACCCGCCCTCAATGGGCCCCCGCTGGCAGGCGCCTCGCGTACACGGTGGCCGTTCCAGACGTCGAGGCCAACCGCACGACCAGTGAACTCTGGATCCTGGAGGCAGACGGCGCCACGTCGGAAAGGCTTGTTGAGGGGATTCCCACGGGAGATCCGCCCGTTACTTGGTCGAATGACGGAACCCGTCTGGTGTACGCCGAGACTGAAGACGAGACCGACCGAATCGTCGTAATCCGGCTCGACGGGTCGCGGCGCGAGATCGACCTGGCGCAAGCTCCGCACGGCCGGCTGGCCACGCTTCCGTTCTTCAGGACGTTTGCCTGGTCCCCCACCGACGACCGGCTGCTGTACGCCGCGTATGACCCGGATCCTGAAGACCCGCCCGACCCCGCGGTAAACCCTCGCAACGACGGCGACGGCTTGGGGGAAGTCGAGCGAATCCGACTCTGGGTGCACGACCTGCTCGGCAACGAGCCGCCGCGCCCGGTGACCTCGGACGACTACCACAGCGGCGCGGGAATATGGCTGCCCAACGGCCAGGACGTCGTGTTCGTGTCCAATCGCAGCGGACACGAGGAAGGCGCGGTCGCGAGCCTGACCCAGCCATTCGCCATCTGGACGTCCGATTCCGCCGGGTCGACCGAGCGGCCGCTCGTCTCCGACTCGCACGCGGCCGTCGTACCGGCCGTCCAGGCGGACGGTCGGCGCCTTGCCTACCTGGCCGCGTCGATGACGGGACCGCACGCCGTCAACATGGAATTGACGACCGTCGATACGACGGGAAGCGACCGGCGGACGTTAACCGGCGGGCTTGACCGCAGCGTCGACCCCGAGTCGCCCCCGGCGGCGACGCCCGATGGCTCTTGGATCGTCGCCTTGATGGACGGCATGCGCAGCGTGCTCCTGCGCGCTTCCGAGAATGCCGCGCCCGAGGCGCTTGCCCTGGAGCAGCCGCACGCCAGCCTGCCGGCTGTCGATGGCTGTAGCGGCGAGATCGCCTGCGTGACGCAAGCGGCCACGACCCCGCCTGAGATCGAACTGCTGTCGCCGGAAGGCCGGTCGCGCTGGCGATCCGCCCACCACGGCATCGAAAGCGAGGCGCAATCCCGGATCTGGACGTTCGACCGCGACGACGGCTTCTCAATAGAGAGTCTGGCCCTGGCGCCGGCCGATACCGCGCCAGGGGGCGTGATTCTCTGGCCGCACGGTGGACCGCACAGTCGAACCGCCAATGAATACCGTCCGGAGAGTGAGGCGGCGGTCCGGCACGGATTCGCCGTGGTGCATCCCAACTTCCGGGGCAGCCACGGCTACGGGATTGACTTCATCCTGGCGGACCGGATGGACCTGGGCGGCGGCGACTATGCCGACTGCCTGGCGGCGCTTGACTCGTGGCTGGCCATGTCCGGCCACGACGACCTTCCCGAGTTCGTCACCGGTACCAGCTACGGCGGCTATCTGACCGCATGGGCCATCGGACACACGCAACGGTTTGTCGCCGCGGTTGCCGTGAACGCCGTGACCAACGTGGAGAGTTTCTTTGGGCAAACCGACATACCGAGCTGGGTCTATTGGGAGTTCGGGGGCTCTCCGCTGGAGCAGCGTGAACTCATTCGCGAACGTTCGCCCGTCCAGCACCTCGCGGGCGTCACCACGCCAACGCTCGTGGTCCACAGCGAGGAGGACCGGCGCGTGCCCATTGCCCAGGGCCTGGAGCTATTTGCGCTCCTGCAGGCGGCGGGCGCCGAGACTGCCTTCATTCGTTATCCCCGCGAATTCCACCGAATCAGCGAGCCGGCGCATCGTGTGAATCTGGTCTCACGCACGCTCGACTGGTTTGTGATGCATTCCGGTCGCGACGCCATGCGGCGCAGGGCGTGATGGCCTGCTAGAGCCGACGGCTGCCCGAGACCTGCCTGGAAGAATCTCGCGTTGCCGCCGCGGGTGGTGAGCGGTATGGTCTGAGCAGGGGAGGCGCAGGTTCCGAGGGCCGAACGGCCCACTAACAGTTTTGCGCGGAGAACGGCGCCATGTGCGGCATCGTTGGCTATATCGGCGATGGGTCAGCCGCCCCAGCCATCCTGGACGGGCTGCGCGCTCTGGAGTACCGGGGCTACGACTCGGCCGGCCTTGCCGTCCTCACTCCCCAGGGCCTGAGCATCCGTCGTCGGGCTGGCCGGATCGACGACCTGGCGCAGCTGATTGACGACCAGTTGATGTCGGGCGCCATTGGCATAGGGCATACCCGCTGGGCAACGCACGGTGCGGTGACCGATGCCAATGCACACCCGCACGCCGATGCCTCGGGTTGCCTGGTCATCGTCCACAACGGCATGACCGACAACGTGACGGAACTGCGCGCCGAGTTGCTGGCCGATGGGCATGTCTTTGACTCGGAGACCGACACCGAGGTCATCGCCCATCTCATCGGCGTAGAGCGGGACGCCGGCCTGCCATTGACCGATGCCGTGGGGCGTACACTTCGTCGCCTGGCCGGCGCCCACTCGGTGCTGGCCCTGGCAGCCGACGAGCCGGACCTGCTGGTCGGCGGACGCGTAGGGTCGGCCGGAGGCTTGGTGGTTGGTCACGGTGCCTCTGAGGCCTTTCTAGCCTCCGACCTCCCGGCGGTCGTCCGTCACACCCGAAACCTCCAAGTTGTGGAAGCCGGTGAGATCGTGGCTCTCCGAAGCGATGGCGCCGAATTTCAGGACCTGAATAACCGACCGCGGGATCGCCGTCTCATCTCGGTCCCGTGGGGGCCAATGGCGGCGGCGAAGGCCGGCCACCGTCACTTCATGCACAAGGAGATCCACGAACAACCGGACACGCTGGCCGACACGATTCGCCCGCGGGTCACGCTGGAACCGGCTGAACTGCGACTTCAGGACTTTCAGCTGCCAGTTGACGCGCGGGACGTTGAGCGAGTGGTGATCGTGGCCAGCGGCAGTTCGAACTTCGCCGGTATGGTCGGCGCACGCTACCTCCGGCAGCTGGCCCAACTCCCCGCCACCACCGAAATTGCCTCCGAGTTCGCCTACGCACCTGGGCCGCTATCTCCCGGCACGCTTGTGATCGCGATTTCGCAGTCTGGGGCTACGGCCGACGTGTTGCTGGCCGTTGAACGCGCCAGAGCCGGCGGGGCGCCAGTCGTGGCGCTGGTCAACACCGTGGGCAGCGAACTTACGCGCACCGCCGACGCGGCGTTTCACCTGCACGCCGGACCCGAGATCAGCGTGGCCGCCACCAAGACTTTTGTGTCCCAACTCGGGGCCCTATATCTGCTGAGCTGTCACCTCGGCGTGTTGCGCCGCGTTCTTTCATCAGACCAGTTGGCTCGCCGCCTGGCTCACATTGCCCACGCCCCGTTAGCGATCGCGCGAGTCTTGGAAACTGAGAGTCACATTGAGGAATTGGCTCGCCAGTACCACAACGCCGCCAATTTCCTCTACATGGGCCGTGGCTTGGCTCACGCCATCGCCCTGGAAGGCGCGCTGAAGCTCAAGGAAATCTCGTACATCCACGCGGAGGGCTTTGCCGCCGGCGAACTCAAACACGGACCGATCGCGCTGGTGGCGCCCGACATCCCGATCGTCGCTGTGGCGCTGAACGACGAGCTGCGACCGAAGATCCTGAACGCCGTTGAACAGACGCGATCTCGTAACGGCCGGGTCATCCTGGTGGCCAGCGAAGGGGATGACCTGCACGCCGACGTTGCCGAGGCAGTCATCACCGTTCCTCGCACGCCGCCGCTGATTGCGCCTATCGTTAGCGTCGTTCCGCTACAACTATTCGCTTATCACATCGCGGTCTGGTTGGGGTTGGACGTAGATCAGCCACGCAACCTCGCCAAGTCGGTGACGGTCGAATAGTGCAGGCGCCAGCGACTTCGCAAACCAACGACCGCGCGCGCCTGCTAGGCCAAGTCCTGGCCCTGGTCGGTGTCCTGGTCCTTGTGGCCGTGGTCGTGCGCGAAACCACGAACTCTCCTGCCTACGTGGCAGCCAACGAGCGCATCGAGGAACTGAATACGCAGATTGATCGTGTCGAGCGATCGAACGCGGAACTCCGCGAACGACTGGCCTACGCAGAATCGCTGCCGGCCTTGCGTGAGGTCGCAAAGCGTGACCTGGGACTGGTCGATCCCGGCGATCGCGCAATCATCATCATGGATGACCTGAGCGGCGGACCGCTTCCCACGCCGGTAGCACTCGAACCGCCGCCCCCGCCGCCCCCACCGCCGCTGCGATTCGGTCACGTCGGCGCCTGGCTGGAGACTTTTGCCGGCGGTTAGGTATCTCAACGCACGGCGTAGACTCGGCATGACATGCGCGTGCCAATTACTCGTGTCGATCCCTCGCTCCCCCTGCCTGCGTACGCCACCGACGGCTCCGTGGGATTCGACTTCACAACGCGCGTAACCACCAGGGTTGCGCCGGGCGGTATGGCCCGGATTCCGTCAAATCTCATTGTCGCGACCCCGCCCGGCTACATGCTGCTGGTGGCGGTCCGCAGCAGCACGCCCCACCGCACGGGCCTGCGGCTCTCCAACGCCATTGGCATCGTCGATCAGGACTTCGCCGGACCGGATGATGAAATCCACATTGACGTTTGGAATCCGACGGACTCTCCGGTAGTCGTGGAACGAGGCGAGCGAATCGCCCAGGGGGTGTTCGTGTCCGTCGCGGTGGCTACCTGGGACGAACGGGAGACGCCCGATGCCCCGTCACGCGGTGGGTTCGGGAGCACCGGCTAGTCGCGAGCTTCCGCGCCAGACGGTGCGTCTGGTGCAGGATGCCGTCTACCGGGCAACGGTCCGCACCGCCGGGCTGACGGCGCGCGATCTCCTGGCCGTGGCGGTGTCCGGCGGGCCTGACTCCATGGTGCTCTTGGACGCGTTGCTGGCCGCCCGCGAGCGAGGGGGGCCAGCGCTCCATGTCCTGCACTTCGACCACGCTTGGCACGACGGGAGCGCCGCTGTCGCCTCGGACGTGATAGCCGCATGCCGGGCCAGGGGCCTGCCGATCACCAGCGACCGGGCCGCGCGACCCACGCCGGATCGGGGCGAGTCCCGCGAAATGGCCGCCCGCCGCCTTCGGCACGACTTTCTGCGCCGCGCGGGCGCGCAACTGGGCGTCGCCCGGGTGGCCACCGGACATCAGGCCGACGATCAGGTGGAGACAATCCTGATGAACCTTGCCCGCGGCGGCGGACCCGACGCCCTCCAGGGCATGCGTCTGGACGACAGCTGGACGCTGCGACCGCTGCTGACGGTGTGGCGCAGCCAGGTCGAGACATACGCGACGCTCCGCTGTCTACCGACCCACCGCGATCCGGCCAACGAGACTCCCGACTATCGCCGCAACCGAATCCGCCGCGAGCTGATTCCGCTGCTCGACGAAATCTATCCGGGCGTTCGGAAGGCACTGCTGCGCGCCGGCATGCTGGCGACATCGGCAGCCGAGCCACTGGTGCGTGCTGCTCAGGGAATCCGAATGCCGTTGGCCCCGGATCGGCGCGCCGTTTCCGCGGGGCCTCTGCGCCAGGTCATGAACGCCGCCCTGCGGGCCCACGCGCCTTCGCCCCGCCAGCTCGGCGAGTCGCACTGGCGGGCGCTCGATCGCGCGCTGGCCGACAACACCGCGGGACGCTGGATCCAGCTGCCAGGCGGGCACTGGGCCTATGTGCGAGACCGCGCGATGGCGCTCTACAACAACCGAGTGGCCGATCCGCCGTGGCCCGCTCCCGTCGAGCTATCCGTTCCCGCGAATGTCGATCTCGCTGTTGGGCGACTAAAGCTCCAATATTCCACGTTCGCGACTGAGGCATGCGACTCAGTTGCGTTCGAGGCGCTCGCGGTTCCACGATCTGGCGCAAGGTTGGCCGTTCGCACGCCGCGCCCAGGCGATTGGGTCACCTCACCGGTGGACGGGCGTCGACACAACCTGCTGCGCCTATTGCGTCGTCGCCGGATCCCGGCCGCGCTGCGCGACGGAACCCCCGTGATTACGCTAGCTGACCAGCCCGTCTGCGTGCCGGGCGTGGTCGTTGACGCGGACCACCGTCCGCCGTCCAATGCCGGCACGATCCTGGCTGTTTCTGTGGTGTGGACCCCGTTGCCCCGGACCATGCCGCCAGGTGGTTTCGTTACGGAATCGCCAGGGGGCGTGCGTACACTCGATTCGCAGGAGAAGTGCGGGCCGGGCGCGAGCGAGCCGCTGATATAATTGCCGACATCCACGCGGCGCGGCGCCCGTCTCGTTCCGTACGGGGACGAAAGGCTGCCCTTCCATGAACAACCGACTCGTCCGTAACGGCTTCATGTACATCGTGCTGGCCGTGGCGATTCTGGTCGTGCTGTTCGTGATGTTCAACCCGAGCCCGCGTGAGCAGCCCGTGCCCATCTCAACGCTGCTTGCCGAGGTGCAGGCGGCCGCCGATCGCGGCAGCCGGCCGCAGATTCGCCTTGGCGGCACCCGCGTCTCCGCGAATGTGGACGGGCGCACAATCAGCGCCGTGGTTGATGACAATTTCAACATTGGCCGCGAACTGGCTGACCGCGGGATCAACATCGGGGGCGAGCAGGTCACCGTCGAGTTCGATGAACCCAGCAACGCGCCCACAATCATCAGCATCCTGACTTCGGTGCTGCCGCTGCTGGTCTTTATCGGGCTGCTCATATTCCTGATGCGGCAGGCCCAGGGCTCCAACTCGCAGGCGCTGAGCTTCGGCCGCAGCCGTGCCCGCATGGTCACCGCCAACCGTCCCAAAGTCACCTTCAAGCACGTGCAAGGCGTTGACGAGGCCAAGCAGGAATTGGCCGAGGTCGTCGAGTTCCTGAAATACCCCGAAAAATTCACCAAGATCGGCGCCGAAATCCCCAAGGGTGTCCTGCTGGTCGGCCCACCGGGGACCGGAAAGACCTACCTGTCCAAGGCTGTGGCGGGCGAGGCCGGGGTGCCGTTCTTCAGTATCAGCGGGTCGGAATTCGTCGAGATGTTCGTGGGCGTCGGCGCGTCCCGTGTACGCGACCTCTTCGAGAAGGCCAAGCAGAGCGCACCCTCGCTGGTGTTTGTCGATGAGATCGATGCCGTCGGACGCCAGCGCGGTGCGGGCCTGGGTGGTAGCCACGACGAACGCGAGCAGACGCTGAATCAGATTCTGGTCGAAATGGACGGGTTCGAGTCCGAGCAGACGGTGATCGTGCTGGCGGCAACCAACCGACCGGACGTACTTGACCCGGCGCTGCTGCGACCGGGTCGCTTCGACCGCCGGGTCACGCTGGACCTGCCGGACATCCGCGGCCGCGAAGCGATCCTCCGGGTCCACGCCCGCGAGAAGCCGTTGGATCCCGACGTTGACCTGGAAACCGTAGGCAAACAGACCCCCGGCTTCTCAGGGGCAGACCTTAAGAACTTGCTCAACGAGGCCGCGATCCTGGCGGCGCGGCGCAATCGCTCGGTATTGAGCATGTTCGAGATCGAGGAAGCCATCGACCGTCTGATCGCCGGACCGCAGCGCAAGAGCCGCGTGATGAGCGCCCAGGAGAAGCGCGTGACCGCCTATCACGAAATCGGCCACGCCCTGGTGGCCCACATGCTCAAGCGATCCGACCCGGTGTATAAGGTCACCATCCTTCCGCGCGGGCAGATGGGCGGCTACACGCGCCTGCAGCCGCCCGAAGACCGGCACCTCTACACCAAGTCCTTCTTCGAGGACATGCTGGCCATGATCATGGGTGGCCATGCTGCCGAGGTCCTGGTCTTCGGCGAGATGTCCACCGGCCCTAGCAACGACATCCAGCAGGCCACGGAGACCGCGCGCCGCATGGTCACGCAGTACGGCATGTCGCCCAAGCTCGGCCCCCGGGCCTTTGGCCGACGCGAGGAGCTGGTCTTCCTGGGTCGGGATATCGCCGAGCAGCGCAACTACAGTGAGCGAGTCGCCGAGGACATCGACAACGAGGTCTCCCACCTCATTGACGACGCCCATCGTCGCGCAATGGACATTCTCTCCCGCCACCACGACTTGCTGGACAAACTGTCCGAACGGTTGATCGAGGTGGAAACGCTGGACGCCGAGGAGTTCACGCTCCTCATCGACCAGCACCAGGGCCGGGCGCCGCTAACCCCGCCAGACCTTCCCGAGTCGATGCCCGACGCCGAGCCGGTGGACGACGAGTCGTCCGAGGCC
>WTFW01000205.1 GCA_011523785.1 Chloroflexota bacterium | reverse complement strand
GAGCCGCACTACCCGATCCTGGAGACCATGCAACGCAGCGTTCCGGAGGACACCCACATCGTGTGGGACGTCACGCAGTTCGGCTACTACGCGCGAACGCATTACCAGGTGCACGAGCCGAAGACGTTTATCGATTCCGGCTACTCGTTCAACCTCGGTTTCGGATTCCCCACGGCCCTGGGGGCCAAGGTGGCGCATCCCGATCGGCCGGTGATATCGGTCAACGGCGACGGTGGGTTTCTGTTCAATGCCGTGGAACTGGCCACGGCGGTGCGGTACGGGATCAACGTCACCAGCATCGTCTTCCGAGACGACGCCTACGGGAATGTGGCCCGCGACCTGGAGGAGTTTTTTGACGGCGACTACGAGACCGGCCTGCATAACCCCGACTTCGTGGCATTTACCGAGTCGTTCGGGGCGGTCGGCATGCGGGCGGACGATCCGCAGGATCTGCAGGACCTGCTTCCGCGCGCGCTCGAGTGCGAGGCGCCAGTCGTGATCGACGTTCCAGTCGGCGATCTGCAGCTTCCGCGCGCCGAGTTCATGGCCGTCCTGCCGAAGCTGCCGTGGGTGCGTCCGCAGGAAGGGCTCATAGGTTCGTAGGCCCTCGGACAGCCGGGGTCGGCCGTGGGGCCGGTAGCATCCGCTTCGTCGCGCCGCTGCGCCGGGGACTTAGGCGAGGTCTGGGACGCTCGCTCTTCGCGCACACGACTGGACATGGCCGGCCAATGGTGAGGCGAAACGGATGAGGCCAAGGGTGCCCAACTTCTAATGGACAGCAACCCAGCGGTACAGGCAGCGCTGCCGCGGCGGCAGGTGGTGTTGACGATGGGTGGGTTGATGCTGGCGTTGTTTTTGGCGTCGCTGGATCAGACGGTGGTGAGTACGGCGATGCCGCGGATCATCGCGGACCTGGGTGGGTTTGACCGGTTTACGTGGGTGACGACGGCCTACCTGGTGGCGTCGACGACGACGGTGCCGATCGTGGGGCGGCTGTCGGACCTGTATGGGCGGAAGGCGTTTTTCCTGGGCGGGATCGTGGTGTTCCTGGTGGGGTCGGTGCTGGCGGGGGTGAGCCAGACGATGGATCAGCTGATCGCCTTCAGGGCCATCCAGGGCATTGGCGGCGGGAGCATGATGGCGCTGTCGTTCACGACGGTGGGCGACCTGTTTCCGCCGGCGGAGCGTGGGAAGTACCAGGGACTGGTGGCGGCGGTGTTCGGGCTGTCGTCGGTGATCGGTCCGACGCTGGGCGGGTTCATTACCGACACGTTGTCGTGGAACTGGGTGTTCTATGTGAACGTGCCGCTGGGGCTGCCGGTGATCGCGCTGTTCATCCGGTTTTTCCCAAATACGCGGCCGGAGAAGCGCAGCCATCGACTGGATTACGCGGGGATGGGGCTGCTGGTGCTGGTGGTGGTGCCGCTGCTGGTCGGGCTGTCGCTGGGCGGGGTGCAGTACGAGTGGGTGTCACTACAGATCGTGGGCATCCTGGTGCTGGCGGCGGTGATGACGGCGGCCTTCGTGCTGGTGGAGCGACGGGCGGAGGATCCGATCATGCCGCTGAGCATCTACTCGAACCCGGTGGTGAGCATTGCCCTGGTGGCAGTGTTCATTTCGGGGTTCGCGATGTTCGGCTCGATCATCTTCATTCCGCTGTTCTTCCAGGGGGTGCTGGGGGCCTCGGCCACGAGCAGCGGGTCGTTCCTGACGCCGATGATGCTGAGCATGGTGGTCAGCGCGGCGCTGTCGGGGCAGGCGCTGTCGCGGCTGGGCGGGCATTACCGGCTGCAAGGGTTGATTGGGATCGGGATCATGACGGGCGGGGTGGTGTTGACCTCGCGGATGAGCGCCGATACGTCGTTCGGACAGGCGGTGGTGAGCATCGTTGTGATTGGGCTGGGGCTGGGGATGACGTTTCCGAGCTTTACGATCGCCGTGCAGAACGCCGCACCGATGGGCCAGCTGGGAGCGGTGACGTCGGCGACGCAGTTCTACCGGTCGATCGGGGGCGCGCTGGGGCTGGCGGTGCTGGGGTCGTTCATGGCGAACCGGTTTGCGGCGGGCTTGCAGGACGCGCTGCCGCCGGCAATCCGGCAGGCGGTGCCGGCGGAGCAGCTGGCGCGGATGGAGGAGAACCCGCAGGCGCTGGTGAATCCCGAGGCGCTGGATGCGTTGCGGGCGGGTTTCGCCGAGCGCGGACCGCAGGGGGCGGCGGTGCTGGACCAGCTGCTGGCGGCGCTGCGGGAGACGCTGGCCTCGGCGATTGGGTCGGTGTTCGTGGTGGTGGCGGTGGCGCTGGCGATCGCCTTTGCAGTGACGATTCTTTTACGGGAGGTGCCGCTGCGGGGGCGGGGACCGAGTTCAGGCGCGTCTCTTGACAAGCCGGCGGAATCCTGACACTCGCTCGTGAGGCGGAAGGCGTGACCCGGAGACGTCGTACAGAAAAGCAATGAGTTTGCGCAGGAGTTGTTGGATTGTTGTGGTGCTGGCCGCCAGCCTCTTGCCGCTGGCGGTCAGTGGGTGTGGCGAGACGCCACCTCCTCGTCCGCCACCGCCGCCGACACCAACGCTGGAAGAGCGACGAGTCCAGACTCCGACGGACTTCGGCTACAACACGCGGGTGGTCGATGGCGACATCCACGTGTGGCACGCGCCGCACTGCCGCCCGGTCCCTCCCGCCGAGTTTGTCGCCTCCGTGATTCTGACCGACCTGGATTCCGGGTCCCACCTGTACCTGAACCGGGACGGTTCCGTCAGGTCATCTCCCCCGCCCGACTACCGCACCGACGAGGGCCGGGAACGATTTGCCGAGGTGCTGGCAGACCGTGCCCTGATGGAAGTCATCCTGACCCCATTTGAATGCCCTTAGCGCCGGAGCCGCCAATGCGAGCTGAACCCTGCTGGCGCAGGCAGCAATGACGGCTTTTAGCGGGCCACGCTGACTACGAGATGTCCTGAGCTCGATTAGTCCGGGGAGCGTCGTGGCTCAGCGAGCCGGGCCGCGTACCAACTGGCTCCATCTCGCGCCGCGATGACGCAGGGCCGTTCGCAGCAGAGCCGGACCAGTCAGCTACACGCTTGCTCCGGCGAATTGCAGGGCGAAGAGGCGGGCGCTGCGGAGGGCGAGGCGGAGGCGGATGGGGGTGTTGGGG
>WTFW01000007.1 GCA_011523785.1 Chloroflexota bacterium | reverse complement strand
ATCCCCCGCGGCGCCCACACCGAGTGGGACGGCGGCCTGCTGGTCATCTCCGACAAACTGGTCGTCAAGGACGGCACCATCTACCTCTACTACGGCGGCGCTGGCGAAGACTTCACCACCTGGCCGCCCGAGAACTATCGCCCTGGTATCGACTACGGCGGATCCGGCAGCGGCTCCGGCCGCGTCGTGCGCATGGGCCTTGCCACCCTGCGCGAGGACGGCTTCACCTGCCTTGAGACTCCCGACCGCGAAACCCCCGGCCACGCCACCACCACGCCCATCGACGTCGAAGGCCTGTCCAACCTCACTCTCAACGTCGGCGACGTCCGCCAGAACCGCAGCTGGATCGAAGTCGAGGTACTCGACCCCGCCACCGGCGAGCCCTTGGACGGCTTCACCCGCCAGGACTCCGACGACGTCTTCATCGATGGACTGCAGCGGCCGGTTTCATGGAACGGCAAGAACCTGTCCGACCTCGACGGTGGCCAGGTCAAACTCCGCTTCTGGCTCTACGGCGCCGCCCGCCTTTACGCCTACGCCCTCGCGTAGGCTGCGCGCGCGCCAGGCGCAAGGAGCATGTCCTGCCCTAATACCCTCGCTTCAAATCGCAGATAAACGCCAGCGGCCGCCCCTCAACAAAGCGACGCACCTGGTCCTCGAGCGTCTGCTGGCGCTGCCTCCACATGCTGGGCGTCACACCCGAGCAGTGCGGCGAGATCAGCACGTTGTCCATGTCCCACAGCGGACTCTCGGCGGGCAGCGGCTCCGTTTCCGTCGCATCCAGCCCGGCCCCGGACAGGCGACCTAAGCGCAACCCCTCGGCCAGCGCGTCCTCGTCCACGATCCCGCCGCGCGATATCACGATCACCGCGGCGCCCTGTTTCAGCAGACCGATCCGTCGCGCATCGATCATGTTTCGAGTTCCCGGCGTGATCGGCACGGTCACCACCAGCCAGTCCGTCTCGGCCAGCAGCGCATCCAACCGGTCCAGCCCGCCAACCTCGCGAACGCCCGCCGGCACATCCGTCGGCGTTGGATCGACTGCCGACACCTGCATCCCAAAACTCTGCGCCCGCTGAAACACGGCGCGCCCGATGCCGCCCAGGCCGATCAGCAGCATTGAAGAGCCATCCAGGTCCCGCAGCTGCCGCTCGTACGACCCGGTATCCCATCGCCGTGCCCGCTGATCGTCCAGCAGTCGCCGGCCCTGGTGCGCCAGCGAAAGCACGAAGAACATCACGTGGTCCGCGATCGGACTCGTGTGCGCTCCCGGCGAGTTCGTCACCACGATCCCGGACTCGGCAATACCCGGGCTGAGCATCGTGTTGTTGATGCCCATCCCCGGCACGTGAATCCAGCGCAGCCGCTGCGCCGCGGCAATGGCTTCCGGCTCCGGCCAGCCCAGGAATGCGTCGGCATCCACGATCTCGCGCACCTCGTCGGGATCCGTCAGCGCCATGCTGAACGTGACCCCGGGAAAGCGCGCCCCCAGCCGCTCCGCGTAATCCTCGCCGAACTGCCCGGTCCCAATCACAATCTTCATCAGCGCCAATCCCTCGAGACTTTCGGCGTCCACGTGCTACGGCAAGTCTATGCCCACGCCCGCTGCGGCTAGCCCGTCACCTCGAATCCAAACAGCGTCGCCTTCCGCAGCTTGAATTGAAGAACCACCGGTCCGTGCCTCGAGAGCGGCAACGCCTGGCCCCCGTTCCAGTCAACCGGCACGCTCAGGTGATCGCCCTGGATCGACCGGCTCTCGCCCACCTCCACCCAGGCGCCGTGACCCGGCCGCGACGTCCACCCCGACCCGCGCTCCAGCGCGGTAACCCGAACCTCGCCGTCCGCCGCCGTATTCACGTTCAGCCGGACTTCGCGTCCTTGCAGCTGCATCTGCGGTGTCGCGAAGCTCCCGTCGCCCTCCGCAACCAATCCCGCAATCCGTCCGCGACCCCACGTGGCGTACGCCGTGGCGCTTTGCAGATTCTGTCGCGGGTACTTGTGCGGCAAATCATTCCCCGTATACGGCGTCCCAATCCGGTCGCCCGCCAGCTCCACCAGGCCCTTGCACCCAAACAAGCAGCCCGAGTCGAACGTGTCCTGCGCCCCCGGTTCCAAAACCGGACCGCCCGGCACCCAATTCCAGACGACATCGTCCGAACTCGTCGCGACCGCCAGCGATGTCGTGTCCAGCGCCCGGTCGTACAGCGTGGGAAACATGAGGTGCGTGGACGGATCGCCCGGATACGTCACCTTGCCGTTGGTATAGATGTCGGTGAATGCCAGGTGCTCCGGCGGCGTGGTCAGGCAGGGTTCCGGCAACGGCCATTCGAAGAAATCACGCGTCTCCGCCCGCGCAATCGTGCGCCGGTCCCACGACCAGCCCCGCGAATACCAGACGTAGCTCTCCCTCTCCGCATTCCAGTCCACGACGTTCATGGTGTCGCTGATAAAGATCACCACGGGGTCCGGATGCGGCGTCCACCTGATCCCGTCCGGCGACGTAGCCACGAAGAATCCGCGATCGGGATGCTCGGCAATCCACGGGTCGACGCGCTCCGAATGCTCCCGCGCCCATTGAGTAATCACGTCCTTCGAGAGCCGCCCCATGTAGAAGCACTTGAACCGCTCGTGTGCTGGCGCCTGTGGATCCAGGAAAACCGACTCCCCGTGAATCCCCGGCTCGCCCGCCAGTTCACGCCCAAACACGATGTTCGTGGCGTCCTGCCCCTGCCACGCGTACTGGCCGCAGTCCGGCTTGCGCCATTCGAACCCGTCATCGGATTCCGCGTAACAGACGAACCCGCCCCAGTCGGGCCCCCACCCCAGCGACGGCGCGATCTCCGGGTCCCAGTGGTCCGGCGCGATCGCGTGGTACCACATGCGGTACAGACCGCCGTCGCGAATGATCGCCGGCCCGCCGTTGTTGTACTCCCACGGCTCCGTACACGTCAGGATCGGTTCGGACCGCTCGGCCGGCTGTGTCCGCAGCTCGATCCCGCGCGGCACGTTCGCGTGCTCGGCGCGAATCTGATCCGGATCCGCCGTCTCCCAATAGTGAATCGGCGCGCCGTCCGCCCCGACCCAGCGCGGCTGCCCCGCGCTGACGAACCGGTAGTCCATGATCGGGTGGTATCCGGCGGCGACCTCGAACGGCGGCACTCGGCCCGGAAGCAACTCAGCCATCATGGCTCCTGTAACGAACCCCGACCCTCGCGCCGACTATATGCGCAATCCATCGGACCCGTCGTCCGACCCGACCTCGACGGCTGTGCCGATCCGGGCTTTGCGCCCTGCGGACAGGCGCACCGACGCTCCATGCGCCATAATCACGACGCGTCTGCCGAATCAGGTGCCGCACCTTGGCCGATCGCCGCCCGCACGTCATCTTCATCACCACCGACCAGCAGCGCGGCGATGCCCTCAGCATCAACGGCGCCGATCCGCTGGCAACGCCGAATCTCGACTACCTGGCCGCCAGCGGAACCAACTTCACCCGCGCCTACGCCGAAGTCCCGTCCTGCATCGGCGCCCGCCGCACCATGCTCTCCGGCATGAAGCCCTTCAGCCACGGCATGGTCGGCTTCTACGGCGGCGTCGGCTGGGCCCTCGATCACTCACTGCCCGGCGAGCTATCCAGGGCCGGCTACCAGACGCAACTCGTCGGCAAGCTGCACATGTACCCGCATCGCAAGCGCTACGGCTTCGACAACATGGTCTGGGCCGACAGCCAGCGCGATAACAACGACTACGCCGAATGGCTTGGCGACAACGGCGCCACCTCGCTCGAAATGGGCCTGGCCCACGGCGTATCCACCAACGGCTGGGTAGGTCGCCCCAGCCACCTCGACGAACGTTTCTCCCACACCACCTGGTGCGTCAACGAAGCCCTCCGCTTCATCGGCCAGCGCGACACTGACGCCCCGTTCTTCCTCTGGGTCTCGTTCGTCGACCCGCACCCGCCCCTGACCCCGCCCCTCGTCTACTGGGAGCGCTACGAGCAAATGGACCTGCCCCAGCCTTACGTCGGCGACTGGGCGCCCCAGCTCGATGCGCCTCCGCCCGGCCTCAGCCCTGATGCCTCCGTCATGCGCCTGCGCGAAGACGACCTGCACCGCTGCCGCGCCGGCTACTACGGCCTCGTCAACCACGTCGACGACCAGGTCTCGCGGCTGCTCAAGGGCTTCCGCGAAAGCGGCCTGCTGGACGACACCTTCGTGCTCTTCACCAGCGACCACGGCGAAATGCTCGGCGACCACAACCTCTTCCGTAAGACCTGGCCCTACGAGGCCTCCATCCGCGTCCCGTTCCTCGCCCGCGCACCTGAATGGATGGACTGCACGGGCGGCCTCACCAATGAACGCCCGGTCGGCCTGCAGGACGTCATGCCTACCATCCTCGACGCGGCCGGCGTCCCGATTCCCGATTCCGTCGACGGCGCCAGCGTCCTGCCCTACATGCGCGGCGATTCACCCGCCTGGCGCGACTACCTCCACGGCGAACACACCGCCTGCTACGAGCCCGACCAGGGCAACCAGTGGGTCACCGACGGCCACGAGAAGCTCATCTGGTACACGCAGACCGGCCAGGAACAATTCTTCGATCTGGACGCCGACCCGAGCGAAATGCACAACACCCTCAACGACGCTGGAGCCTCGGAACGCGTCGCCGCCTGGCGGCAACGCCTCGTCAACGAGCTTGCTGATCGTCCCGAGGGCTTCGTTCAAGACGGCCGCCTCGTCGCCGGACAGGCCGAACTCCGTCCCGAGCAGCTACAGCCGGTGACTAACCAGGTAAACGCCTGATGGCCATGTCGCGCCGCCGGCCCCACATCCTCCTGATTACCTCCGACCAGCAGCGCGGCGATGCCCTCGGCATCGGCGGCCACCCGGTCCTGCGCACCCCCAACCTGGATTACCTGGCCGGCAACGGCGCCTGGTTCCGCTCGGCCTTCAGCGAGTCCCCCACCTGCATCCCCGCGCGGCGCGTCATCCTCTCGGGTCAGGCCCCGTACACTAGTGGCATGGTGGGCTTCTACGGCGGCTACCACTGGAACCTGCGCCACTCCATAGCCTCCGAGCTTGCGGACAACGGCTACCAGACCGAACTCATCGGCAAGACCCACTGGCACCCCAACCGCAAGCGCTTCGGTTTCCAGCACATGCTCGTCGCCAACAGCCAGCGCGACGGCAACGACTACTCCGATTGGCTCAACGACCAGGGCCGCCGCGAGGTTCTGGCCGGCAAGCTGCACGGCGTCGAAACCAACAGCTTCAACGCCAGGCCCAGCCACCTGCCCGAGGGCTACGACCTCACCACCTGGTGCGTCAACGAGTCGCTGAAGCTCATCAAGAAGCGCGATCCCGAAGCGCCCCTGTTTCTATGGCTCTCCGTGGTCGACCCTCACCCGCCGTTCACCCCGCCCAAGATGTATTTCGACCGCTACATGGCCCGCGCGGACCACATCCCCGAGCCCTTCATCGGCGACTGGGCTCGACAGTTCGACAAGCCGAACCTGGGACTCAACATCCAACCCGTCGACGTCCACCTGCCTGATACCTGGATGCGCCGCATGCGCGCCGCCTACTACGGGCTTGTCAATCACATTGACGACCAGGTCAACCGGGTTTTCCGCGCGCTGTCCCAGGCCGGCATGTGGCAGGACACCGTCGTCCTCTACACCAGCGACCACGGCGAAATGCTTGGCGACCACAACCTCTTCCGCAAGACCTGGGCGCATCAGCCCTCCGCCAACATCCCCTTCATCCTGCGGCTCCCCGAGTGGCTGGAACCCGAGCACGGCGCCGTCATCGACCAGCCGGTCGGCCTCCAGGACGTCATGCCCACGCTCTTGGACGCCGCCGGAGTAACCATCCCGGATTCCGTTGACGGCCGCAGCGTCCTCCCGCTCGCGCGCGGTGAACAACCGTCCTGGCGCCCCTTCCTGCACGGCGAGCACCACGGGCGCGGCACGGCGCTCTGGAGCGAATACGCTCCCGGCCACCAATACCTCACCGACGGCCGCGAAAAGTACATCTGGTACCCATCCGGCGGCGAAGAGCACTTCTTCGACCTGGCGCGTGATCCCCAGGAATTGCACAACTTGGTCGACGTTCCTGAGGCGGCGTCGCGCCTGGCCATGTGGCGCGGCCGGATGGTTGAGCAGTTGCGAGACCGTCCGGAGGGCTTTGTCGACGGCGATCGACTTATACCCGGACGTCCGCAACTCCTACCGGACGAGTTGCGTCCCGAGCTCAATCGCCGGGCCTAGTCCTGGCTTAGATTCCGCGACCGTGTCCGTTGGACATTGAGAGGCCCTGACCGGTCTGCGTCGGTTTCCCGGTATCGTAGGCTAGCCTTGACTTTCAACTCCCGAAGGAGGCGGCCACCGTGCGTGACTCCACCGACTTCTGCCTCCTCTTCTGGGACGACAACTACCTGAGTCGCTGGAACAACTGCCGGCGGGGAATCGGCCAGCCACAGCTCGTTCCCGAGGCCACCCTCGAAGAGCCCGGTTTCTGGCTCGGCTCCGGCTACCCCACAGCCTTCAAGCACGAGTCCGGCATCTGGCGAATCCTCTACAACGGCAAGTCCGTCGTCCCCGAGGAACAGCCCGACAGCTACGCCCTGGTGGCCGAAAGTGACGACGGCATCCACTGGGAGAAACCCGACCTCACCGACCGCGTGCCGCTTCCCGACCGCCGCTACCCCAACCAGGTGCTGTCCAAGTCCGAGGACTTCCATCAGTGGGACTGCTACTTCGACGAGCGTGCCGAAGACCCCAACGAGCGCGTCAAGGGCTTTGCCGTCGGCAAGGGCAATCACCTGTGGACCTCGCCCGAAGGTCTCAATTGGACGCGCGTCGAGGGTGTCGAGTGGCGCAAGCACAGTCCCGACCCTCCCAGCACCGCTTACTGGAACCACGTGCGCGGCTGCTACGTCATCAGCGCCCGCCCCGCGCCCCACGCGCACCCGCGGCGGGTCGCCCTATCCGAAACGAAGGACTTTCGGACCTACAGCGAACCTGAACTCGTGCTCGCCACCGACGCTCTCGACACGCCGCTCGCCGAGATCTACGGCATGGTCGTGTTTCCCTACGCCGGCAGGTTCGTCGGCCTGGTCTGGATCTATCACACCGATCCCGTCCCCCTCGTGAAGTACTGGGGAGGCAAGACCGACTGCCAGCTGGCCTACAGCTATAACGGCTGGCACTTCAACCGCTCCATCCGTGAGCCGTTCATCCCCAACGCCGAACAGGGCGAGTACGGCGCCGGAACCATGCGCCCGCACAGTCTCGTCGTCGACGACGACAACCAGATCCGCATCTACTCCAGTGCATCCAAGCTCGAGCACGGCTACCACATCAACCCCCACGTGGGACCAAAACGCCTCGAGCGAGGTCCCGCCGGCGAGGGCAACGACACCGGCGCCCTGCTCATGCACAAGCTGCGCCTGGACGGGTTCTACTACGTCGAGTCCTGCTTCGGCCCGGGCATGATCGGCACCCGCTCCCTCTACTGGCAGGGCGGCGAGGCCAGGTTCAACATCCAGTCAGGTCTCGAAACTCGCGTCCAGGTCACCGACCCCACCGGCGAGGTGATCGAGGGCTACAGCTACGCCGACTGCCACCCCTTCACCGGCGACGCGCTCGACTGGACGCCTCGCTGGAGCGGCGGTCGCGGCCTGGCGTCCTTCAGCGGCCAGGCGATTCGCCTCGAGGTCGAAATGAACAACGCCCGCATCTACGCCATTCGCGGCGACTTCCTCCCGCTCTCCGGCAGAGAGTTGAGGACGTTCATGGATCGGGGCGAGAAGCCAATCCCGCGCCCCGGCTTCTAGCATGGGGCTGGCTCAGGGCGCCATTACGAAAGTTCGGTTCTACTGATCCTGCCGGCGATTGCGACAATGCCCCGAGCACTCGAGTCGGGCGAGCGGGCGCACTTGCAAGCGTGCCAACAGAGAGGCTATAGCCGTGGCTGACGCAGCGAAACGCATTCGAATCGTCGTCAACGCTGAACTGGGATCGCCCGCGCAAATAGCGCTGGATCGGCTCCGTCAGTCGCTCAGTGACGGCGGATACGCCGTCGTTGACGCCGATGCTGAAGTCACGATCCAGGTCGGAACGGCGGCGACAGCCCAGCCTGCGGCTCTTCTGGCGGCGACGGGAGCGGCGTTGAACGAAGCGCCCGAATCACTGGCCTTCGCCTTTGCCGATGGAGTCTTGGCTATTGGCGGCTCCGACGACCACGGCCTCGCCTACGCCCTCCGCGAAGCCGCCCGCCGCATCGACCTGGCTCCGGCGCCGCTCGACTGGGCCAGCCTCTTCCCGCCCACCGCCGAGTCCCCGTTCCTCCGCAAGCGCAGCGTCTGCATCTTCCCGCACAACGAAGCCGTCGACGGCCCCTGGTACTTCAACCCCTCCTTTTGGGAGGCCTACTTCGACAAGCTCTCGCTCTACCGCTTCAACGCCTTCAGCCTCACCTTCGGGCACCAAACCGCCTACCTGGTCCCTCCTTACGCCTTCTTGGTGCCAATGCCCGAATTCCCGGACGTCACGGTACCGAGCCTGACCGACGAGCAGCGCGAACGGAACCTCGCCACCCTCCAGATGATCTCGCGCACCGCCGTCGAACGCGGCATCGACTTCACCTTCGGCGTCTGGCAACAACACAGCTACGAGTACGGCGAGTCGCTGGTCGAGGGTCTCAGCCTCGACATCCTGGCCGACTACTGCGAATTGGGCATGGCCAAGGTCCTCAAGGCCTGCCCGGACATCTCCGGAGTCCAGCTACGCGTCAACTCCGAATCCGGCATCGAGGCCGAGGACAGCCCCGCCTTCTTCCGCTCCATCTACAGCGGCATCGTCGCGGCCGGCCGCGAGATCGAAATCGACTGCCGAGCCAAGGCCATCGCCGACGACACCTGGGAAGGCGCCCTCGACACCGGCCTCCCCACCACCGTCTCCACCAAGTTCTGGTGCGAGCACCAGGGCATGCCCTACTCCGCCGGCCTCCTGCAGGACTTCGACCGCATGGACCGTCGCCACTCCTACGGCGACCTGCTCAAGCACCCCCGCGGCTACGACTTCCTGTTCCGGATGTGGAACCTCGGCACCAACAAGTTCACCTTGTGGGGCGACCCGGCCTGGGTCCGGCGCTACGCCGAAAGCTGCGCCCTGGGCGACTCCAGGGGCTTCGAGGTCTGCGCGCCCCTCTCCAACAAGGGCTTCCGCAACGTCGGCGGCGCGTGGCCGCTCTTCCAGCCCGAGGACATGAACTGGTACGAGTTCGAGGACGAACGCTACTGGTTCTGGTACCTCCTCTTTGGACGCCTCGGCTACGACCCCAACTGCGACTCCGATGCCTGGGACCGCGAGTTCAGCCACCGATTTGGTGCGGACGCGGGGAGCGATGTACTGGAAGCCGTATCGCAGAGCTCCCACTACCTCCCGTTCATCACCGCCGCCCACCTCCCCTCGGCCAGCGTCTTCGGCTGGTGGGCCGAGCGCGACACCGGCGGCCTGCTCGACGCCTACCTCGAAATCGAACCCAGCGACCTCGCCGGCTTCTACGGCGCCAGCGAATACGTGGAGGACTATCTCGCCGACGCCGTCCGCGCCAAGCTCACCCCCAGCCAGATCGCCGAGCGCCTGGAGCGGCACGCCGCAGCCGCTGAAGCCGCCCTCGAGCGCGCTGACGCTTCGGTCGGCGACGCGGCCCGCCCCGAGTTCCGCGGCATCGAAGCCGATGTCCGCCTAACTTCCGGCCTCGCCCGCTACCACGCCCACAAGCTGCGGGCCGCTCAGGACCTCGCCTTCTTCTACTTGGCCGGCGCCGCCGATCGCCTGCGGTCGGCCAAAGTCCACATGCAATCGGCCCGCGACCAGTGGCAGGCCATCGTCGACCATACCGACGGCCTCTACGACGACGAGATGATCTTCGGACCCGTCAAGGACGAAGCCGGCACCTGGAAACGCCTGGCGCCCTACCTCGACCACGACCTCGCGCGGCTCGACGAGGTTCAGAAGATCTTCGATCGCTTCGGCCTCTTCGCCGACGGATTCGACTTCGGCGCCCAGCCCGTCGACCCGCGCCCCTGGATCCCCCGCACCATGCAGTCTGCCCTGGTCGAGCGGCGTTTCCGCGCCGTCTCGCCCGACGTCCAATACACGCCGTCTCGCGGAATCGGCTGGAAGATGACGCGCGACATCCGCGCCTTCAGCCCTCCGCTCCCTGACAACGGTGACCTGCTGGGCCGCAATCGCGACGTCGGCAACCTGGCCGTCAACCTCCTGGAGAGCGACTTCCAGCACCGCGGGCCCAACCCCGGCTACGTCGAGCACACCTTCCGCGCCAACGTGGCGCCCGGCATCTACGAGGTCACGGCCGTCATGGGCGACACCAGCCCCGACGCCGTCGACCGCGGCCCCATGTGGCTCACCTTCCAGGGCCGTCACCAGACCGAGCGCTTCACCATTCCCGCCGGCCAGGTCATCGAGAAGACCCACCGCTGCAACATCGCCAACGGCCGGCTCGAGCTCGAAATCAACTCCCACCCCGCCTCCGACTGGGTCATCAACGCCCTCGTCGTCCGCGAAGCCGCGCCTCAAATCGGGCATGTCCCCGTCCGCACCGCGGCCCCCGGCTCGCTCGACCTATCGGCCACCGTCACCGCCCCCGACGGCATTGACAGCGTCGACCTGGTCTGGCGCTGCGGCGACTGCCCCTGGCAGCGCACCTCCATGTCCGCCGACGGCGCCATCTACTCAGCCGGCATTACCGTCCCCGCCTGTTGTGACGCCGCCTACTACATCGAAGCCACAGACGCCAACGGCGAAACCCGTTCCTGGCGTTCCGCCGACACCCCTCAGCCCGTGGCCGTCGGAGACGCGGCATCTGCACCCTCTCTCGACGTCGAAAGCGCCTCCCTCGCCGTCCCCGGCCAGGACCTCACCGTTACCGCTCGCGTCGACTCCAACGAGGACCTGCAGTCCGTAACCCTCTACTACCGCGACCTCAACCAGCGCGAACTCTTTACCCCGGTCCCCATGCGCCAGGCCAAGGGCATTTGGTCCGCCACCATCCCCGGCATGGACATCGTCCCCGACTGGGACCTCATGTACTACGTCGAGGCCATCGACCGCCTCGGCAACGGCTCAATCGGACCTGACATGGACGTCGAGACCCCCTACGTCGTGGTCCCGGTCCAGCGCTAGCCGCCCAATGTCACCCTTCACCCCCGCAGGGCGTACGATAGGCGTCGTGGGCGAAGCCAGGGAGTTCCGCATGCCGGCCAACAAGGCGCGGAAGTTCATTCCTCGGCGCCGGGTCGTTGCCCTGCTGGCCTCGGGCCTGCTCCTGGCGGCCTGCGGCGGCGAGGAAAAGAAGAGCGGGCAATTCAAAATGCACAAAACCATCGGCGACGGGCCGGGTATGTAGCGCCTCTCGCGCGGCTGGGCGGGCCGCTCCGGGCTCATGCTTGGCACCGTACACAGTTGCGCCATCACCGGCCTTGACGGCGTCGTTCTCGACGTCGAGGCCGACATCAGCAATGGCCTGCCCAGGCACAACGTCGTCGGCCTGCCCGATGCCGCCGTGCAGGAAGCCCGCGAGCGCACCCGCAGCGCCATCCGCAACAGCGGCGCCGTATTCCCTGAGCGCCGCCTCACCGTAAACCTCGCCCCCGCCGACATCCGCAAGGAAGGCCCCGTTTACGACCTCCCCATGGCCGTCGCCATCCTGGCCGCCACCGGGCAACTCGAGGGATTCGACGACAACCAGGCCGTCTATCTCGGCGAGCTATCGCTGGACGGCGGGGTCCGCCACACGCACGGCATCCTGCCGATGGTGGCCGCCGCCCGCGACGCCGGCGTCGACAAGGCCTTCGTCCCGGCGGTAGACGGCGCCGAAGCCGCCGTCGTGGAGGGCATCTCCGTCTACCCCGTCGAGTCTCTGCAACAGCTCATCGCCCACTACATGGGCCTGATCCGCATCGAACCCCTGCCCGTCACCGAAATGTCCACGAAGTCCGCCAGCTATCCGGTCGATTTCGCCGATGTCCGCGGCCACGAGCACGCTAAGCGCGCCCTCGAAGTCGCCGCCGCCGGCGCCCACAACGTCCTCATGGTCGGCCCGCCCGGCTCCGGCAAGACCCTGCTGGCCCGGGCGCTGCCCTCGGTCCTTCCACCGATGACCCTCGACGAAGCCATCGAGGTCACCAAGATCTATAGCATCGCCGGCCAGCTGCGTGACGGCACGGGCCTGGTCGTCGAGCGTCCCTTCCGCGCCCCGCACCACACCGTCACCTACGCCGGCATGGTCGGCGGCGGCGCCTCGCCCCGCCCCGGCGAAATCAGCCTGGCCCACCGCGGCGTGCTCTTCCTGGACGAGTTCCCCGAGTTCGGCCGCCAGACTCTCGAATCCCTCCGCCAGCCCCTCGAAGACGGCCACATCACCATCACCCGCGCCGCCTACAGCGTGGACCTGCCCGCCCGCCTCATGCTCGTCGCCGCCATGAATCCCTCGCCTTCGGGATTCGCTGAGTCCGACGGTCCGGGCGGCGGCATGAGCTCCGAGGCCGCCCGCCGCTACCGCAACCGCATCTCGGGACCGCTGCTCGACCGCATCGACGTCCACATCGACGTCCCACGCCTCGAATACGCCAAGATGGCCGACGACACCGAGCGCGAGCCCTCCTCCCACGTCCAGGCCCGCATCGCCCGTGCCCGCAAGATCCAGGAAGACCGCCTCGCCCCCCACGGCTTCTTCACCAACGCCGAAATCACCGCCCGCCTGATCTCGCGTATCTGCGCGCTCGAACCCGACGCCGAACGCCTCCTCCGCAGCGCCCACGACCGCCTGTCCCTCAGCGGCCGCGGCCACCACCGCGTCCTCAAGCTGGCCCGCACCATCGCCGATCTCTCCGAGAGCGAAACCATCCGCATCGAGCACCTGGCCGAAGCCCTGCAATACCGCCCCATGCTCGACGAAACCTAGCCGGAGCCGCTCCCGGTCAGCCCTGCGCCTCCGCCAGCCGCGCAATCGGCCGTTCGTTGATCGGCAGGTGAATCAGCGCCGACGCAATCCCGAGAATGATCCCCGCGATCCACATTCCGTCATAGCTTCCCGTCGCCTCGTAGATTCCACCGGCAAGCCAGATGCCCGAGAACGACCCCAGCTGATGCGAAAGAAACACAAACGAGAACAGCGTGGCCAGGTACCGCACCCCGAACACCCGCGCCACGATCGCGTTCGTCAGCGGCACCGTCGCCAGCCACAGCAATCCCATAAGCGAGGCAAACATGTACGCCACCGGCTCCGTCTTCGGCAGCAGCAGAAATGCCGCAATCACCGCGGCCCGGCTTGCATAGATGAAGCTCAGGCTCAGCCGTCGACTCAGGTGCGTCCCCGCCATGCCTGACAAGAACGACCCGACGATGTTGAAGAACCCGATCAGCGAAAGCGCAATCGCGCCCACGCGCGGCTCGAATCCCAGGTCCAGCATGTACGCCGGCAGGTGCACGGTGATAAACGCCACGTGAAACCCGCACACGAAGAATCCCATGGTCAGCAGCAGGTAGCCCCGGTGCCCCACCGCCTCCCGGATCGCCGCGCCCACGCTTTCCTTGGCCGTCTGCTCGGCCGCCACCTCGGGGTTCCCCGGCAACAGGAACGCCAGCGGCACGATCGCCAGAAACCCCACCGCCAGGATCAGCAGCGCGTCGCTCCAACCAAACGCGCTGATGAACCCCTGCGTAATCGGCGAGAAGATCACCTGCCCCAGCGATCCGGCCGCCATCCCCAGTCCCATCACCAGCGGCCGCCGTTTGGGCTCCACCATCCGCGCCATGGTGGCGATGACGAGCGAAAACGACGTGAAGGCATTCGTGCCGCCAACCAGCAGCCCCGCCACCAGCAGGAATACCAGGGGTGACTCGACCATCGTCATGAGCCACAGGCCCAGCGCATAGGCGATGGCGCCGGCCACCATCACCCGCACCGGTCCGAACCTGTCCGACGAGGCCGCCGCCAGCGGCAGCACCACTCCGAACGTCAGTTGCTGCGTCGCCATCGCCACGCTGAACGCTTCCCGCGACCAGCCCCGCGCCTCGGTCATCGGCGGCAGAAACAGCCCGAATATCGACCGCGTCCCAAATCCGATCACCGCAATCAACGCGCACGCCGCAATCACCAGCAACGGCGTCTGCCACCGCGCAAGTCCGTCGGGTCGCCGTATCCCTTCCGCTGCCGAAGCCATGTCTAGATCCGTCTCCGCAGCATTATGTCAAGCAACGCCTCGGCCAATTGCCCACCGCGCCTACCGCAGAATGCGCTGGTCGATCAGGTCCCTGCCGCCCACGCCGTGCGTGATCGTCGCGCCCCGGCCTTCTTTCACCTCAAGCTCCGCCAGCGCGTTCACGATCATGTACTGCGTCGGCAGGTCCTCCCACTTGGCCCGGTGAAACCTCACCGAACCGTCTCCCTGCCAGCGCTTCGGTTCATTCACCGGCGGGTTCAGCGGACTCAGCACCGCGTATTCCGCGTCGGCCTCGCCCCACTCCCCGGTCCTGGGCACGTACTTGTAATGCAGCGTCCCTTGCAGCTCCCCGTCGTCCGGGTTCTCCGCCGCTGCCGCGCCCTCGCCTACCTCCACCGGCTCCATGTTCGTCAGCCGCATATCCATGAACCGGAACCCCAGCCAGCTCGCCGTGCAGTGCGTCTCGCCCCCGTGAATCACCGGCTCCGGCAATTCGCAGTAGATCTTCGAAAACCCCAGCTGCTCCCGCCCCGTCAGGATCGGATCCGTCAGGTTCTCCCACAGCACCAACAGCAGCGGACCCGTCGCCCGGTCGCTCGACCCGTTGTAACGAGCCTGGAACGTCACGCCCAGCGTGCTGTAGCCACGCCCCGCCAGCCAGTCGATCTCCGTCATCTGCGTCTGCGTCACCGTCACCACCGGCTCCCCCACCGCCTCGAATCCCGGCGGCAGCAACGCCTCCAACTGCTCCTGCTCCGTCAGAAAGCTGACCCCATACGCCCGCGTCTTCCGCTGATCCACGCTGAACGCGCCCAATTCGCCGCCCGGTCCTTGCCGCGGACCGCTCATCGGCCCGAAATGCGTCGGCATCAGGTACATCGTCTTCGGCTTCAGCGTGTACGGCATTCAGGCGTCCTCTGGATTGGGCTCCAGGTCCGGTTCCTGCAGCAGATCATGGGCCAGCAGCGGTTGCGCGGCAAAGAGCCCCCCGTCCACCGGCAGCGTCACCCCCGTGACCCAGCGCGACTCCTCGCTCGCCAGGAACACCGCCGCCCAGGCAATGTCCCACGGCGTCCCCTCGGTCCCCAGCGGAGTCACCCGCCGCCGCAACTCACGGTCTTCCGGCTTGATCTTCGACTGATACGCCGACTGCAGGTGCCCGGGCACGATGCAGTTGGCCCGAATCCCCTCGCGGCCATGAAAGGCCGCCGTGTTCCGCGACAGGATCGGCAGCGCGCCCTTGGTGATCGAATACGCCACCCCCCGGTGCCGTGCCCCGGCAATTCCATCGATCGACGACACGTTGATGATCGAACCACCGCCCGAAGCAATCATGGCCGGGATCGCATGCTTGCTCGCCAGCACCGCGCTCTTCAGGTTCAGGTCAAACGCCCGCATCAACACGGCTTCGTCCATCTCCGCCACGCCCTTCCGCCGGTCGTGCCCGCCCCAGCGGAATCCCAGGTTGTTCATCAGCACGTGCAGCCCGCCGTAACGTTCCACCGCCGTCGCCACCATCGCCTGGCAGTCGTCGCCTGAGGTCGCGTCCCCAACAAAGATCGAGGCCTCGCCGCCTGCCTCCACGATCGCGTCCACCGTCCGCTGCGCATTCGCCTCGGCGATGTCCGCCACCACCACGCGCGCCCCTTCGCGGGCCATGCACTCGCACGACGCCCGCCCCGTCCCGATCTCGCCCGCGTTGCTTCCGCCGCCGGTCACGATGGCGACCTTCCCCGCCAGCCGGCCCCCACTCATCGTCGGCCCCGCGACCGAGTCGCGTTTCGAATCAGAGCGCGCACGGCAATCCCGGTTCGGCTACGCACGTCGGCCCAAGCCTACGCTGCGCCTCTGGTCCAGTCCTCTCGCTCGCGCCGCTTGACGCCCGCCGCTCGCCGGTCCAGATTGCGCCGTAGTTTCCGGAACTAACTCTCCCCATCGGCCGCTGCCCGGCCAATCGCCAGACGAAAGGGACTGACATGCGCGTAGGCGTAGCCGGCGTCGGCCGCATCGGGCGCCCCCACGCCGAACGGCTCATGGCGCATCCGGACGTTGCCGAGATTCTCGTCCAGGACGCCAGCACCGAACTGGCCAGGTCCGTCGCCACCGATCTGGATCTTCGCTACGTCTCCACCTATGACGAACTGCTGCAGTCCGTCGACGCCCTTGTCATCGCCGCAACCACCACCGCCCACGCCGAACTCCTGCAAGCCGCCGTCGAAGCCGGCGTCCCTACCCTTTGCGAGAAGCCCATCTCCCACGACCTCCAACGCTCCCGCGACGTTGTCGATCTCATCCACCAGCGCAACGTGCCCGTCCAGATGGGCTTCCAGCGCCGCTTCGATCCCGGCTTCCAGGCCGCTGCCGACCTGGTAGCCGCCGGCGGGCTGGGCACCCTCTACACCTTTCGCACCACCGGCCACGATCCCGAGCCCGCCACCGAGGCCTACATCGCCGGCTCCGGCGGCATGTTTCGCGACTTCAGCGTCCACGACTTTGACGCCATTCGCTTCGTCACCGGCGAAGAGGTCGTCCAGGTCTTCGCCCAGACCGCCGTCCGCAAGTGGGACGTCTACGGCCGCTTCGACGACTGCGACACCGCCATAGCCACCTGCACCCTGTCCGGCGGTGCGCTGGGCCTGCTCAGCTACACCCGCCACAACCCGCTCGGCTATGACATTCGCATGGAGCTATTCGGCTCGCGTGACAGCGTCGCCGTCGGCTGGGATCCCCGTTTGCCGCTCCGGTCGCTGGAGCCCACCGGCCCGCCGCTTGGAGCGAAACCCTATCCGGACTTCCACGACCGCTTCGCCCACGCCTACGCCGCCGAAGTCGACGCCTTCCTGGACGTCGCCCGCGGCCGCCAGCCCGTCCGCAGCACTGCGGACGACGCCGTCGAAGCCCTCCGCGCCGCCATCGCCTGCGACATCTCCAGCCGCGAGAACCGGCCCGTTGCGCTAGCGGAAGTCACCTAGCCCGCCCATCCTCAGGACCGTCGCTCAGCTGTCCGTGCGCGTAAATCCCAGTTCGGCCAGCACCGACTTCTTCACCTTGCACACCATCGTGTACGCCGGGTCGAACATGTTTCCCACGTCGTACTCCACGAACCGCCCCAGCAACATGTGCGCCTCGCGCGTCGTCAGCCCGTAGTCCGTCTCCAGCCACGACACCATCTCCGTCGTCGCGTGCTGCACGGCCTGGTCCAGCGGGCGATGGTTGCCGCAGGCCATCAGGTAGGTGTCGTCCTCGGCCCGCGGCCATCCGATCGTCTTGCCCTTGATCAGGTCCAGGCTGAACCGCACGTCCATCGAGATCTCCACGCCCGTGCCGTCCATCTCGCCGTCGCCCTGCAACGCGTGCCCGTCCCCCAGGAAAAACAGCGCCCCGTCCGCGAACACCGGCAGGTACACCGTCACGCCCGGCGTGATCCCGTTGTAGTCCATATTCCCGCCGTGCGCGGCCGAGGTCATCGTGCTGATCGCCTCGCCGATGTCCGGCGCCACCCCCACCGTCCCCAGCATCGGCTCCAGCGGCAGCGGCTGCCCGGTCAGCCGGTTCTGCGGCTCCGTCAGCGTCACCGTTCCCGCTTCAACGTCCACGTCCCAGAAAGCCAGCTCGACCTCGTCGGAGAAGTTCGCCTCGTACCCGAAATCCAGCACGTTTGGCGCCAGCCGCCCGGTCGTCCAGCCCATCCGACGGTTCGGCACGACCTCGTGCAACTGCAGAACCAGCGTGTCCCCCGCCTCCGCGCCGTTCACGTAAAACGGACCCGTCTGCGGATTCGGTCGCCCCGCCCGCTCCACGTTCTCATGATCGAACCCGCGCGCATCGACCGCCGTCGTCGCTACCGAATCACCCGGCTCGATGTGCAGAGCCGGCGGATGCGTCCCCATCGTGTTGTAGTAGGTCGTGGGAGTGAAGTCGTGGTGAGCCATGGCGTGCCTTTGGATGCGAAACGAGTCAACTGGCCCGTAGTGTCGGGTATTCGGGAGCGCGCTTGCCAGCTGCCGAGCCCCAGCGTCGCCAATCAGGTCCGGGCGTCTAGGCGCGTAACGTGCTCCACGGCGCCTGATCGGCCACTTCCTCGACTTCGTACCCGATCTCCCCCACACACGGCCCCAGGATCGCCAGCACCTTCGCCGGCTCGTCGCCCTCGTTGAACGTCGCGTGCACGCAATCGGCCGGGATATACACCGCGTCGCCCGGATTCAGCATCCGCCGTTCCTGGTCCACCCACTGCTCCACCGTCCCCTTCACGCACACGATCGACTCTTCCTGGTCCGGGTGCTTGTGAAAGTCGTGCCCGTTGCCCGGCAGCAACTCCACGTCGATCACCGTCAGGTACCTGCTCCCCGTCACCGGCGGATTGCTGAGCCAGCCCAGCGATCCCCAGTCCAGTTGATCGCGTGGGGTCTCTGCCTGAATGAGAAATCGCTTCATGGTCAGCTCCGCGAACACGGCGACGTACCAACGGTCTGCGATAGTACAGCGCAGGCATCTTTGGCCAGCCGTCGGACAACTGGAGGGCGCGGGCTATGCGATCGGTCATCTGTGTGAACGAGCGCTTCGACGCCGCGTGGCCCTTCGCGGCCGACTACTGGCATCAGCGTTGGCGCCGCCAGGGCGACTGCGAGTTCTACCGCACTCAGGATCCGGAAGCCCGCGCCCCGCAACTCGTCCCCGACCCCGCGTCCGTCCGGCGTCTGGCCCTCCTCGGACTCCCCGCCGCAGCCCAGGACCTCGAGCCGTTCAGCGCGCTCGAAGAGTGCTTCCACCCGCGCTACTTGCTCACGAAGTGGTGGGGAGACTCGTCCACCGACGGCATCCAGGCGGCCATCGCACGCGGCGTCAGCTTCATCCCCCACCGGCTCGACGTCTACTGGGGACAGTCCGTCGCCGAATACGGCCTCGGACTCACCCTGGCCGCCCTCCGCCGAACCCCGCAGACCTACACCGCCATGCGGCACGGACACGAGACCTGGAAATACCGCCCCGAAGTCGGCCGCCCCGGCCAGCGCGGCGAACAGTACGGCGATGATCCCCGCTTCACCAGCGGCACCCTCGCCGGCAAGCGTGTGCGCGTGGTCGGCGCGGGCAACATCGGCGCCCGCTACGCCTCCTTCTGCGCGGCCGTCGGAGCCGACGTCGCCATCTGGGATCCCTACGCGCCCGACGCCACCTTCGCCGCGGCCCGTGTGCGGCGCTGCTTCCATCTCGCCGAGCTCGTCAGGGACTCGGAGATCTTCGTCCCCATGCTCCCGCTCACCGACAACACGCGCGGCCTCATCACCGCCGACCTGATCGACGCCCTGCCCCACGGCTCGCTGGTCGTGCAGGTCACCCGAGCCGCCGTCTGCGACACCGACGCCCTCTATCGCCGCGTACTGAACGATGAGCTCGCATTGGCCGCCGACGTCTTCGCCGAGGAACCCGTCCCCCTCGAC
>WTFW01000151.1 GCA_011523785.1 Chloroflexota bacterium | reverse complement strand
ATCTTCACCCTCTCCGAGGGGAGAGGCAGATTCGGGCGTCTTCGGCCGAAATCGGTGAGGGGTCTTCCGGGCAACCAGCATCGCCTCGGCAACCCGGCCGGCGCGAAGCGATTCCACGCCCACAACCTCACCGCCCAGTCACCCTAGGCCACAAACTCCTCCAACCGAACCGTCCGCCCCTCGTCACTACTCCGCACCCCCGCCGCCGCGATCCGGATCGTGTTCAGATTGTCCCGGCTCGAGGTCAGCGGCTCCCGCCCCTCATTCAGCGCCGCCATCAACTCACCCATGCTCCCGCCAAACGCTTCCGGGAACCACGACCCCTCGATCGGAAACCGCAACTGCCGCTCCGGCTCGTCCCGCCGCGTCACCTCCACCCACTGCGGCGTCCCGCTGATCGAACCCTCCGCCCCATCGATATGCCAGAACTCCGAGTGTCCCGCCTTGCTCTGCACGATGTTGTTGAAGTGATCGATCGCCGTCAGATCGCCGCTGTCGAAATGCAGCGCCAGCGTGTGACTCAACGGTGAAACCGCGTTCTGGCCCTGCATCATCGCCGTCGTCGCGCTCACCGCGTCCGGCGTCCGGCCGCTGAAGTGACGGATCAGGTCCAGGAAATGCACCCCGTGGTCCACGATGTTGAAATCCACCACGTCCCGCCACCACCTGTCCGGCTGGTCCTGGTAACTCCGCCGCACGTGCGCCACGCTGAACAGCGGGCCGCAGATCCCCGAGTCGATCAGCAGCTTGATCGCCGCATGCGCCGGCGCCCACCGCGCCTGTTGGTTGATCATCAGCGTCACCCCGGCGTCCCGCGCCGAGTTCGACATCCACGCCGCGTCCTCCCACGTCATGGCAAACGGCTTCTGCGACAGGATCGGCTTGCCTGCTGCCAGCAGCCCCGGCCACAGATCCAGCCGCGCATGCGGATGCACTGCCAGGTCGATAACCTCCACCTGGTCGTTCTCCAGCACCACCGCCGGATCGGTCCCTGCCGCCTCGATCCCCCAGCGCGCCCGCGTCGCCTCCACCGCCCCAGGATCGATATCGCTGCACGCCACCACCTCGTACCCAAAGTCCCGGTACGCCGGCAGGTGCGCCCCATTCGCAATCCCACCGCACCCGATCAACCCGATCCGGTAATGCCTGCCGCTCGGCGGCTTCGGACGATAGTCCTCGGGAGTCAGTCGCAACTCGTCCAGGTTCATGCCCGCTACCTCAACGGCGATTCACGAGAGAATGCCACGCGCCAGAGCTTCGCAGCCGGGGTGCATTCACCTTGCCCGGCGCAACCCGGCATCATTGGCCCCGCCGAAAACCCACGCTGCACCCTGAGGTGACCGCTTGATCACGAACCCGCTCGACCGACGCACCACAGACACCGGCTACCAGGGTTCGCACCGCGCCTACGACTCAATCGTCCTGCCCGATGTCTCCATCCCGGCCCGCGACGGCGTGCCGCTGGCCGCCGACGTCTACCTGCCCGCCCTCAACGGCCGTCAGGTTGAAGGACAGTTCCCGGCCCTCATCGAGCGCACCCCCTACCTCAAGGACTCTGGCCGCTACGCCCGCAAGGCGCACTGGTACGCCCGTCGCGGCTACGCCGTGGTGATGAACGATGTCCGCGGCCGTGGACGGTCCGGCGGCGAGTGGTACCCCTTCGCCAAGGAAGCCCCTGATGGCTACGACGCCGTCGAGTGGATCGCCGTCCAGCCCTGGTGCAACGGCCGCGTCGGCACCATGGGCGCCTCCTACGCCGGGTCTGATCAGAGCGCCTTGGCCACCCTCAACCCACCCCACCTGCGCGCCCAGGTCGTCGGCCAGGGCACCAGCAACTACCTCATCTCGTCCATGCGCCAGGGCGGCGCCCTCGAACAGCGCTTCATCAGCTACGCCTACCGCATGGCCCTCACCAGCCAGGAGGCCGGAGCCGACCCCGACCTCGAACGCGTCCTCCGAGCCGAGTTCGACCGAGTGCCCGAAATCCTCGGTCCGCCCCTGCGCTTCCGCCCCGGCCGCACTGCCCTTCGGTTTCTGCCGCTCTACGAGCAATGGGCCTGGGACATCCTCACCCACGGCGCCAGCGGCCCCTACTGGTCCCAACGCGGCTACACCATTGATGAGTACTGGCACGAACACGCCGACGTCCCCGTCCTCTTTCAGAGCGGCTGGTACGACACCTACCCCCGCGGCGCCATCGCCAACTTCCACGCCTTGCGGCGCCTCAAGTCCAGCCCCATGTCCCTGCTCCTCGGCCACTGGCGCCACGGCGAACCCACCACCGAGGAAACTTCCGCCGGCGACATCGACCTCGGCCTCGAATCCGCCCTCCCCCTCTACGACGACCTGCGCCTTCGCTTCTTCGACCACCACCTCAAAGATATGGAGACCGGCCTCGACCGCGACCCGCCCGTCCGCTACTTCGTCATGGGCGGACAGCTCGGCCGCCCGCCCGCCGACCTCGAAGGCCGCCTCTGGCACGGCGGCCGCTGGGAATCGGCCGACCACTGGCCCCCGCCCGACACAGCCGAGACCGCCCTCTACCTGCAAGCCGACGGCTCGCTGAACGGCGACCCACCCGCCAAGCCAACCGGCCCCACTCGCTTCACCTTCGACCCGCGCAACCCCGTCCCCACCACCGGCGGCTCCATCAGCGCCGCCGAGGAGGCCCTGCCGTCAGGCGGCTTCGACCAGCGCGGCCAGCCCGGCCGCTTCCACGGCCACCACGACACCCTCTCCCTGGCCAGCCGTCCCGACGTCCTCAGCTTCGAGACCGACCCCTTCGAAGAACCCTTCGAGATCGCCGGCCCCGTTCAGGTCGTACTCTTCGCCTCCAGCAGCGCCGTGGATACCGACTTCACCGCCAAGCTGCTCGACGTATATCCCCACAGCTCCGAAACCCCCGGCGGCTACGAGCTCAACCTCGCCGACAGCATCCTCCGCGCCCGCTACCGCAACGGCTTCGATCGTGAAGAGTTCCTGGAGCCTGGCGAGGTCTACGAATTTCGCATCGTCCTCTACCCCACCGCCAACCGCTTCGCCCCCGGCCACCGCCTGCGCGTGGACATCTCCTCCTCCAACTACCCCCGCTTCGACGCCAACCCCAACACCGGCGAACCCCTGGGCGTATCGCGTCGCGTCCAAACCGCCCACCAGGCCATCCACCACCACC
>WTFW01000095.1 GCA_011523785.1 Chloroflexota bacterium | reverse complement strand
CCCAAACCCCCTGGCTCCACACCATCGCCCGGAGCGGCTAGGAAAGTCCGTGCTGGACCTTCCCATGACCCCTTCTTCCGGGCGCCCTATGCAACACTGCGATCCCTAGACCAATGACCAGTAGAACCTTGCACCCTCGGTACTTTAGGAGGATCCAATGGACTTGCTGACTGTGATCGTCATTGTCTTCATTGCCCTACTCATTCTCCTCTCACTTGCCGCCATACTCGCCTACAAGCTGATCAACGTCGCCGTACGCTGGCCGAAGTCAAGATTCAGACCGACAAGTCCGGAAGCTTCTAACCGCAGTGTTGCGAATGACACTGAGCGGGAGGGTGGACCAGACAAGTCAATTGCCGACAAGGTCCTATTCTGGGAACAGCAGGATCAAATCAACCAAGAGCTCATCCCCCGCGTTATCCGTCAGAGTGAACTCCTAGCAAGGCACATCAGGGACCATGAGAACCTCCCCGAGCTAGCAGCACGGGCGGTTCATGCGGCGCTTGCCGAAGCAAGAGACGAGCAGCGTGCCCAGCACAAAGCCGCAGTGGCCGCAGCTAAAACCCACCTCCGAAATCAGCTAGAACCGGATCTAGCCGCCATGGAAGCCCGCCTCAATGCTTCAATTGAGACAAAATGGCGAACGACTGGTCTTCGCTATCGCCTGGCACCGGTTGGAATAATTGCCGCATTGGCACTGAGCAGCACTGCCTTGATTGTTTCTATCGTTATCTAGTGCAAGCTGCCAAGTGTGCGCCATGCACTCAATGAGCCTGCTGCCGGCCCTAAGTGAACTTCCCAGAGAAGGATCGTATCGACGGCAGTCACACCGCGAACTCCTCACTGGTTTAGCTGAAAGCAACCCTGCCCTGCAGGCGGCAGAAGCAACGGCTGCGGCTTCGTTCGTTCTGTGGGGGGTTTTCACCAGTGTCAACGTTGACGACCGTGTACTCGAGGCGTATGAACTCGCCTATCCGAATCTCGCTGCGGACCACTCTGTGCTAGAGCACTATCTTCGTGTCACGGAAGAAGGCGAGGCATCGCTCAGGGGTTTCGTCTCAGGGCTAAAGGGCAAGCTCGCCGAACTCAACGCCGTCGAAACGCTTGAACAGAACGGATACACCAGCGTCGAGATCGCGGAATACGCTACCCAGGCAGTCTGGGACATAAGAGCCATTGACGCCTCCGGCCAGCCAGCCGAATTCCAAGTCAAGACCGGTGCCGCGAGTTATACCACCGATGTGGCACAGGCTATGGAAGCACATCCCGATGTACACTTCATGGTTAGCTCTGAGATCTACGAAAGAATCCACGATCCATCAGTCGGGAACGTTGACCAATTGACCGATCTTGGATACGACGATGCGTCAGTCGAAACGATTGTCGATGGACTCGCTCAATTGAGCGATAACATGGGCCTTGACATCACTGATAGGATTGTAGAGGTGGTCCCATATTTGGGTGCGGCCGTTTTCGTAGGTCGAGTAAGCTACTGTGTCATAGAGACTGAACGCGAATTCAGACACGTAACACGTAGAACTAAGAACAGAATTCACATTGCACGTATTGCTTCGTTGCTCGTGAGTATTCTGACCTTCTTGGTCTTGGCCGGAGCAGGCGCCGCAGTCGGCACGCTGTTTCTCCCGATTGTAGGAAGTCTGCTCGGCACTGTTGTCGGAATTGCTCTAGGTATCTACGTGACTAGGCGGCTCCGTCCAGCCGCGCAGAAAGCAATAGAGAATGCCGCAAGGATCGGTCCAGAAGACTTGTTTTATTACAGACACAAGACACACATTGACGACTTGGCCAAGCGCTTTCGAGTGCAATTGGACAGGGCTTCAGAGGTAGGCAGTTTGGACTGACTGTCTCGGCTGCTGCCTAAGACCGATCTGGATCGTCGGAAGTGCCTGGGCCACGGGCTGCCGGATGGGTCGACTCACGGTGTGAGACCGCTGACTTCGACCGACGCGCAGTTCTAGGCCGCGGGCGGCCCGCCCCGTCTCGTGAGCACGCCTTCGATCACGCCCTCAATCCTGGCCACGCGCTCGGTCAAGCCGATCACATCGCGCCGGATCGCCAGGATCATGCTGCTCAGGATTCCGCCCAGAGCCACGCCCACACTCAGAATCCCGATGAGTTCTGGCGACATTCCAGCTGCTCCCCGTGTTGTTTTTCCGGTCCGCCGCCCAGGGGGACTCTAGCCGACGCGTGCTACCGAGCCCTCGCTAGGTCCCTCAGTCGTTCAACCAAGCCTCATCCACCTCCTCCCGCGGCCGCCCGCCGGCGGCGTTGTTGCGCTCGATCGCCGCCACCACCGCCCGCAGAAACCCGTCCAGTTCCTCCAGGTGACCGCCCAACGCCTCGGCCACCGGCGCTCGGCCAATCGGCCCCGGCACACGATCCGATCCACCCTCCCGAAACGTCACCGGCCCCTGCGCCACCCGTCGCCCGATCCCCGCGACATCGCCCAGCCAGATCCGCCGCTCCTGCAGCGCCGACCCTAGCGCCGGGTCCAGGAACATCAGGCGGCCCGTCAATTCTCGCCCGCCCGGATCCGGGCGCACCCGCGGCGACAGCCGCAGGTCAAAAGCCTCCGCCAGCCAGCGGCCGGCCTGCCAGACGCTGTCCGCCACGTGCCGCAGCGCCGCGCCCGCCAGCAGGTCAAACTCCGCCGTGGCAGGGTCCGCCTCGGCCGCCCGCGCCGCCGCCACCGCCGCCAGCCGGTAATGCCCGAACACGCTCCAGGCGCAATCCGAGACCGCCGAACCTGGTTCGTCCGCATACGACTCCAGCAGCGGCCACGCAAACCCCAGATCAACGTCAACACCGTCCGGCAACGGCCGACGCAGCGCCCCCGGATCAGGCGGCTCAGCTGCCGGCCGGGCTCCGAACAGATTGTCCATGCGATTCCAACTCAGCCCCTGAGGCTCGTCCGCAGCCTAGCCGCGACCGCCCGGCCCGGCGAACGCGACACGCCGCCTACCCAGCCTCCACCGTTGAATGTTTCACGTGAAACATTGCCGTGGAAACCCGTACCGCGCCACGGGCCGCGGATACACTGAGCGGCCTCCCAACCCCCTCCTCCTGGCCCCGCTCACATGCAGCGCATGTCGCGCCTCTTCGCCCGCACGCTTCGCGACGACCCCGCCGAGGCGTCCATCGTGTCCCACCGCCTCCTCCTGCGCGCCGGCTACATCCGGCCATTGGGCTCGGGCATCTACAGCCTGCTGCCGTTGGGCTGGCGCGTGCACACCCGCGTGGTGCAAATCGTGCGCGAGGAAATGGACCGCATCGGCTGCCAGGAACTCCTCATGCCCGTCGTCCACCCCTCCGACCTCTGGGAGCGCACCGGCCGCTTCACCTCCGTCGGCTCCGAGATGGCCCGCCTCAAGGACCGCTGGGGCCGCGACATGGTGCTCGCCATGACCCACGAGGAAGTCGCCACCGAGCTCGGCCAGTGGGTCGCCTCCTCCTACCGCCAGTTGCCCGTCTGCATCTACCACTTCCAGACCAAGTTCCGCGACGAACCCCGCCCCCGCGGCGGCCTCCTGCGCGTCCGCGAATTCACCATGAAAGACGCCTACAGCTTCGACACCGACCTCGAAAGCCAGGAGGCCACCTACCAGGACTTCATGGAGGCCTACCTGCGCTCCTTCCGCCGCTGCGGCATCGAGCCCGCCATCGTCGAATCCGACGCCGGCGCCATGCAGGGCTCCGGCGCCCACGAGTTCCACTGCCTCACCGAGGCCGGTGAAGACACCCTCGTTGTCAGCCCCTCCGGTCGCTACGCCGCCAACATCGAAATCGCCACCGCCCAGAAGCCCCTCTTTGACCACGGCGAACCCCAACCGGTCGAAAAAGTCGCCACCCCCGGCCAGGAAACCATCGACGACGTGGCCGCCTACCTGGGCGTCGAAACCCACCAGACCCTCAAGGCCGTCTTCTATTGGACCGGCGACGCCCTGGCCTTCGTCGCCATCCGCGGCGACCTGCAGGTCAACGAGGCCAAGCTCCGCGGCCTGCTCCAGGCGCCCGACCTGCGCCTCGCCGCCGACCAGGAGCTTGAGGCCGCTGGCCTCGTCGCCGGCTACGCCTCGCCCGTCGGCCTGTCCAACGTCACCATCGTCGTCGACGACTCCGTCGAGTCCGCAACCAACCTCGTCGCCGGCGCCAACCAGCCCGGCTACCACCTCGTCAACGTCAACTTCCCCCGCGACTTCCAGGCCGACCTGCGCGGCGACATCGCCCAGGTCCAATCCGGCGACCGCAGCATCGAACACGACGAACCGCTGGAACTCATGACCGGCATCGAAATCGGCAACACCTTCAAGCTCGGCACCTTCTACAGCGACAAGCTCGACGCCCAATACCTCGGCGCCGATGGCCGCCGCCACCCCTTCGTCATGGGCTCCTACGGCATCGGCGTCGGCCGCCTGGCCGCCTCGGTCGTGGAGCGCTACCACGACGCCAACGGCATCATCTGGCCCGTCAGCGTGGCGCCGTATGACGTCCACATCGTCCAGCTGGGCACCGGCGACGTCGCCGCCGACGCCGAGCGCCTGGCCGAGGAGTTGGAAGCCGAAGGCCTCTCCGTCCTGCTGGACGACCGTGGCGACAGCGCCGGCGTCAAATTCAACGACGCCGACCTCATCGGCCTGCCCTTCCGCTGCACCGTCAGCCGCCGCACCCTGGCCGCCGAGGCCGTGGAATTCAAACCCCGCGCCGCCGCCGACCGCCAATCCATCCCCCGCAACCAGATCGTCAACACCGTCCTCCAGGCCCGCACCGCCGCCCTCGCCGCCCTCACTCCCGACGCCCCAGTAACCATGCCGCCGCTCAGCGCATAGGACCGCGCCCGCCAGGCAACACCCGGACCACGATCGAAAAGTCGAGGGAGTCGATTGGGCTGACATCGCGTACCCGGCCTCTTGCGATGAGGTGGCGAACGCTTCCTAGAATGATCCGGTCCCGCCGCCCGACGCGGCGGTCCGCAGGGCCCGGTCATGCACTGGCTGAGAGATCCCCAACGCGACTCCCGCGAAGACATTCGCGCGGCCCAGCAAGCCCTGGTCTACGCCGGCTATCCGCATGGCGACGCCGTAACCGAGGTTGCCACCCACCTGCATCGCCTCCGCGCCGCCCTCGCCGCCCCGCGCCACGCCATGCTGGCCGGCTTCCTGACCGGCGCCGGCATGGCCGTCGGCTTTTTTCTCGTCCTGACCCTCGCGCTGGGTGGACTTGGGGTAGTGATGGGCACTCTGGGAGATTCCGGAACTCCTACCGAGTTTGCGCCGGCCGCGGCACCGGCCCCGCAGGCCGGCTCCAGCCCAAGCTCGCCGCTCGGCATCCTGCCGGCGGTTGCCGTAGCGGCGCCGGTGCTGGGCCTGGCCGGAGTGGGCATGTCGCGCGTCACGCGCAACCGCTGGCGGCGCGCCGGGGTCCTGCAAACCTTCGTCGACCTGCGCCCCCGCCGCCGCTATCTGCTTGAGACCGCCGTCGTCTGGCTGGCCGTGGCCGGGCTCATCGTGCTGATCGTCTGGGCGCTGGCCGGCCCTCAGCTGGGAGCCACCGTGGCGCAGATGCTCGCCTTCTTCGGAATTCCTGTCGGCGCGTCCGCCTTCGCGGCTTGGTTCCCCAAGATGTACGCGTGGATCCTCCCGCGAGTAAGTCCCGTGGACGCCGCCGCGGCCGCCCGCCCCATCATCGAGCGCGAAGCCGCGCGCCAAATCAAGACCGAGCGCGACTTCTACGGCGCCAGCGGCTACGACCGCACCGCCTACGACCGCAACCGCTGGGCCAACGCAATCCTCGGGGCCGAGCCCGAGGGCTACTTCGCCGAGGCCCAGCGCCGCGAGGACCGGGCCCGCGACATCGCCCGGCGCTCCGGGTCGTACTCCTACGGCATATCCGGCCCACGCCGGCTCGCCCGCTACGCCCTCATCGCGGGTGTGACCACGGGTGTCGCCTGGCTCTTCATTCAACGCCTCGCCTGGATCATGCGGCCATTCGATAGCTCGGATATAGGGCCGGAGGTTGGCGTCGTGGCCTTACTCCTGGGCCTGTTGCTCGGCCTCGGCCTCACCTGGCTCTATGCCCGCTACTTCGAGGCCCTATGACCTGTTGTCAGGCGCCATGACTCCCGGGCGCCGGTCGGAGCCTGAGCGTGCGCGCCGCCCGTTCTCCGATCCCCTCGAGACCTTCAACCAGAACCCGCGCCGGGAAACCCGGGCCCAGCGTCGCCGGTCCGAGTCCGCCCGGCACGCCCGCGCGCAAAGCGACGTCAATCGCCTTGCCTCCGAACACGACACGCCGCGCGGCCGCCGGCTGCTCACCTACGGCCTGATGACGGTCGCGGTCACCATCGTCGCCTGGCGCCTGCTGCACTGGTTCGTCTACTTCAGCTCCATCCCACGCTATAGCCGCGGCGCCATCGTCGGCCGCAGCGGCCGCGACATCATCGCCTCCGGCTTCGAGGCTCCACCCGAGCCCGCCGCCTGGATCGACCCCGTCGGCCTGGCCCTCGGCCTCGCCCTCGGCCTCCTCATCACCTGGATCTACGCCCGCTACTTCCAAAACCTCTGAGCGCCCAAGCTCACCGTGGCCTGCGTCTCGGCGGCGGGCCACCCCGCGTTGCTACGCTTCGTCCACAGCGAATCCGGCGGGCCAACCGTGCAGCTCGACTTCGCCTTCATCTGCGACTACGCCGACAGCACCGCCAAGGTCGTCGCCTTCGGCATCGGGTTCGACCAGATCCAGGCCCCCAGCCTCCCTGCCCGCCATCACCGCCTTTGCGTCGTCGCCCGCTTCCGCGCCCACAAGACCGAGATCGGCCAGAAGCAGGCGCGCGTCGTCATCATGGACGCAGACGGCGCCGAAACCGCGGCCATCCAGGGCATCGTTGACCTCGCCGACCCCGTCGACCAACTCGAAACCACCGCCACCCTCGTCGTCAACTTCGACAACCTCAACTTCGAGAGCTACGGCCCCTACTCCGCCCACGTCCTCCTCGACGGCAACGAAATGCACCGCATGCCCTTCGAAGTCTCCCAACCCCCCGCCAACGCCTAGAGCTCGGTCGCCGACGCAACGCGCTTGATTCGCGTCCGAAGTTCAGGTACACACATTCGCTAGACAGACATAGCTCGCCGGGCCACGTCATAGGCTTCCCAGGCCCGCGGCGCACCCAACATGGCGGTACGGAAATGCCCTGGCTCCCCGCCCCGCAACGCGACTCGCCTGAGGAAATCCGCGCCGCGCACCAGGCGCTGGTCTACGCGGGCCATTCAGGTGGCGAGGCCGCGGCTGCGCTTAAGGCGCATCTGTATCGCGTGCGGGCCGCATCGGCCTCGCGGCGCGACACCGTCCTGGCAGGCTTCCTGGCCGGCGCCGCCATCGCCGTGGGGCTCGCCCTGGTGGTCCTCGTTGCGACATTCATAATCGTCGTGGCCTTTGGTCCCGGGGCGCCGGTCTGGACATCTGGCGGCGTCGTCGTTGTGCGCCCGGCGGACAATCCCGGGACAGCGGACACGCCGGCCGCCGACCCTGGGGACGCCAGCCGCGCGCCGACGCTCGACATGCTTGTCGCGGCCGCGACGATCGAGGTGCTGCTGGGCCTGGCCGGTGCCGGATTGGCCCTCGTTTCGCGCGACCGCTGGCGGCGCGCGGGTGCGCTCCAAACCTTCACCGATCTTGATCTGGAGCGGAGAGCCTGGCTACAGACCCTGGCCGTCTGGCTGCCGATCGGCGGCCTGATGCTTCTGGCCGTTGGCAGGCAGAGCGGTGAGGAGGTGGCCCAGGGAGCCGTTATCGCGCTGGCCTTTGTCGGAGTTCCACTGCTGGCCGTCCTGTTCGACTTCACATTTCCCAGCCTCTACCGGTGGGTCCTCCCCCGCGTCAGTCGGCTGGACGCCGCGGTGCTCGCGCGCCCCATCATCGAGCTCGAGTCTGCACGGCGAATTAGAGCCGAGCGCCAGACCTACAGCCGCAGCGCCTACCACGGCGCCCTCTACGACCAGGGCGCCTGGGCCGACGAAGTCCTGGCCCGCCTCGACACCTCCCGCACCGGCAAACGCCGCCGATAGGCCGACAGCCCAACCCGGAACGTCCAGGTCGGACCACCAGAGGGCCCCGCAGTCCCAGCGTCGTAAAGTAACCGAGGCGCGACCGTTCGCCGCCTTCCTGTACGTCGGCCCACGGCGGCCTGATCGGCGGCAGTGATCCATGCCCTGGCTCTCCAACCCCCAACGCGACTCGCCCCACCACCTCCGCGCCGCCCAGCAGGCCCTGGTCCACGCCGGCTACCCCCACGCCGAGGCAGTGTCCGAGGTATCGACCCACCTGGGTCGCGTTCGCGCCGCCATGTCCACCCCGCGCGACGTGACCGTAGCCGGATTCCTGGCCGGCGCGCTGATGGCCGTCATTGCGGTCGCCGCGCTAGTCATCGGGATTCTGGTCTCGGGGTTGGTCAGCAGCACCGTCCACGAGCCTGGAATGCCCCTGGGGTGCCCGCCGGGCCTCGGGCTACGAAACTGCCCAAGCCACATCGCGGCCCCGGCCTTGGACAACCCCGGCGCGCCCCTTGGGGCATGGCCCGCCATAGCCATCGGCTCGCCAATCCTGGGATTAGCCGGTGCCGGGAGCGCCCACATCACTCGCAATCGTTGGCGTCGCGCGGGCGCCGCGGGCACGTTCTCGGATCTGGCGCCGCGCCGCGTCTACCTGTTCGAAATCGCCGTCCTCGGGCTGGCGATGGCCGCACTCGTCGTTGGAACGGTCTGGGCATTCGCCGGATTACAGTTCGGCGGGGCCGCCTTTGAACTTCTTGCGCTGATAGCCATCCCCGTCGGCGCATCAGCGTTCGCCGCGGCATTCCCGGGCATGTACGCCCGGGTGCTCCCGCGCGTAAGTTCACTGGATGCCGCCGCCTTCGCGCGTCCAATCATCGAGCGTGATGCCGCCTTTCAGGTTGTGGCAGACCGCGAGTTCTACGGCCGCAGCCCCTATCACCGCAGCCGCGGTGACCGCACGGCCTGGGCCGATGCGGTGCTCCAGGGCCAGGGCTTCGCCACGCCCGCCGCACGGCGCGAAGCCCTGCAACGCCGCGTGGACCGCGGTTCCGGCGCCTATTCGCGCGGCGTGCCGCTGTGGCAACGGCTCTGGCGGTACATCCTGATCGTGGGCGCGGTCGCCGTCCCGCTGTGGGGACTCAGTCGCTGGGTCGCCTGGATATTGAACAAAATCCACGATCCGCTCGCACTGGCGCCGCTGGTTGACGTCGTTGGCTGGTGCATAGGCATAGCCGTCGGCATCGCCGTAACCTTGGTGTACGTGCGCAATCTCGAAGGCCTGTCCTTTACGCAGTGGACTTGCCCCGGCTCCCAATCCCCCGCAGCGATGACCCTGAGCCGGCTAGTGGCGCTGGTATTGCCCCTGAAAAGGTCAGGTCCGGTCCTGCTCGCCGGTACGGCATTGGGTGCGATGACGGACCCACGAGCACCGTTCGAATCATCGGAACCCGTTAGATGTTCAGCAACGGCCTTTCCGCCCGCTAGCATGCACGGCGTCGACGCAGCCGCTCACCAAACGACCCACCGACGATGAGCGACATCGGGGTACGAACAATAGCCGCGAGCACGGTCGCGGAGTTGGAGACCCTCTTCAGCCCGCCGGAGCCGGCAACATATCGCTCGAACGCCGAACTCACTGGCGCGGCGCGAGTCGTCCTAAGGTTCGCATTCCTCTCTGTGACCGTAACGCTGATTGCACAAGGCATTCTGCTCCTGGCGGCGGCAGGGACGTTGGGCCGCTTGACGTTCTTCCCCACGCCCTTGGATCTGCGAAGGGTGGCGCAGGATCCTGTTTGGGTGATGACCGGCGTTGTCACTGACGTAAGAGGCGAGGTTTTCCTGCTCGCCTGTGTAATCGCAACGCTCACGATAATTCCAGTCTTCTTAGCGTGGCTGAGCCGCGCATTCACCAATGCGCGCGCGCTTGGCTCAGACGCCGAGCTTTCGCCTGAGGATGCTGTTCTGCGTGCCTTTGCGGGGTCCGCCGGTTCGATTTGGATCCTACTGCTGGCCCTGAGCTTTGGCACTTGGTGGGCTCGGGCACTGCTAGCGATCGTTCTACCGGGTGCCGGTTTCGTTGTGACGTTTCTCGTGCTTCGGCAACTCTGGATAGCACAGGGTGGTGACCGTCGAACTCATGAGCAGCAGTGGCGGGTCATGCTGCTGTCGCCCGGTGTGGCTTTGGGGTTGTACTTGCTCGCCTTGGTCGCTCAGGCAGGCTCAATCTCGGCGTTTGACTGCGGATGGCCGTGCAAAGACACCGAGGCGTTGATAGCAACCGCGGGCTCGCCGTCGACGTTTGAGCAGCTGACCAGGGACCACGCATATCGGGCGTGGGCGCACGCTCTCAACGCCCGATATGTACTCGCAGGGCTGCTTAGCATCGCAGCGGGTGTCTTCCTGATCCCCGTGGGCTTGGCGGCAGCTGGCGCCATCCGCCATATCAATTCAATACAGGCAGCAGCATTCTCAGCCGTACGGCCCGGTACTCGCACCGACGACTCGGCGACGCCATCCCCAGCGCTGGCCGGGTGGGCCTGCCAGTCGTGCGGGTTCTACAACTCGTCGGTCGTGTCCGCGTGCAACAACTGTGATCGGCGACGACAAGCGTGATCAACCTACAGCTAGGTCCAGGCGCCGTCTGAGTCCACACTCGTTAGGCTGCCGACCCGTGAGTACGGCTATCCTCTGCCTCTACCGATGCTAGGTCCTGCGTCGGGCGCTCTGGTCCCGGCCATCTTCAGCTCCAACCGCCCCAGCGTCGTAAAGTAGCCACGCCACAACGAGTCTCCGCTCCTCCACGAACCGAGGCCTGCGGCGGCCCGACCGGCGGGGATTGGCTGCATGCCCTGGTTCTCCAACCCCCAACGCGATTCGCGCCACGACATCCGCGCCGCCCAGCAGGCGTTGGTTTACGCCGGCTACCCGCATTCCCATGCCGTGGCCGAATACGAGACCTATCGGTACCGCGTGCGGGCGGCCCTGGCCGCCCCTCGCGACATCGTCTGGGCGGGCTTCGTGGTCGGTGCCCTCATGGCGGTTGTCGGACTCGCGGCGCTCCTCCTGTTTGCGGGCATCGGCGGCATCGTGGCGATCCTCGTGGAAGCCCCCCTCGTGCCCGCCGAACCCGGGACGCCAGCCCCCGCCAAGTCTCACCGCGTTTCCCTCCTTGACTTCCTGCCGGCGATCTTGGTGACCACGTGGGTTCTGGGCATTGCGGGAGCCGGAATCGCGCTGGTCACTCGCAATCGCTGGAGTCGGGCGCGCGTGCTTGAAACCTTCATCGACGTTGCCCCACGGCGCATCTACCTGCTGGAAACTGCCGCGGTTTGGCTGGTCGTGGCCGCGCTGATCGCGGTCATCGCTTGGACACAAGCTGGCCCCCGGATGGCCGGCACCACCCTAGGACTGCTGGCCTTCATCGGGATTCCGCTCCTCGCCGTAGTCTTCGGCGCGGGTTTTCCCGGTTTGTACAAGTGGGTGCTGCCGCGAATTAGCCCGTTGGACGCCGCCGCCTACGCGCGACCCATAGTCGAGCGCGAGGCTGCGCTCCAGGTCGTGGCGGACCGCGAGTTCTACGGACGAAATGCCTATCACGCCGCCTACGACCGCAGGGTCTGGGCCGACGACGTACTGGCGCGGGAGGGCCTCTCCGAAGCCGCGCGCCGCCAGACCGCGGCCGACCGCATAGCGCAGAAGGCCGGAGCACACCTCGACGCCTCGCCGTGGTGGCGGCTCAGGCTCTATGGACTCCTGTTGTCCAGCGGCACGCTGGTTGGCTGGGTGCTGACGCGAATGGTCATCTGGGCTGGCAACACCCCCTTCCTGCCCCGCCTGCCCAGACCGGGCGGCGGCATCCCGGAAGAGTGGAACGAGCCCATGCTGGCGCCCCTGTCGGCCGGCCTTGGAGCTGACCTGGCAGGCTTGGCCGTGGGGTTAATCCTCGGGGTCGGTCTAGTCTGGCTATACACCCATCACCTGGAGTAGACCGTTGCCCAACGCCCCAGACCCACAAGTCTCCGGCCTCCTCCTAATCCCTATCCCGGAAGACCTTTGCATCACGCCTCTTGTCCTCGAAGTTTCGGCGCCTCTTGCTCCCTCTCCTGGGGGAGAGGGTTGGGGTGAGGGGTCTTCCGGGTACCCGTCCCCGCCCGACCGCTAACTTTGCATGTGTCTGGCTCAGTTACGTATAAGTCTCATAGGAGACTAATGAGCACCCCACCCCCGCGCCTCAACCGCCGCCAGGCCCTCGCCGCCGGCGCCGCCGGCCTCGGCGCCCTCGCCCTGGCCGCCTGCGGCGAAACACCAGCCGAAAGCGCCGCGGGCTCCCTGCCGGCGGGCCTCCAGGCGGAATTGCAGCGCAACCTGGAACGCGCCCGCACCGAAGCCCGCACTGCGGCGGAGGCCGCGCCCCGTCCGGCCGCCAGCCTGCCCACCCCGGGCGCCAAGCACCCCGTCACCGTCGCCATGTACCCCTCCAACCGCATCGGCGGCAGCCTGTTCGGCCAGTTCGTCAACGGCCTCGCCGCCGCCCGCGAGCGCGGCGAGGACCGCTACACCTATGAGGAAGCGTCACTGGACTACGGGCGCAACGCCTCCACCTTCAGCCTCAGCACGTCCCTGGATGCCGTGTTGAATGCCAAGCCCGACATCGTCATCTATTTCAGGGCCGACCAGGCCGACCTGCTGGCCAACGACCGGCTCGCGCCGCTGGACGATTTCCTGGTCTCCGACCCCGGCTTCAACGCCGCCGACTTCTGGCCCGGCCTGCTGGAGACCGGCAAGCACGAAGGCGCGCAATACGGCCTGCCGGTGGCCGTCTCGCCGCACGTGCTGCTGTTCAACCGGCAACTGGCCACCGAGCTCGAATTCGAACCGCCCGCCCCCGACCCGCAAACATTCGACGCCGAGGTCTTCCTCGATTCCGTGCGCCGACTGCACCAGGAACCCCCGCCCTCCGGCGGCCTGGGCAGCCTGGGCTACATCTCGCGCTTCACGCCGGAGCCCGATGGCGACGGCGACTACGACGCGTCGCCTTCGCCGTACGAACTGCTGCAGTCGGCCGTCGGCGACCTCCGCGGGCCCAACGGCGATTTCGAGCCCCTCACCTCGCAACCTGCCGTCGCGGTGGCCGAGTTCCTGCGCGCCTGGGTGCACGACCACCGCCTCGCCATCACCGATGGCCGCTCCACCCGCTCCTTTCAGCGCACCGGCCAGTTCGGCTTCGCCGGCTCCATCCTCGCGTTCATTCCGCCCAGCCGGCTCATCGGCAGCAACCTGGAGGTCTACCCCGTGCCCAACATGGGCGCCGGACGCAGCCCCGTCTTCGTCCACGCCATGCTCGGCGTGCTGGCTGGCGCCCAGAACCCGGAGACCGCCTACGACGCCCTGCGCCACCTCGCCGCCGGCCTGCGCGCCAGCTCCGTCCTCCCCGCCACCCGCATCTCCGCCGAAGGCGTCGCCGCCCGCACCCCCGACCTGGCGCCCGAAGACGCCAACCTCGTCGAACAACTCATGAACAACGCCACCTACTCCACCCTCAGCCGCCGCCAGGCCGGCCTCATCACCAACCACATCGTCGCCAACATCATCTTCGGCGACCAACCCCCCAACGAAGGCATGCAAGCCCTCGCCGAACAGTTGCGCTCTGAAAACGCCGACGCCTAGGACTACGCACCGGCCATAGTTCTATTAGAGACAGGCAGCGCCCTGTCGCAGGCGTGACAGACAGCGGCAAGTCCTGGGAGGATCGAACTCGAGCTGCACGTCCAGGCGGGGACCGATTCGCACAAGCTGGTCCCGGCCATCGTGCAGCCCACACCTAACCCGCGGCATCCACCGACCTGCTGATGAGCGACGTCGGAATCACTCGCGGTTCCTCGCCCACCAGCCGGATCAGATACGGTCCTCGCTCCCAGCGTCGTATGGCCATCATGGCCGCCTCTTGGAAATCATCGAAGTCCTCGACGAACTCCCGGTCAACAAACACGACCCACCTGTCCCGATACTTCGCTTCCATTTCATCTCGCTGACGCTCGTACGCCTCGATGTTCTCGTCCAGCGTCGCTAACTCAACGACGTCAACCATCGGCATCACCCCCGGCAACGCAGCCTCCCCGCCCCAGATGCCCGCATGCTTCCGCTACATGCACCCGGTGTGACACCCAAGAAGCCCATACGTTGCTCGTTCATCGTGTCACCGCTATTGGATGAAGCGCAACAGTGACGAGCACCCCTAAGACGTTCTATCCCCTGACACTCCGGCACATCTACCTGACGCCCGGCGATTCGCTGAACAACCGGCAGTCAGGCCCGCGCAACAACCTCCGCGGCGTGCCCGCCGCGACAATCTTGTGTCCACCCCGACTGGCCAAACTCGCACGCAGACTGAACACATCAGCCCCAAATTGAACACGCTGGCTCGACTACTGAGAACTCTCTCCTCCTCCTCCTGGCTTGGTGACTCACCGGCCATTCATGGCACATCATGATGCCGTGCTTCCTGACCGCTATTTAGAGGTATTTTCGAGAGTGATACAATGCAAGATCCATGACAGGAGGAAACCGATGGAACGAGTACACGGCCGTATAGAGTATCAGCGACTAGAAGGCCAGCGCAAGATACAAGAACACAAAGACAAGGACCGCCTTGATGCTCTACGCGTTCAACTTGAGGGAGCTATTCTTGAAGCTTTCAGGTTGGGTCGCTACGATGGCAGCAAGAATGAGATATGGAGCAACTTTCGACGTGCGATAGAAGTGACTGATCAACTACTTCAGCAGGCGAACAAGTCTCCGCTTGCGGATCTTGTGGACCCTGTTGATCCCGTGCCAACGCCGGATCGAGTGTCGCGTGACATTACAGCTAATAATGTGCGAGGTTTGATTCCAGATAAATTCGATTACAGTTGGACCGAAGATATGATTGAAAAGTGGACGGATGAACTGAAAGTCTTGCAGTCGAAAATGAACGACCTTGATGAAGCTGCCCAACTCATTGTTGACCTGCGAGACAGCTGGCGAAAACAGGCCCACACCAAATAAAGCGCATACTGCCTACGTAAGCTACGACACTAAAAGGCTGATAAACAAGTCGCACACGGTCGCGAGATTATGTTCTATTCCTCTCGCTGTTGAGGCGCCATATCAGAAATATCGTACTTGCGATGGCGCTTCCCGATAGCGTGTCCTTGAATCCTGCGGCAAGATCATGGATTGCCATCACCTGCGTATCATCGAGCAATTGAGGTGTGAATGTGTGATCAAGCGTCGCTGCCGCAATCACAGCTACAACGGCTACAGTAGCAAAAAGAGCAATAGTGGCTAGACAGAACTGTGCGACCGACAATGAATCGATCTGGAACTTATACCAAGCATTGAGAAGCCTATTCCGACGAGCCCTGTCTTGGTCTAGCGTCTCCTCAGTAGTGGTTTCCGCGAGTTCAAGCCTTTCAATTGGCTGAACAGCACTCGCGTCTGGCCGCTCTTCTTCACTATTCTTCGATTCCTGAGAATCGTTATTCTCAACATCTTCTCTCTCAGCCATAGGCTACACCTTCCGTCGCTTGTAGTAGTATTCCTGAATCAGGTAGTTCGGAATGGACACTCCTTCACCGCGCTTCATTCGTGTTTGATCCCACGGGCTGTCAGGCAAATGCGTTAGAGCTGACAAGCGCCACGCGCTTTTGTCACCATACTGTCGGAGAACGCTATCAACGATATCCTTCTCCCGTTCAGTCAGATAAGCCGTCTCATGAGACTCAATAGGCTCGGTGACAGTGCCATTGCCACAACGCTTTAGCTCGTGGTATACATCGGGAACGACAGGACCGTACCGCCATACTTTGAAGTCTTGTCGAATCAAGGGATTGCCCGTCAGCGCAAGCACCCACGCATGGCAGAAATACAATAGCTTCATAACTTTCAGAGGCGTAAATCCCCTTGGCTGTTGAATGATATAGTTTGCAACACTCTGAGCGTCGTGTGCGTCTTGCTGTCGACCGGAACGACGTCGAAGCCGCCGGTTTGCCTGGAGTCGATGCTTGATGCGCTCTCGCATGTCCATTGTCCGAAGCCCACTGACCCCTCGTGTCAATTCTACTAGATCTCGGAAAACTCGCAAATCGACTCGCGATCCTCTCACCAACTGTCCGCGCTTGAAGCAGGTATGTTGATCAGACCCTACTCGGGCGTGGGCATCTCTGGCACCAACAGCTGTCCAATCCCGCTGCGCGAGTCTTGCCCAACCAGCCCGCAAGGCGCGCGAGAAAACTCGTTGGCAATGTGGGTAGAATCAGCAACTTGACCTTAAAGAGTCCGTGTATTCCTAGGTCGTCACTCTCGGAGCCGCGCCCATACTGTCCTTCAAGTCATCGCCAACGTCCATCTCTAGCCTAGTTTGACGGAGTCCAGTATAGGCGGATTGCCGCCACGACATTGTGCAATTCACTAATCGGAATCTGAGGTTCCATAAGCTTGGCTTAAGCCAAAAATATCCCACTGATAAATGTGGTTCAAGTTGCGACTTTGAACCCGTCTTCCTGCGTCTGAGACACTGCAGTCTATGCACAAGACCCGATCCAATCGGCTGCATGCAGCGAGAAAGTACACATGACCGGGTGAACTTCTGCACCATGCTTGACATGCCCGCCCGACAGGAGTCTAACCCAAGGACTTCGCATACCGATCACTCGGTAGCGTCGACAGTCACCTCACCGTCCTCAATCCGAAGCAGCAGTGTCGCGCTTTCCTGGACCCAGCCGAATGACACAGATCGCCGAAATCGCTGTTGTCCCTCTTCGGTGTAGGGGCGCTCGGCCTCCCAAGCATCAAAGTACTCTCTCAAGTCCGCACCGGCGCAGTAGCGCACTTCAACGAGTCGCAGCAAGTCCTGGTGCGAGATGAAGAGGTGTCCCGCAGCGCGATCAGCCACGAGCTTCCTCTGCCACGAGTTTCGGTGGTACTGGTATTCGAAAGAGCCGCCGTATTTGGCCGACTTGACCTCGTACTTCTCGAGGTCGAGGCCGCTCTGCGTCCGCACCCCTCGGTCGCGGACGAGAATTGACGCGAAGAGTTCCCAGTCCTCTGACATTGCGACCCTTGGTGTGACTCCGCGCGCCGAATACAGCCGCACTTTGCCCCGAAGGGGGCCGTACATGTAGGCGTGGAAGTAGATCAAGGCCATCTCGATGTCGAGGTCGTCGGGGAGAGTCATGACGCAGGTTGGCAGACGTCCACGCCGTCTGGCACGGGAACAATGGCCTGGCGATGCGCGGCACGCTCCACGACCTCCGCGACGCCGTGAAGATCACGGCCAATCACCCGATCGGTGATGCGGATAACCGTCCAGCCCAGGTCGCACAGTTCGCCGTTCACCCGAATGTCGCGCGCAACGTTCCCCTCAATCTTCTTCCGCCAATACTCCGGCATCTCCGCGAGCCGCTCCGCGCTTAGCTTCTTGCCGTGCCAGAACTCGCCATCGACGAAAACGGCGATGCGCCGGCCCACCATGGCGATGTCGGGCCGTCCCGGCGCACGTGGGTAGTCAACTCGATAGCGCAACCCACGCCGAGTGAGTTCCCGGCGCAGCGCGAGTTCGGGGCTGGTGTTCGCGCGGCGCACGCGACGCATAGCCGACGAACGCTGCTTCGGCGTAAGTGGATCGCGACGCTGAGATGCGGCTGCCTTAGGCGACGGCGGCATACGGCCCGCTCTTCTCGCACAGCCGCGGCTGCACGTCGGCAGTCGGACGCTCGCTGCTGTAGAAGAAGCCAAATGCGTGTCTGACGAGCCAGCGCACTGCTGGCACGCAGACCGCGTCGCCGAAGCCGAGCCACGCCTGGCGGTCGCTGACCGTGATCGGAAAGTCCCCCGCGCCCTGGAGCCGTGCGTATTCACGTCCGTTCAACGGCCGGATCCTCGCCGCGCCGCTGCGGCAGTCGACGAGGAACTGCACGCTACTTCCTCCGTACGGGGTTCTGAGACAACCGGCCAGCCTGTCCGACCGGACTTCGCCTACGGTGCGTCCCGCGCGAACCCGGCGGAACATTGTCGTAACGCCATCCCGCTCGCCCGTCTGAAGTGCCTCGACTCGCTCTCGGTGCCGCGGGGCCATCGCCTGAACGAGCGAGTGGACGCGCTCGTTTGGCCACCAAGTGTCGTGCTCTTCGGGCACCTCATCCAGCACCGCCGCAAGCGGCAGCGGACTGCTTCGAGGAGGCTCCGGGAGCCTTAGGTCAATGAACGGTAAGTCTCCGTTCGCGTGCTCGAACTGCCGAACGTTGCGCGGCCGGATCGCGGAGACAGCGCTCGAGGCGAGCGTCGTGCCGTCGCCGAGGTCGCTCTTGAGTGCCACGACGAAGAGCCGCGGGCGGCTCTGCGGTGCGAACCACTTCGCATCGAGCTTCAAGATGTCGATGCGGTACCCAAGTGAACCCATGCGTTCGCAGATGGCCCGGAGGTCCCGGCCCGCATCAGACGACAACAGTCCAGTCACGTTCTCCAGTAGCAACGCCGACGGGGCGTCGCCTCTGCGGCACAACTCGCCGGCCAAGTCCAAGAAGGGCCAAATTGTCCCCGAGTGCCGTCCGGCGAGCCCGTTGCGGTTTCCCGCCAGCGACAGGTCAATGCAGGGGAATGACGCAGTTAGCAGATCGATGCCATGCGGGATGTCAGATACGACGAGTTCGTGGATGTCGCCGACGTGCAGGTGCTCCGACCCGAAGCGCGCTCGGTACATCTCCGCCTTGGCGGGCGCGATGTCATTGGCGAAGACGCACTCCCACCCGAGCGGTTCAATCGCCTCCCGAACGAGGCCGATTCCCGCAAAGAACTCGGCGAATCTTGGCATTTCCGACCCTGCGCTCCTCCCCGATTCTGGCCTGACGGACGATTGAGGCGCAAGCGCTTCGGTGCATTTCGCCATTGCTGACCGGCCTGCAAGCCATCCGCCGACCGCCTCCGCACTGAACCCCCGCTTGGTCCCCACGCCAATACCCCCCGGAAACCTCCGCACCGAGCCCTCTGGGCCACACGCGTCGTCAACCCCGACTGAACACACTCGGCCGCAGACTGAACACCTTGGCCCGAAAACTGAACACATCGGAGCCAAAACTGAACACATTGGGCCTCACCGCCTGAACACATCCCAAACCGCGCCTCCATGTCCCATCCCCAACCGTTCATGGTGAGCCGGTTCGGAGTCCCCGGAGAACCGAGTCGAACCACATCCCCGGGTCCCCCGAAGACCTGTCCTGAGCCTGCCGAAGGGACCTGCCCTGAGCCTGCCGACCGGGGATTCTCCTCGCCCCTCCTCGTCCCTTCTCACTCCTCTACCCTCTGCCCTCTTCCCTTCCCCACTGGACACATCAGCCCGAAAAGTGGACACATCGGGACCAAAAGTGGACACATTCACGCCAAAAGTGGACACATCGGCGGCAAACGGTGGACACCTGTCAACCTCCCCCTCACCCCGGCTGCCCACATGGAAGTCCCCGGAATCCCGCTCCAAAAACGCCCAGCCCGGCGCCGCCTCCGTTCGCCCCGAACCAGTCGAATAGGCTGCTCTGAGTCCGCCGAAAGCCTGCCCTGAGCCCTCCGAGAGCCTGCCGTAGGGGAGACTTTTGCAAAACGCCCCGCGTGCGCGAATTTGCAGCCGCGCCTTAATCCCTCTCCTGGGGGAGAGGGTTGGGGTGAGGGGTCTTCCGCGCAACCACCCTCGGGTTACGCAAAGGTCTCCGAAGGGGGCATCACGACGCCCCTTACCCCTCTCTTGCCGGCAGTAATCAGTCGGTGTACAATAG
>WTFW01000088.1 GCA_011523785.1 Chloroflexota bacterium | reverse complement strand
GCCAGCGCGCTGGCCAGCATCAAGAGCACCGCACCGAGCAGTACCATTGGCCGGGGTCCCAGCCCATCCACCAGGCGTCCGGTGAGGGGCGCCAACGCAAACATGCCTGCCACGTGCGCAGTCATTGCTATCGGCACGGCCTCGCCCAACCCCGAGTAACTGTGCATGTGGAGTGGGACCACCACCATGATCAGGGTCATGACGCCCTGGCCGGTGAGCATGGCCCAGATGCCCAGTTGTACCCGTCGGTCGCGCAACACGGCGCGCAGGTCAATCGCTTTGCCGTCCACCGGGGCGGCCTCCAGCGTCGTATCGGTGACGTCACGCGGATCGGGCCGGACGAACGTCCAGGTCACCAGCGCGGAAATGAGCAGCAGCCCGGCCGCCGCCACCCACGGTCCGGCCAGGTAGGACAGTCCGCGCGCCTCCGCCAACTCCTGCGCGTACCCACCCAGCAGCGGCCCGCCCAAGGCGCCGGCGGTGGCGCCCCAGACGACGATGCCAATGGCGCGACCGCGGCGGCTCGGCTCGTACACCTCAGCCGCGACGTAACGCGACATGTCGCCGCCGGCCCGGGCGACGCCCATCAGCAGCGACCCGGCCAGCAGCAGCCAGAACAATCCGGCGGCGATTGCCAGCGCGGCCGTTGCAGCGCCCACAGCTCCGAGCGCGTAGCTGCCGGCGATGGCCGGCCTTCGGCCAAATGCATCCATGGCGCGGGCGATCGGCGGCGGCCCGATTGCCCGACCAAGCATCGATACTGCGGCCGGTAAGCCCGCAAGTTCCGCGTGCCCGCTGAGCTCTTTGCCGGCGATGGTGAGGACGATGAAGCCGGCGAGATACCCCACGCCGATGCTGCCGCGCGCCACGAACAGCGCGCCGACGATGCGGCGCCGGCCGGCCTCGGTGATTGCGGGTGACGCCGCGGGCGTGCTCATGGGTTGGACGGGAGTCTACGCGCCGGTCCGACGGCCGCGCCCGCTAGGCTGTCCCAGGCGAATCCGCGGGGAACCAATCGATGAGCGAGCAGGACGGACAGGTAGCGCTGGTGACGGGCGGCGCCATGGGTATTGGCGAGGGAATCGTGGAGTCGTTCGCCGCCGCCGGAGCGGCCGTGAGCATCGCCGACATAGACGAATCGGCGGCTCGCAGCCTGGTCGACCACCTGCGGAGCAAGGGGCAGCGTGCCAGCGCGGTTATCGGCGACGTCAGTTCAATCGCGGACGCCGAGCGCATGGTCGAGGAAACCGTGGCCGAGTACGGCGGCCTGGATGTCCTGGTCAACAACGCCGGCATTCAGCCAACCGCCTCGTACATGACGGCGGAGGAGATGGACGAGGCTACCTGGGACCGCATCATCAACATCAACCTCAAGGGCCAGTTCCTGATGTCGAAGTTCGCGATCCCGCACCTGCGGGCGCGTGGCGGCGGGACGATCATCAACATCGCCAGCGTGCAGGGGTTGCAGTCGCAGCCGCAGGTTCCGGCCTACGCCGCCAGCAAGGGCGGCAGCCTGTCGCTGACCCGCAACATGGCGCTGGACTTTGCCAAGGACAACATTCGGGTGCTGGCCATCAACCCGGGAACGATCGACACGCCGCTGGCGCGAGGGGCGGCCCGAGCGTTCGGCGACGAGGACGAGATGCTGAACCTGTGGGGACGCTCGCACCCGCTGGGCCGGGTCGGGAAGACCTCCGAGATCGGGGCCGTGGCGGTGTTCCTGGCGAGCGAGGGCGCGTCGTTCATGACCGGCGAATTCGTCAACGTGGACGGCGGTTACATGGCGCTGGGCGCCTGGGCGGCGGGGACGGACTAGCTACCCGCGGGCGATTACTGTCTCCCGACGCGCGGCGCCAGGGCGTTCCAGGCGGCGGCGAGGTCGCGGTTTGCGCTGAAGCTCCCGTAGAGCGCGGCCCACATGTCGTCGACCGCAGCTTCGGCGGCCGTTTGATCGCCCTTGGCGAGGGCCTGCTCCAAGGCCGAGAGTCCGGCGCGCTGAGCCTCGGCGGCGGCCAGCGCGGCCTGTGCCGCTTCATCGGCGGCCGCTGCGTGCGCGGTCGCCAGGTCGGTGATGGGAGGCGGCGGAGTTTCGGCATCCATCGCCGCACGCTCGGAAGTCGTCGACCCGCCGTAGCGGGGAGGGAGCTTGGCGCCGTTCTCGTCCCACCAGGTGTGCGTCGGATCGATGTGGGGGGTCACCGAGAGGTACATGGTCATGGTCGAGTCGCCGACGCAGCGGACGAGGTGGATCTCGTCGCGGTCGGCGAAGCAGAGCTGGCCGGGGCCCAGGACTTCACTGTGACCTTCGATGACGAATTCGGCCTGACCGTCCAGGATCAGGAAGATCTCGGCGCCCAGATCGTGGCTGTGCGGGACGTTCTCCTCGCCCGGCTCCATTTGGAGAAACCGTGCGCGGATGTCGGGCTGGATGATCAGGTTCTGGATGTCAGTGCGCGAATCGAAGACTCGGAAGGCCATGTTCAACCTCCGCCGGTGAACGACGCCCGCACGATGTCACGCACGAGCGCCAGGTGGTCAATCAGCTCAGTTCCGGGGGTATTCGGCGTGCGGCCCGACCGGATCGAGTCGTGGAAGTGTTCAAGCTCGCGCTTGAACGGATTTTCGTGCCAGGTGAGCTCCCGCCGGGACGGTGCGCCGTCGGCGTCCGGTTCCTGGACGACCGCCGTGGTTGGCAGCCCACGGCTGAAGCCTGTCGGGAACGACAAGATCACGCGCTCCGAGCGTGCGTAGACGGCGAAGGTCTCCTCGAATGCCCAGAGGTCGGGCAGGTCAATCCAGGTCAGCACGGCCCGAATGCCGTTCGGATAGCGCAGGGTTGTCGTGAGCCCGCTGCCTTCGCGCCAGATTTCGGTGCTGAGGACCGCCTCCGGCGCGCCGAACATGCCGTGCAGGACGCTGATGTCGTGGATCAGGCTGCCGTTGACCATCTGATAGGCGCGCACGAGCTCCGCGGCCGGATCGTCCAGGCCCAAGGCCTCCGCAACCAGCGCGGTGTCCGCTGCGCGCAGGCGGGCCACCACTTCATCCGGCAAGTTGGCTCGATGAAACGAGAACTCGGCCATGTGCAGGTCGTTGGAGGGGTGCAGGTGGTTGACCTGGATGAGCCGGACGTCGTCCATGGCTTTCACGCGGCGGGCGGCGTAGGCGTAGCTGGGTTCGTATCGCTTGGGGTAGGCCACCATCAACACGACGCC
>WTFW01000084.1 GCA_011523785.1 Chloroflexota bacterium | reverse complement strand
GGGGATAGGGGGGTCGTCGGCTGGGTCCTCCGTCCCCTCTGGTTGCCCCGTCGTCCTCGCGTCGTTCCTGGCTCACGTCATGCGCTGGAGTATTCGGAGAGAACGATCTTGTCGACTTCCTGCTCGCACTCCTTTAGGAGCTTTTCATCGTCACCAATCGGGACATAGGGTCCAGCCGTGTCCTGCTGTTCAAGGTCCCGGATTTCCGCTCCGACACCCGCTGCATGCTGGCGCCACCAGAGATTCCGCCATTGTGTGGACAGCCGTGCGTAGTAGTCGCTGGCGCTGGCGGCCATTGCCGCCTTTCCTGACAAGTCGAGTGAAATGGTGACGATTGCCAGAGCGGTCGCGAGCCCTGAGAGCACAGCGATCAGAACACCCGGCTGGCTGATCGTGATCGCAACAACGGTCGTGGCAGCAGACGTGAGACCGAACGCCAGAATGAGCCCTAGGTGGAATCGGCGATACCGGTCGGACAGTCGACCGAAGTAGCGATGCTTAGACTCAGCATCTAGCCTGCCTTGCCACGCGCGCTCCCTGACGCCTGCAACTGCCATCGTTCTCCCCCCTGTTTGTCGATTCTATACCGTGGGCAGGCTGTCGATTCAGGCAGGAGCCCCATCACCGGCGTTGAAGCCTAGGCGGCCTTGCGGGTCGTGCATGCCGCCTACGAGTCGGCTGCCAGCGGGCGCACGGTTCGACTCTAGGCGCTCTCCCAGCGGCGGGGGCTGATGCCGGGGGCGTTGGTTCGGGGATCGATGGGCGGCATGCCGGGCTGGTCGTGGGTGGCGCGCTGGTTGCGGTTGCCGCAGAGGTCGCGTACTGCGGGCGGCAGGCTGGCCAGCACGTCGTCAGGCCAGGGATCCAAGTCCTGCACGGTCGGGCCGCACCAGGCGGGGCGATACGAGAGCGCGATCATCTCGCGCGCTCGGGTTCCGGTATTGGGGCCGTTGGCGTGGAAGAGGGCCAGGTTGATGACGACCGCCGTGCCTGCCGGCGCGGTAATCACGAGCTCGTCGGGATGCGAGGGATAGCGCTTGTAGGGGTTGGCGTCGGGGTGCATGGACAGGTGCGACCGCGGAATTACCCGCAGCGGCGCAACGTCCGGCGTGAGGTCGTCGAGGTAGTACAGCACCCGCACCTGCCGCGGCGCGCTGAAGGCGTAGCCCCAGTCGCTGGTGCCGTAGGGATGCGAGTCGGTGTGCAGGTTCATGCCGGGGTGGCCGGGCGCCGAGATGGCGTAGTGGGCGTGCATGAAGACCAGGTCCGGTCCCAGGGCGGCCCGCAGGAAGTCGATCACGGGCGGATGCGCGATCAACTCCGTTACCGCCCCGCCCGCGAACTGCACGTCGGACTGGGTGCGCTGGTGCGGGCTGTAGTGCACGGGCGTGGGGTCCCATGACGCCGCCTGGGCCTTGAGCCGCGCGACGGTCTCGGCATCCAGCGTGCCAGGCAGGGCGACATAGCCCTCGACTTCCAGGCTGCGGATGCGCTGGCCGGTGTTCAGTTCGGCCCAGGCAGGCGGATCGGATGGTGATTGGGCGCTCAACGCACATCCCTACAGGCGGATGCGCCTGCCCAGCGTAGGTGCTCCGAGGATCCCAGGCTGCACGCAGCCTGGGCCACATGGCACGTAGCCATCGACCTCCAGGCTACGGATGAGCTGGCCGGTACCTAGTGTGGACCAGGCAGCCTGTTCGGCTGGAAGTTTGGCGCTCACTGCTCTCTGTTCAAGGGTGTCACGTCGCGGTGTCCTACATCGGGACGTTCTTCACAAGGCCAATCACCTGGCCCTCGGGGTCGGCGAAGATCCCGATGACAACGTCGTCCATGACCTCCATCTCCGGCATGATCACGCTGCCGCCCATGCTCGCGGCTTTATCCAGGTACTCGGTCACGTCGTCCACGCCGACGTAGAACGTGACCCTGGTCGGCGGCTCGACATCCCCCATGCCCATGATGCCGCCGCCGATGCCCGGACCCTCGCTGGGCGCGCTGACCACCCCGTAGCCCATGGGGTTGGCGACGCTGATCTCCCAATCGAAGAGATCGCCGTAGAACTTCTGCATCGCCGGCCCGTCCTTGGCGTTGATTTCCCAATGCACCACGCTATTCGCCATCTGCATGCTCCTATTCCGCGAGCTCACGGTCCGGTCCGATGCGGCCCGTGTGGCCAGCTTGCGCACGTGCGCCGTTCCGCGCGGAAACGCCCATCCTAAAGGGCCAACACTCGCCAGTGGTCGACACGATGGGGACCATGCGAGCCGCACATCGGCTGGCTGACCCACTCAGCAGGTATACCCGCGGCGCCGGTATGGGACGACCCTTGTGTCGCCGTGCATCGTGACTGCCCCGTTCGTCACGTCGCCCGCCCCTGGTAGTGCGGCAGCAGGGACGTACCCCTCAGTTGCGGATGCGCTGGCCGGTACTCAGCTGGAACAGGCGGGTTGACCGGCCAGAGGTCCGCCGCTCACGGCATGTCCTTGCTACAGGCGGCTGGGGTTACTCAGCTTTGGTGCTCCGTGGATCCCAGGCTGCACGCAGCCTGGGCCACATGGCGAGCGAACCGCTACCACGCGAGCTCGCCAGCGACCGATCCGAGGCCGCGGGTAATCCGTCGCTTGCGTGGTGGCCGCACACACGGGGCGGACCGAGTTTTGACACCGGCCACACCTGTTCCGCATAGTGCCAGCGCCGTGGGCGGACGGCCTCTGTCCGCGGCCTATCCTGGAATGGACGGGCCTTTCTGCACGGAGGACCGAGCATGTCCAGCGAGAGGGATGCTGGTCAGAAGGACTTCAGCCTTCTCGTGCGGTCGCTGGTTGGCCATGTGTCCGGCGACGAAGGCGTGGAGACCCCGACGCCAACGGATGCCGGCCGAGCCGCTATCGCCCGTCGGGGCGGACAGGCTGAGCGGGCCTAGCCGCGGGCATACGTGCCAGTTCGAGTCCGTGAGGCGATTCGTCGCGTGGAACGCAAGGGTTGGAGGCACGACCGGACGAACGGAAGTCACCGGCAATACGTGCACCCCACGCGGCCTGGCACCGTGACGATTGCCGGAAATCTGTCTGACGAACTTCATCCGAAAACATGGGCCAGCATCAAGCGTCAGGCTGGCCTCTAAGGGGACCGACATGCGCTACCGAATTGAAATCGAGCGGGGGTCGCCGAACTTCTCGGCGTATTCCCCAGATGTCGACGGCTGCGTTGCGACCGGAGCTACGGAGGATGAGTGCCGTCAGAACATGGCCGATGCCCTGGCATTCCACTTCGACGGAATGCTCCGACAGGGTCTTCCACTTCCGAAGCCGCGTCCTTCGACCGATCCGGCTGGTGATTCGGTCGAGGTCTCAGTGCACGCGGTCCCGGGGTCCATTCCGGCGTAAGTGAGTCACTTCCGCTGCGCAGCCTGATCTGGACCACAGGCTTCAGAGCGTTTCGTTCTTCCGTCCTTAGCCAACCGTGTCACAAGGACCGTTCAGGGTAGATGCTCGGACGCCACATGACACGGTCAGTCACATAGCGCCTGGTATACGTCCTCGCTGGTGATGGGCTGGGCGTCGGGGGGCACGGCGAAGAGGCTGCCGTCTCCGCTGTCCACTCCCGCTGGCACGTTCCTGAATCCGCGCCGCGCCAGCTCCGACAGGGCGCTGCCGAGACTGATTCGCTTGCGCGCAGCCAGGGCCCGCGCCTCCGCCATGACGTCGTCATCAATGGTTACGGTCGTTCGCATGTCAGCATCATCGCATCAGCGCACGCGCTGTCCGACCCTCCACAGGCGATCGATGCTCTCGACGCGGCAACTCACCAGCTTGCCTGTGTCCGCGCGTGGATTCTCGATAGCCTCGCCGCGATTAGAATGCTGGAGAAACAGCTTGACCGCCGGGGCGCGGGGCCCTGGGGCAAACGGGGACGAAGGGCGATATGAGCGACAACCAGTACTGGTGGCCGGAGCAGTTGAGTTTGAAGCCGCTCCGCCAGAATTCTTCCCTTTCGGATCCGATGGGTGGCGACTTCGATTACGGCAAGGCGGTCGAGTCGCTGGACGTCGAGGCGCTGAAGCGCGACATCGAAGCGGTCATGACGACCTCGCAGGACTGGTGGCCGGCGGACTACGGCCACTACGGCCCGCTCTTCATCCGCATGACCTGGCACGCGGCCGGCACCTACCGCATCAGCGACGGCCGCGGCGGCGGGGGCTCGGGTCACCAACGCTTTGCACCGCTCAACAGCTGGCCCGACAACGCCAACCTGGACAAGGCGCGACGCCTGCTGTGGCCGATCAAGCAGAAGTACGGCCGCAGCCTGTCCTGGGCCGACCTGCTGATCTTCACCGGCAACTGCGCCCTGGAGTCGATGGGCTTCAAGACCTTCGGGTTCGCCTTTGGGCGGCCGGACGTCTGGGAAGCCGACGACACCGACTGGGGGGCGGAAGGCGAGTGGCTGGGCGACGAGCGGCATGATGCCGAGGGCGAGATCGAGGGTCCCTACGGCGCCGACCACATGGGCCTGATCTACGTGAACCCGGAGGGGCCCAACGGCAACCCGGACCCGGCCCTGGCGGCGCGCTACATCCGCCAGACCTTCAAGCGCATGGCCATGAACGACGAGGAGACCGTGGCGCTGATCGCGGGCGGCCACACCTTCGGCAAGGCGCACGGCGCGGGCGCCGAGTCGCACGTCGGCCCCGACCCGGAGGGCGCCGACCTCTATGAGCAGGGCCTGGGCTGGACCAGCGACTACGCCAGCGGCAAGGCCAACGACACCATCACCAGCGGCCTCGAGGGCGCCTGGACCGACAATCCCGTCAAGTGGGACAACAACTTCCTTGAGAACCTGTATGAGCACGAGTGGGAGCTGACCAAGAGCCCGGCCGGCAAGTCGCAGTACCAGCCGGAGAACGCGGCCGCCGCGGCCACCGTGATCGACGCGCACGACCCGTCCAAGAAGCACGCGCCGATGATGCTGACGACGGACCTGTCGCTGCGGGTGGACCCGGCCTACGCCGAGATTTCGACGCGGTTCCTGAATGATCCCGCGCTGCTCGAAGACGCGTTTGCCAGGGCGTGGTTCAAGCTGCTGCACCGCGACCTGGGCCCGCGCAGCCGCTATCGGGGTCCGCTGGTACCGGACGAGGCCCTCTTGTGGCAGGACCCGGTCCCCGCCGTCGACCACGACTTGATCAACGCGGCGGACATTGCGGACCTGAAGGGGCGAGTGCTGGCCTCCGGCCTGTCCGCATCCCAGCTGGTTTCGACGGCCTGGGCCTCAGCCGCCTCGTTCCGCGGCACCGACAAGCGTGGCGGCGCCAACGGGGCGCGCGTGCGCCTGGCGCCGCAGAAGGACTGGGAGGTCAACGACCCGGCCCAGCTCGCCGGCGTGCTGGAGACGCTGGAGAGCATCCGGGCGGAGTTCAACGGCTCGCAGTCCGGCGACACGCGGGTGTCGCTGGCCGACCTGATCGTGCTGGCGGGATGCGCCGGGGTCGAGCAGGCCGCGAAGGATGCCGGCCACGAGGTGGAGGTCCCGTTTGCCCCCGGTCGCACCGACGCCACGGAGGATTGGACCGACGCGGAGTCGTTCGCCGTCCTGGAACCCACGGCGGACGGGTTCCGCAACTACCTGCAGGCGGGTCAGGACGGCAACGCCGAAGAGCTGCTGGTGGAGCGGGCCTACATGCTGACGCTGACGGCTCCCGAGATGACGGCGCTGGTGGGCGGCCTGCGCGCCCTTGGCGCCAACAGCGGGCAGTCCCAGCACGGCGTGTTTACCGACCGGCCGGGCGCACTCACCAACGACTTCTTCGTGAACCTGCTGGACCCGAGCACCGCCTGGCAGGCGTCGGGCGACGCGTTCGAGGGCCGCGACCAGGCAACGGGCGCGGTCAAGTGGACCGGCACGCGCGTGGACCTGGCCTTCGGATCCAACTCCGAGCTTCGTGCCCTGGCGGAGGTCTACGGTTCGGACGACGGGCAGGACGCGTTCGTCGGCGACTTCGTGGCCGCCTGGGACAAGGTGATGAATCTCGATCGCTTCGACCTGAAGTGATCGACAGGTAGGCGTTTCCAGGGGTCTGGCTTCGCCCGACCCCTGACGCGCCGCTCCGATGTCAACCTCACCACCCGACTGGCTCAACGCGCACGGCGACGCCACGCCTGTCATCGATCCGGAGTCGCACGTCCGCGAGTACGCCGAGCGCCGCGGCCGCGACCCCAACGAGAACTGCCCGGCGCTGGTTATCGGCGGGTTCATCAACCTCATGGTCGATCCGATTGCCGACGCCGTGGGCGCAGCCGAGTCCGACGTTCGCCTTGGCTTGCAAGGACCGAAGACCATTAACCGAGCCGCCGAGGAGGCCGGAATGGTGCGCCCCGGCCTGCGCATCGGCGAACTGGACGGCCACCCCATCGGCGTGGCGCGCATCCCGGTGGGTAGCGCGCGCTCCGTCATGACCCTGGAAGAGCTGATGGCGCTGGGCGCGCGCACCTTCCTGATCGCGGGAGCCACCGGCGCCCTCAAGCCGGGCATCCAGGTTGGCGACTATGTCATTGCCACCAGCGGCTTGCGCGAAGAAGGCGCCTCGCATCACTACCAGCCGCCCGACTACCCGGCCCGAGCCAACGGACCGGCCGCCCAGGCGTTGATCGAAGCCGCCCAGAGCAGCACGCACGCATCCCACGCCGGCCGCGTCTGGAGCACCGACGCGCCGTACCGGGAGTTCACAGGGAAGGTCCAACGCTACGGTCAGGACGGCGTGCTGGGCGTGGACATGGAGGCGTCGGCCCTGATGATTGTCACGGAGTTCCGGGGCGCCGACCTGGGGCTTATTCTGACGGTTAGCGACCTCGTCTACCGCCGCGACTGGCCCAACATCTTCGGTACCGACGAATACCGGGCAAACTGTGCCGACATGGCAGGCATCGTCGTACGCGCCGCCCGCGCGCTGCTTACGGGACCCTCGGCGGCGAGCTAGCCCGCGAGCTGGTCCACCGCGATAATCACGCCAGCGGCCGCAGCGGCGGCGGCCAGCACGAAGCCAGCAAGCCAGCGAGTCTGCGACGTCATTGCAGCGGTGAGCCGCGCCTCAAGCTGTGCGATGTCGGATTTCAGATTCGCGACATCGGCCTTGGTTGCCAGATGCTCGTATGCGCCCTCAAGACGACTGAGACGTTCGGCGTCTGAGCTCACGACCTCACCATGCCGCGCCACCGCTGGCACATCCAACGAGCCGGCGAGTCCAGTATAGGCGGATCACTTCTGTCCGCTGCACTTCCGCCGCCACGCGAGACTCGATGACTAGGCAGCCTTGAACTGCGCGTTCGGCAGTCTTGCTTCGTACCGAAACAACGATTGCCCAAACGCCCCGGCACCGACGAATACCGGGCAAACTGTGCGGACATGGCGGGCATCGTGGTACGCGCCGCCCGCGCGCTGCTTGCCGGGAAGGACACGACCGATGGCTGACGCGCCCCGCATCAATCGCTGCATCGAGCTCCGCGAGGCCGGCGAGCCGATTTACTACACCGGCATGTCCGAGCGCCTGACCTACGAGCGCGGCCGCGAGATGGTCGACACCTTTGCCGACTTCATCCTGGTGGAGTTCGAGCACCACGGGCTGGACACGCGCGGGCTGGTGGACTTCATGCAGGGGCTGCGCGACGCCGGACCGACACCCAGCGGGCACCGCACACCGACGGTCTTGTGCACGCTGCCCGTGAACGGGCTTTCCGAAGACGTGGTGCGGGCCAACGACTGGCAGATCCGGCACATCCTGGCGACCGGCGTGCACGGCCTGGTGCTCTGCCACGCGCGAACGCCGGAGGCGGTGCGCGCCTTCGTGGAAGCGGTCCGGTATCCGCACGCCACGGTGGGCGTCGGCGAGGGCCTGGGCGAGGGCACCCGGGGCATGGGCGGCCAGGGCGTCGCGGCGGATATCTGGGGCCTGGATCCCATGGACTACATCCGCAAGGCCGACCCGTGGCCCCTGAACCCCGAGGGCGAACTGATCCTGGGCCTGAAGATCGAGGACCGCCACGGCATGGAGCAAGCCTTCGAAATGACGGCCGTCCCCGGCCTGTTCTTCAGCGAATGGGGCCCCGGCGACATGGGCGTCTCGCACGGCAACCCCAACTGGCACGATCCGCCCTACACGCCGGAGATGGATCACGCCCGCAACACCATCCAGGCGGCCTGCGAAGCCGAGGGGCTGGCCTTTCTCTGCAGCTGGGCGGATCCGAACCTGGACGACGAGGCTCGCATCCGCCACCTGTTGCACAACGTCGGCGCGCAGATCGTCAGCGGCGGCGAGGAGCTGGCCCGCATCGGCCGCCAGATCACGGGCCGGCCCACGCCCTGATCCTGCGGGCGGCTCGCGGCCGAGAGTGGCAAGCTGAAGGCCTGACCAGCGCAACGAGGCACACGCCATGAGAGTCGGATTTATTGGACTGGGAGCCATGGGCCTGCCAATGGCCCGGAACCTGCGATCGGCCGGATTTGACGTCGTCGTGCACAACCGCAGCCGCGGGAAGGTGGACGACTTCGTGGCCGCCGGGGGCGAGGCCGCCAGCAGTCCCGCCGAGATGGCGGCGAGCGTGGACGTGGTTTGCGCCTGCCTGCCGATCCCGCCGGTTTGCGAGGAGATCTTTCTGGGCCAGGACGGCGTGATCGAGGGCGCCAGCGAAGGCCAGCTCTGGATCGACTTCAGCACCAACGGGCCCGACACCTCGCAGCGCATCAGCGACGCGGCGGCTGGCAAGGGCTGCGGTTACCTGGACGCGCCGATCAGCGGCGGCGTCTGGGGCGCGGAGGCCGGAACGCTGGCCATCATGGTGGGCGGCGAGGCCGGCGACTTCGAGCGCGGCGGACCCGTCTTTGACGCCGTGGGCGCCAACATCCGCCACTTCGGGGCGTCGGGCAGCGGCAGCGTGGTCAAGCTCTGTAACAACCTCATCGGCGCCGCCACCAACGCCGTGATCTCCGAGGCCTACGTGGCGGCGGTCAAGTACGGCATCGACCCGGCCGCCATGTACGAAACCCTGCAAAGCGCCACCGCCGCCAGCCCCGGCCACGAGCGCATGGTCAAAGACAGCGTGCTGGCGCGAAACTTCGATGCCATGTTCGCGCTGGACCTGCACGCCAAGGACCAGCAGCTGGCCGCCGACCTGGGCAAGCTGACCGGCGTGCGCCTGGCCGTCACCAGCACCGTCAACGAGCTCTACAAGGAAGCCCAGGCGCGCGGCTACGGCGGCCAGAACACCTCCGCCATCATCCGCCCGCTGGAGGACCTGCATGGCGTGACGGTGGAGCCGGCGTCGTAGCTCAATCGCCGCATTCGATTTCGCGACCGGGGCCGGGAGTCTCGGTGCGCCCACGCATGATCCTTGAGGAGACCCGCCGGTGGCCGACGTGATCAAAGTCCTTGGAATCTCGGGCAGTCTGCGACGCGCCTCGTTCAACAGCGGCCTGCTGCGCGCGGCCGCCTCGGTGCTCCCGCCGGACATGGAGATGACGACCTTCCCGCTGCACGACCTCCCGCTCTTCAACGCGGACGTTGAGGAGATGGGGACTCCCGAGCCGGTCGTCGCCCTGCGCAGCGCTATCGAAGCGGCCGACGGGCTGTTGTTCGCGACGCCCGAGTACAACTACTCGATTACAGGCGTGCTGAAGAACGCCTTCGACTGGGCCTCGCGCGGTCCCTCGCCGCTGGACGGCAAGCCGGCCGCCATTATGGGCGTCGGCGGGCGCCAGGGCACGGTGCGCGCCCAGATGCACATGCGCCAGATCGCCCTGCACAACAGCATGCGGGTGATGATCGACCCCGAATTGCAGCTGGTGCGGTCGCGCCGGCGCCAGGATCCCGACGGCAACGTGACGGACGACGACCTGCTGGAGCGGATGCGCGAGTTCATGGCGGCCTTCGACGAGTGGATCCGCCACTGCCGCACCGACCCCACGCTGCGCTTCGCCTGAACGCCCGCGAGTCAAGCCCTCTGACCCTCAGCCCTCGAATGACCCGACTTACACTTACCGCGGCCAACGACCTGGCCGCCTGACTGGAGCGCTGCATGCCGCCCGCAACCCCCATCACCGTCGCGCATGGCGACGGGATCGGCCCCGAGATCATGCCCATCGTCCTGGAGATCCTGGACAAGGCGGGCGCGCAGCTTGCAATCGAGACCATCGACATCGGTGAGCAGGTCTACCTGCGTGGCAACCCGGCCGGCATCGACGACGCGGCCTGGGAGTCCATCCGCCGCACGCGGGTCTTTCTGAAAGGCCCCATCACCACGCCGCAGGGGCGTGGCTACCAGAGCCTGAACGTGGCCACGCGCATTGCCCTGGGGCTCTACGCCAACGTGCGGCCGGCGGTGACTTATCACCCCTACGTGGAAACCAAGCATCACCCGGACATGGACGTGGTGCTGGTGCGCGAGAACGAGGAAGACCTCTACGCCGGCATCGAGCACCGGCACACGGCCGACGTGATGCAGTCGCTGAAGCTGATCACCCGGCCGGGTTCCGAGCGCGTCATTCGCTTCGCCTTCGAGTACGCCCTGCATCACGGCCGCAAGAAAGTGACCGCCTTCGCCAAGGACAACATCATGAAGATGTCGGACGGCCTCTTCCACGAAGTCTTCGACGAGGTGGCGGCAGACTATCCGGACCTGGAGAACGAGTACTGGATCGTTGATATCGGCGCCGCCAAGCTGGCCGACACGCCCGAGATGTTTGACGTGGTGGTGCTGCCGAACCTCTACGGCGACATCCTGTCGGACGTAGCGGCGCAGATTGCCGGGTCGGTGGGCCTGGCCGGCGCGGCGAACATTGGCGACAGCGCCGCGATGTTCGAGGCGGTGCACGGCTCGGCGCCGCGGAGGGCCGGTCAGAACCTGGCCAACCCCTCCGGCCTGCTCACGGCCGGCATTCTCATGCTGGATCACATCGGCCAGGCCGAGGTGGCGGCGCGCGTGCAGAACGCCTGGCTGCGGACGCTGGAAGACGGCGTGCACACCTACGACATCCACAGCGACGCCCACAGCACGGCCAAGGTCGGCACGCGCGAGTTCGGGCAGGCCGTGGCCGACCGCCTGGGCGAAATGCCCAGGACCCTGCGCCCGGCGGTCTTCGGGATCGGTGGCCCGATGCCGATCATCCAGGCCAGCCAACGCGAATCGGAGCCCGTGAAGCAGACCGTGGGCGTGGATGTGTTCCTGGACTGGAGCGACGGCACGGCGGCGGACCTGGCGGCGCGCCTGCAGGCGATTGCGGGCAACGGTCTCAGCCTGAAGATGATCAGCAACCGCGGCGCGATCGTCTGGCCGCGGGCCATGGGCGGCGGCCTGATGGTGGACCACTGGCGCGCGCGCTTCATGGGCGCCGACGGCGCGGCTATCGACCATGCCGAGATCGTTGCGCTGCTTGGCCGCATCGGCGGGGCGGGCCTCGACTTCATCAAGACCGAGAACCTCTGCACATTCGACGGCACGGCGGCGTACTCGCAGGCCTAAAGGAGTGAAACGGCCATGACGGATTCCAACGACACCCCGCGGGTCGGCATCGTGATGGGCAGCACATCCGACTGGGACGTGATGCAGCGCACGACCTCGACCCTGCGCGACTTTGGCGTGCCCTACGAGGTGCGCGTGCTCTCCGCCCACCGCACGCCGGACGAGACGGCCGAGTGGGCGCGCACGGCCGACGAGCGCGGAATGCGCGTCCTGATCGCCGCCGCCGGCGGTGCCGCGCACCTGGCCGGCGTGGTGGCCGCGCACACGGTGCTGCCCGTGCTGGGCGTGCCCATGCAAGCCTGGTCACTGGACGGCCTGGACTCGCTGCTGGCCATGGCCCAGATGCCGCGCGGCATTCCGGTCGCCACCCTGGCGATCGGCAGCGCCGGCGCCGTCAACGCGGCCCTGCTGGCCGTCGAAATCCTGGCCCTGGGCGACGCCGATCTCCGCCAGAAGCTGGTCGACTTCCGCGCGCAACAGGCCGAAGAGATCCTGGGGTCGTCGCTGGAGTAGACGGGACGTTCTCGACGCCCGCCAATTCGACACCGCGGCAGGCGCTGAAGATACTCAGGCGCCTTGCCGCCCTCGGCAGTTCACCATGGACCGTCAACTCGCCATCGAAGCCGGCCAGCCCGCCGTAACCGCGCCCATCGACGACCGCTGGGAGCCGGTCACCGAGCGCGAGCGCAGCCTGGTCAACGGCGCGCTGGAAGCCGGCTCGGCCGTTTACGACGAGATCGAGAAGTTCGAGGCCGAGTTCCGCGAGTTCGTCGGCGCCCGCTTCGCCCTGGCCGTCTGCAACGGCACGGCCGCGCTGCATTCGGCCATGTTCGCCGCCGGCGCGTCGCTTGGTCGCGAAGTCATCGTGCCCTCGGTTACCTGGCACGCCTCCATCTCGCCGTCCCTGCACTGCGGCGCCTCGCCGGTCTTCGCCGACGCCGATCCCGAGACCTTCTGCATCGACCCGGCGGACGTGCGCCGCAAGCTCACCGACCGCACCTGCGCCATCGTCGCCACCCACGTTTATGGGAATCCGGCCGACCTTGACGCGCTGCTGGACATCGTGGACGGCACCGACATCACGCTGATCGAAGACGCCTCGCACGCCCACGGCGCCACCTGGCGCGGCCGGCAGGTCGGGTCGGTCGGGCACATCGGCTGCTTCAGCATGCAGGCCAGCAAGCCGATCAGCGGCGTGGAAGCCGGAGTGGCAACGACGAACGACCCGAACCTCTACGACCGCATGGCGGCGCTGGGCCACTACGGCCGCGTCAACCAGCTGTTGCAAACCGAGGCCCTGCGCGACCTGGGTCGCATCGGCCTGGGCGTCAAATACCGCGCCAATCCCCTCGGCATCGCCCTGGCCCGCGCCGGCCTTGAGCGGCTGCCCGATCTCAACGAGCGCCGGGCGCGCTGGTTCGCTCGCCTCGACGCTTTGCTGGACGATGTCCCCGGGATCTACCCGCAGCGGCCCTACGCCAACGCCGAACGCGGCGGCTACCTGCTCTACGCCGCCCGCATCGATGCCGAGGAAATCGGCGCGCCCATCCGGGCCATCCTGGACGCGCTGGCCGCCGAAGGCGTCGGCATCCACCCCGACCAGCCGTCGGCGCTCTACGGCGCCATGCACCTCCAGCCGCTCTTTGGCGACTTCCCGTTCGAAGGCCTTGGCGGTCCCTGGGGCGACCTGCCGGCCGACGTTCGGCCACCCTTCGGCCCGGGGTCCCTGCCGGTCAGCGAACGCCTCAACGCCACCTGTGTCTGGCTTCCCACCCCGGTCGATCCGTCCGATGCCTGGGTCGAGCAAGTGGCCGCGGCTTTCGAGAAAGTGGCCGCCAGCGGCGAGCGCCTCAAGAGGCTGGCGCGGAAGGACTCTTGACGACGGCGGCTCCCCGGACACTGCCGTTTCGGTCTCGCGGCGGGAACGATCCGGGCCGCCTTGAGGCCAGGTTTCAACCGGCGAGCGGTCCGACGGTCCGTGGCGGCGACCTGGGGCTCACCGCGGGGGCCGTGGGGACCTGGGAGTTCCGGATCATCGTCGAGGCTCCCGTCGCGGCGGGCGGCGGCTTCCTGTTCGAGCGCCACGGGTTCCTGCTTTCCCACAGCGTGCAGAACACCCGCCCGCGCGGCCGCGACTACGTAACGCTGCACGCCGCAACCGCCGCCGGCGTGCGGCTGGAACTCAATGAGCTCAACCAGGCGCATTGGCCTTCGTTTGCCCGCATCGTCGTCGATCGCGGAAGCCTGGCCCCGGGCGACGAGTTGCGCCTGCTGATCGGCGACACCAGCCAGGGCGGCCCCGGCAGCGAGGTCTATGACGTGGTCTGCCAGGGCCGCATCGTCGTATCGGCGGATCGCAGCGGCGGTCTGGCCTACCGGCAACTTGCCGCGGGCGAGGTTCGCGTCCACGTGACGTCGGACCCCGAACCAGCGCTGCTGCGCCTCCTGGGACCCTCCATCGCCCAACCCGGCCAGCCGTTCGCCCTGCACCTGGCCGTTTACGACCGCAACCACAACGTTTGCACGCAATACGCGGGAACCGTGGACCTCCGCGATGCCACGTCGTCACTGGACGGCTTGCCGCCTCAGATCACGTTCGGACCGGACAACCAGGGCCTCGCCATCATCCAGGGCGTCAAAGCTCAGCAACCCGGCCTGATCCGGATCGAGGCGCACGACCGCAACCACGGGCTGTCCACCCTGGGCAACCCGCTGCTCGTCCAGCCCAACCCGGAGTCGCTCATCCTCTGGGGCGACCTGCACTCCCATAGCTGGGGCGACATCAGCATGAGCCTCATGGACGACCCCACGCCCGTCCTGCACCCCGCGGGCCGCCACGCCCAGGCGCGCGGTCAGGCCCGGCTCGACTTCGCGGCGCCCGGCCCGATGGCGCCGCCCGACCAGACGCACCGGCCCGCGGTATGGGAAGCCCACCAGGCCGCCTACCGCGCCAACGACGAACCCGGAACCTACGTGCCGTACCTGGCCGGCGAAGCCCACCCCAACGTGGGCGGTGACCGCAACGTCGTCTATAGGGACTGGGCGGAGCGCCACGCGCCCACCTGGTCGGACATGGATTACCTGGTGGAAACCTATGGCGACCGCGACGATGTCCTGCTGGAAGCCCACGTCGGCGGCGGCCCGGCCGACTGGGACGCCTACCCTACGGCCCGCGAGCCGGTGGTCGAAGTCTCCAGCGGGCACGGCGCAGGCGAGTGGCTGCTGCAACGCGCGTTGCGCCACGGCCACCGCCCCGCCGTGATCGCCTCCGGCGACACCCACTTGCCCCTGCTAGCCGCGCCCATGGCCGCGCACCACTACCGCGGACGCTTCGGCAACCACCTGAACATCCGCGACTGCGCCATCGGCTGCGGCCCCGTGGCCGCCGTGCGCGCCGCCCGCTGCGAGCGCCATGCTATCTGGGACGCGGTGATGAGTCGCCGCACCTATGCCACCACGGGCACCCGCATCATCCTGGACGTGACTGCCAACGGTCATCCGTCCGGCAGCGAAATCGAAATCGACGAAACGCCCCGCATATCCATCACCGCCCACGCCTGCGCCCGGATCGAACGGATCGATCTGATCCGCAACGACCGCGCCCTGGCCGCGTGGCGCCCCAACGCGCTGGACGCCACGCTCGAGTTCGAGGATGCGTCGCCTCTCCCTGAGGCCGCCTACTACGTCCGCCTGCGGCAGACCGACGGCGAGTTCGCCTGGAGCACCCCCATCTGGATCACCTGCCGCGCCGGCAGCCCCGACGCCGACCGTGGTCTCCCAGCCTGGAACCAGCACGAGTCCCTGGACCTGGCCGCTATCCGGCCCAACGACGCCGAGGCCTTCGAGCAGCAATTCCTCGACTACCTGGCCGCCAACGAAGACCCGGGCCGCTTCCACGACATCACCCCCATCCGCATCGTGAACGAGGTCCCCGGACGCGCCGCTCTCTTCCACGCCTTCCTCGGCCAGGACCGCGAACCCATCAGCATCCGCTGGTACGTTGACTTCCCGATGCCGCGCCTGCGCCTGGACTGGGGCTGGCGCGACTTCGGGACCAGGGACGGCGGCTGAGCGCGGGCAACGCGCAGCCCGGCGGGCCCTGGCAGCCGTCCCAGGCGCTCGGTCCCGCATCTTGTGGCCTATATTCGATCAGGCTTCGCGGGCGGAGAGGTAACGAATGAAGCGCGTAGTTCTGGCAATCATCAGCGTCGTCTCGCTCCTTGGCATAACCGTTTCCGGGGCACTGGCCCAGTGGCCGACAAGCTGCGTCGAACTCAACGACCTTATCGAGGCCGGCCGGGGTAACGACCACAACGTCGGCATTTACCAGCGCGTCCACGGCGACGGAGCCGAGGCCGCCTGCCGGAGCGACCATCGAGACTCCGGCTTCCGGTTCGGCGCGCGTCCCTTCCAGCTTCCCTCCAGGTCTGATCCCGCCGCCTACACGCAGGCCTTCGTCGAGCGCGCCATCGACCGCTACAACACGCAGGGTCTCCAGGCCACGCTCGAGTACTACAACTCAGCGGAGAGCATTGACGGGCCGTGGTACGTCTTCATCTTCGACGAGAACGATGTGCTCGTCGGCCACGCGCCGACCCCTTCAATCGTCGATCTCCATGCGCGCGATGTCCTGGGTCCGGACGGCTACCCCACGGGCCTCCAGGTGGTGGCCGACGCCACGCCCATGGGCGCCTGGACGTCCTACACGTGGGTGAACACCGCGACCGGCGAAACCCAGACCAAGCATTCCTGGGCCGTCCGACACGACGGTTTGGTCTTCGGCTCCGGCTGGTACGAGGCGGGCCCGTCAAAGGCCGATCCGGCCGGCTATGCCCAGGCCCTGGTGCAGCGGGCGGTCAGCCTCCACGCATCGCTGGGCACGGACGAAACGCTGGCCTTCTACAACACGCCGCAGAGCGCGGACGGCCCCTGGTACGTATTCGTCCTTGAAGACCGCGCCGGCGTGCTCTACTCGATTGCCAACGCCAATCGCCCGGACATCGTCGGCAAGACCCGCGAACGCATTGACGCCCGGGGCTTCAACTACGGTGAAGCCTTCGCCGCCATAACCGAAGAGAGCGGCGGCGCCTGGGTGAGCTACCTGTTTACGCACCCGGAAACGCGCCAGGACGCGCTCAAGCACTCGTGGACGGTTCGGGTCGGCAATCTGCTGTTCGGCGTGGGCTGGTACGAAGGGATCTAGTGGTCGCCCGGTAGACCAATTGGCCTGATTGCGAAGACGGGCGCTTCAGCCCGGCGGCGGGCGCTGACCTCCACCCAGCCCGTCGCCGAGGCTTGCACGATCCGCCCGCGCGAAAATGCCGTACGGTATCCGGTGCTGGCCTCTGCTGGAGCGTGAACTCATGGCGAACCCCGAAGCGGTATTTCAACGACATTGGGACGCGGTGCAGTCCGGCGATTTTGACGCCATCGCCGCCGACTATGCGGCCGACGCTCGGCTCATGCAGCCCAACCAGGTGCACATCGGTCACGCTGGCTGTCGCGCCTTCTTCAAAGCGCTCTTCGCCGACCTCGCGGGGTTCGCGGCACAGCAGGAATCCGTAACCGTGGAGGGCGACGCCGTGCTGCTCACCTGGTCGGGTACCCACGAGGACGGGCGTACCGCCCAGGGCGTGGACACCTTCGTCATCAGCGACGACCTGATTCACGTGCAGACGCTCGTCTACCAGATCAGCTAGGCACGACCACGCCGCCGGGCCGAGCGTCGGGAATACACTTGATTCCTGCCCACCCGTACCTGGAGAGTGCATCGTGACCGTTGACGAGACGCAACGCGCGCGAGTGCGGGCCGAGTTGCCCGAAGTCGAGTGGATTGAAGACGCGGATCTGGCGACCAGGGTCGTGGAAGCCTGGGCGCTGGCCCTCTCCCAGAGCTCCTTTAGCGCCATTGCCGACATCCGCGGCTCCGGCAACCCCGACACCCCGCCGCTCGAAGACGGCACCCAGACCGACCACATCCGCGGCGTCACCCGCCTCGCCGTCGCCATTGCCGACGAGCTCGGCAGTCTCTTCCCCGGACTGGAGTACGACCGCGACCTGCTGATTGCCGCCGCCCTCTGCCACGACGTCGGCAAGCCCTGGGAGTTCGATCCCGAAAACCAGGCCCGCTGGGCCGCTGAGCGCGGCCGCACTGGCTGGCCCTCCATCCGCCATCCCGGATACGGCGTGCACATCTGCCTGACCGTGGGCCTGCCCGAGGAAGTCGCCCACGTGGCCGGCGGCCACTCCGGCGAAGGCGAACTCCTGCAGCGCAGCCTCCTCAACCAGATCGTCCATCAGGCCGACTACGCCTTCTGGCGCGTCCTGCAGGCCGGCGGGCAGTTAGTGGAGGACTAGGGCGCCGGCGTCGCGGGCCGAATCTCCAGCCGCTCCTCCTCGTTCCGCACCGCTTCGCCGGCCAGCCCCGCAATGTCGGCGCCGCTCAGGTCAAACGTGAAGCGCCCCGCGGCGTCACCGCCCGGGTTTCGTCCCTCCGCGTCCAGCACCGCGATGCGGACATCGGTTCCACGCACTCGCAACGCCGCGTCGTCGCCGCCCAGCGTGTAGCTCACCGTGCCGTCGGCTTGAATCTCGTTTTCAACGGTCACGTTGGGGTCCAGCAGCAGCACGTACGCATCGAACGCGATGCGCAACTCAACGCTGCCGCCCTCGATGATTCGACTCACCGTGGCCGTGCCGCCGCTGCCGTCTACGACCCGCGTGCCCTCCAGGTCTCCCACGCGCGGTCGCAATTCCTGCTCAATCACTCGCGACACAAACGTGCGCATCATGCGCGCCGTCCGTTCCTCGGGCGTCGGCGTCGGTCCCGTGGGCGGCGATTCCAGCGTCGCCTCGTCAACGTCGATCGCAAGCACGACGATGGCCGCCGCGATCAGCGCCGACGCCAGCCCGGCCAGGAGCCAGTTTCGACTCACCCCGTGGCGCCCGGCGCCAACTCCGCCGCCAGTTCGCGCACCCGCTCCGCAATGTCGTCCCGAACGCGGCGCACCACCTCGATCGGTTGACCGGACGGATCGTCCACCGGCCAGTCCCGGTACTCCGTCCCCGGCACCGGCGGACACGCATCGCCGCAACCCATCGTGATGCAAACATCAGCCGCGGCCACGTCGTCGGTTGTCAAAGGCGACGGCGACGCCTCGCTAATGTCAATGCCGATCTCCTGCATGGCCTGCACCGCCAGCGGATTGACACGTTCGCCTGGAGCGGTACCGGCGGACATGACGCGAATCCCGCCGCCGGCCGCTCGGAGCAGGCCCGCGGCCATCTGGCTGCGCGCGGCGTTATGTACGCAGACGAACATCACGGACGACGTGGGTGGGTCGCTCTGGCGGGCTGCGGTCACGGATTCACCGATACGTCGGACTCCCTGGCACCGCCATCATAGGTGCGCTGCGAAACCGCCGAATCCGCACGTCGCCACTCAACCTGGTCGTTGCGGACTAGTAGTGAACGACCACCTGCGTCCCGTGGTCGCAGAAGTCCCACGCCCACTGCGAGTCGTGCAACCGAAGATTCACGCAACCCGCGCTGCGCGCCGTGCCGAACTCGCTGTGCCAGTAGGCGTAATGAAACCCGATCCAGCTTTCCGTGAAGTATTGGATGTGCAAGACGTCGTCCAGGTCGTAGACGGCGCTGGTACTGCCGTTGGAAATCATGCGCGCGCGCGGCACGCGGACGAAGACCCGATAGCGGCCGGCCGGGGTGAAGTCCGGATAGATGCCGGTTGACGTGGCCGCCATCCGCACCGGCTCGTCTCCGTCGAAGAACGTCACAACCTGACGCGTCAGGTCCACCGTGGCGCGGCGGTCGGCCAGCGGCCCGTATACCGGGTCCAGCGCGGCCAGGTCCACGATCGGTGCGTGTCGGGCACGCGTCGCCGGCTCGGTCGGCAAACGCAGCCGCTCCGCTTCCATCAGGCCCAACCGCAGGTCGGTCACGCGCCCGCCGCTCTCGGACAGCACCGCTCGTTCGAACACCTGCCAGAGCCCGCCGTCGCCGACCACCGCCGGTCCCAGCGGATACCCGAACCGGTAGACCCCGCCGTTCTCGCGGTGAAACGGCCACACGGCCGGATGCACGCCCTGACCCGTCTGGGGAAAGAAGTGGGCGAACTGCCCCTCCGGCTGCGGCGCGGACGAACGGCTGACGTAGGGGCGACCCAGGTTGACCGGCACGACCCCCAGCGGATCGCGCGAAGTCGGCGCCAGCGCCAGCGCGCCCCGTTCGAAGTACTGCACGCGGCGGTTGCCCACGTCCAACTGCTCGGTTATCGGCCAGCCAAGGCCCTCTTCGCGGCCATATTGCAGCCACCAGGCCAGGAATGGCCCGCCCACGTGATGGCCGGTCTCGCGCAGATAGATGGCGGGAACCGGAACATCCGGGGTCGCAGGATCGGCTCGCACCACGCCGGCCCCTGCGCCCACGGCCGCGCCAATCGCCACCGAGAGGCGGCCAAGAAAGGCCCGTCGTGAACTACGGTTGTTCGTGTTCAACGCTTGGCGTGATATGGCTCCACGCTCCCCGGAGGCCGAACCTCGCCCACCGGCCTTCCCGGCGAGGTCGCAACGCCACTCGCCCTTATGTTAGGGCATCCGCGTCGGTTGGCAATCCCCGGCTAGTCGAACCTGTAGCCGTACACGCTGGCCCGCGCCGCCGTGACCCACAGGCGCACACGACGGCCACGCAGGGCCGTGAGTGAGTCGCCCGACGCCCACCGAACCCGCGCTTCGATCGCGTCGCGTTCAATGGGCACGGCCTCCTCATGCCCGTACCCCTCCAGCACGCCTCCATACGCATCGAGCACCGCCACCCGCACGTCCCCGAACTCCCCGTCCACGTTCAGGCACAAACTGTCGCCTGTTACTTCCGCCGGCTCGGTCACAAACTCCCCGCCGTCCTGCCCCGCCGTCAGCGCCGCCCAGCG
>WTFW01000141.1 GCA_011523785.1 Chloroflexota bacterium | reverse complement strand
GCCGACTCCGGCATCTCCGCCGCAGAGGAGCTAACGGCTGCGACTGGTCCGTTCGCCTTACACTTCAAGCATGACTGAGCAAACCGAGAACGCCGCCCGCCGCCCCGTCCTTCTCTACGACGGTACTTGCGGCTTCTGCCGCCGCTGTGTGGCGCTGCTGGTCCGCCTGGATCCCGAGCGCCGGGTGGCGCGTGTCGACATGACGTCGGCGGTTGCCGAACCGCTGATGGCGACAATCTCTCCGACGCGTCGACAACAAAGTCTGCATGTCATCCAGCCTGATGGCCGGGTGCTGCACGCCGGCGTCGCCTTGCGGTCCGTGCTCTGCCAGGTACAGCCCGATGCCGGTTGGCGGTCCGTCGGTTACTGGCCCTTCGTGGGAGTGCTCATTGACCGCACGTATGACCTGGTGGCGGCCCTGCGCGGCCCCCTGGGTCGAGTGACCCCCTGGCTGCCCGAACCGCCCCCCGACGATCTGCGACCCGAGGACTGGCCGTTGCTTGATGCCCACGAGTCAGGCGAAACTGACCGGCCCGACGCGACCAGGTAGGTAATCCATGTCCCGACCCGCGTTGCCCGACAGCTCGGAAGCCGCCGGCCGCTCCAAAGATGTCTACGCGCGCGTTATGGCCGCCAATCGGCAGGAAGCTGTCGACGAGGTTCCGCCAGTCGTCTGGGCCTCCGAACCGTTTCTCTCCGGCTACGCCGGCGTAGGGCGCCAGGAGTACTACGAATCCGTCGAGGCCAAGTACTACGCCCAGGCCAAGTTTCAGCTCGAGTTTCCCGACATCCTGCACCTGCCAGGCGTTGCCCCGGACTACGGCTACGCGCCTGAAACCTCCGCCTGGGGTTCGCCCATCAAGCAGGAAGAAGACGGCCCCCTGGTCCCCTTCGCCGCCGTCAACGACATCCACGACCTCCCAGCCCTGGAAATGCCCGATCCCTGGACTTCGGGCCACATGGCCGTCGCCCTCAACGACTACGCCTGGTACGCCGAGCACATGGATCCCGTCATTGCCCAAACCTGGGGCCACTTCGAGGGCTACGGCCGCTGCATGGGCGTCGAGTCCGGCGCCCTGGTCCTCGGCTATGAGCGCTACCTCATCGAGCTGTACGAACACCCGAAACTTATTCACGACTGGAACAAGCGCGTCGTCGAAGCCAACGTCGCCTACGTCCGTGCCCAGGAGAGCATCACCGGAACCATCGATCGCCTCGTGGTCACCGACCACCTCCCCGGCCAGGTCGGCCAGGCCCACTGCGAGGAATTCATCTACCCGTACCTCAAGGACATCTTCGACGCCTTCTCCTCAGCCACCTTCCGCCTCTATCACAACGAGAACCTGGTGCCCGACGCCGCCGTCGCCGCGATCGCCGAAATGAACTGCACCGTCTTCATGTTCGGCATCGAGATGGACGTTGCCGCCGAGCACCTGGGCGGCCGCGTCTGCCTCATGGGCAACGTGCCCCCCATCCACGTCGTCCAGCACCTCGAACCGCCCGAAATCACCGCCGACTGCAAGCAGCGGCTGGCCATCGGCGCACCCTCGGGCGGCATGCTCCTCTGCACCGCCGGCGGCTTGTCCCCCGACACCCCCGCCCACCACATCCGCGCCTTCGCCGATTCGGTCCACGGAGTCCCCGGCGCCGCCGGCCAACGCCACACCTAGCCGCCCACAGTCCGAACCGCGCGAAGCACCGCACACGCTCAGGTCTGACTCTCACAGGCTTACCTCGGGGTGGTGGGTCACTCTGATCAGACTCCGTTCCCCTGAGTGATCCGTCGTCTCTCTGCCCAGGGCTAGGCAAGCAAACCCTGGGCGCTCAAGACTGATCGGCCGGGGGCTGATCTTCACCCTCTCCGAGGGGAGAGGCAGATTCGGCCGTCTTCGGCCGAAATCGGTGAGGGGTCTTCCGGGCAACCAGCTTCGGTTTCCGCAAAGGTCTTTCTGTGGGAGAGATCCTCGCTGCTCGTATCTCGAAGGACGCAGGGTCGGCCACTTTCCCCTTAGCCTCGGCTCGGTATCCTTCACCGTCGGGCGCCAGCCGGCGCCCGCCAACTCAGCGGGAGCTTCTTCATGGCTGATCGGCTCAAGGTGATGGTGACCGGCGCGACCGGCAAGATCGGTCAAACCCTCATGGAGGACCTCCCCGACTGCTTCGACGTCACCGGCACGTCCCGTAGCCCCAACGACGACCCGCGCTTCATCCAACTCGACTTCGACGACGTGGACACCATCGCGCAGGCCTTCGCCGGCCAGGACGTCATCGTCCACATGCACGCCAAGTCCAACCACAACACCGACGAATTCGAGCCCTACCTGCAACCCAACATCGTCGGCCTCTGGAACGCCTACGAAGCCGCTCGCCTGGCCGGCGTGCGCCGCTTCATTTACGCCAGCTCCAACCACGCCACCGGCTGGTACGAAATCGTCGGCGAACGCTGCGATGCCGAATCCTTGCCCCGCCCCGACGGCGTCTACGGCGCCGCCAAGATCTGGGGCGAGGCCCTCGGCCGCTACTTCTCCGATCGCCACGGCATGGAAGTCATCGTGCTCCGCATCGGCAGCTACGAGTACCGCCAGAAGCCGACCGATTTCAGCATGGGGCCCCGCATCCTCTCCACCTGGCTCAGCGACCGCGACCTGCTCAACCTCGTCGAGCGTTCCATCGTCGCCCCCGGCATCAAGTACGGCATCTACTACGGCATCTCCGCCAACGCCCGCGCCTACTGGGACATCACCAACGCCGTCAGCCAATTGGGCTACCGCCCGGTCGACAACGCGGAGGAATACGCCGACGAAGTCCTGCCCAAGGGCGGCGTCTACTCGCTCTGGGGCTTCGAAGTTCCAGGCATGACCTGATGCTCCCGCACGACACGCCGCTTCCCACCCGCCGGCTCGGCCGCCATCCGGACGAGTTCTCGATCATCGGTCTCGGCGGCGGACATCTCTCCCGTTCGTCGGTCACCGACGAGGAAGCCGCCCGCATCATCCCCGCCGCCATCGACGCCGGCATCACCTTCCTTGACACCGCCTGGGACTACGGCTACGGCGTCAGCGAAGAGCGCTACGGTCGCGCCATCCAGGGGCGCCGCCACGACGTCTTCCTCATGACCAAGGTCTGCGCCCGCGACGCCAAAACCGCCCGCTCCCAGCTCGACGACAGCCTGCGTCGCCTGCAAGTGGATTACCTCGACCTCTGGCAGTTCCACGAAGTCAACTACGACAACGACCCCGAATGGATCTTCGAAGCCGGCGGCGCCGTCGAGGCCGCCCTTGAAGCTCGCGAGCGCGGCCTCGTCCGCTACATCGGCTTCACC
>WTFW01000035.1 GCA_011523785.1 Chloroflexota bacterium | reverse complement strand
GCGTAGGGGCCGTCGAGTCGTGTGGCCAGTTGATCGAGACGGCTTTCGGCCGCTGCCAGGGCGGCTTTGGTGTCGTCCGAGGGGTACGCGAGGGTCACGAGGCGCAGGACCTGTGTGACATGGTCGAACACGACCAGGTCGTCGCAGAACATGAATACGGCGTCGGGCACGCCGAGGGAGTCCCGCTCGGGGACCGGCAGGCGTTCGAAGTCCGCCGCAACGTCGTAGGTGAGGTAACCCACGGCGCCCCCCTGGAAGGGCGGCAGGTCGGGATGGGTGGCAATGGGGAAGGGATGCTGGAGTCCGGCAATGAACTCCAGCGGGTCGTGGTAGGTCTGGGACTCAGGGTCACCGCTTCCATTGGCCACCGTGGCCTGACCGTCGCGCAGGCGGGCGACGGTACGCGGCCCGCCTCCCACAAATGAGTAGCGGCCGACGGATTCGCCGCGCTCAACGCTTTCCAATAGGAAGGAGGGACCGTCGCCACGGAGCTTGAGGTAGGCGGCGACGGGGGTGTCGAGGTCGGCGGGGAGGTCGCGGAAGACGGGGACGCCACGGCCAGCGCGCAATTGCTGGAGCGTCCAGGCGCAGGTGTCCGTGCGGGACGGTGCGGTGGACAGCATGTGGCCCCTCCTTCCGGCGCGTTAAAGCAATAAACCTCTCGCCAGCCAAAGGGGGCGAGAGGTTGATGGCCTTCGCGGTGCCACCCCTAATTCAAGCGCCGAGGGCGCTCCTCGCAGGTACGGAGCCAAGGGCTCGATACCCTGCCCGGGTCACGGTGGGCTTCCGTCGGAGCCTACTGGGCGATGCCGTTCGGTCCGCGGCTCACGGGGCCATTCGACGCTGATTCCACGACCGGGCTTTCAGCACGGGGCCCGACTCTCTGGCGTGGAAGGTGGCGCGTACTCGTCCCGATCAACGCCTTTCCAGCGGCAAGGGTAGGCGCGGGCTGCGGGCGAGTCAACGGGAATCTCCGCGGTTGCAAATCCGCAAAGCCGACCGCGGGGCCGAGGCCTTAAGTCTCGCGGGCTTGCGCGATCAGGTTTCGAATGGACGCCGCGTGGGCGCGAAGCGCGTCGGTGGGATCGTCGGCGCCGTCGGGGTCGCGGCCTTCCCACTCGGTGGATACGTAGCCGTCGTAGTGCGCCTGGACGAGCCGGTCGACCATGTCGGCCAAGGGAAGGTCACCCTCGCCGGGGCCCACGGACTCCCAGCCGTCGCGTCCGCCGCCGGTGAGCTTCATGTCCTTGAAGTGGGTGTGGATGACGTCGCGGTGGATGAGGTCCCAGGTCTGGTCGACAGTCTCGCCGTGGCGCACAGGATGCGCGAAGTCCCAGACGACGCCGATGCCGGTGTGGTCCGCGAGGTCAAGCACGCGCCTGACCCGCTGGCCGGTCGAGAAGGCGTCGTGAGTTTCCAGGGCGAGGCGGATGCCGTAGGGGTCGGCCGCGACGGCGACTTCGCGCAGGGCTTCGGCGACCCAGCCATTGACCTCGTCATCGGACGGACCGGGATCGTAGGCGCCGCCGAAGACGCGGACGATCGGAGCGTCCCAGGCGTCGGCAAGCTCGACAAAGGCGATGGCTTGTTGGACAGCGGCCCGGCGGTCGGCGGCGGCGGGCAGGGCGAACCGAGCGCCGCTGCCGACGACGCAGATTTCGAGGCCGGCATTGGCGACTGCTTCGAAGATCGCGGCGCGGCGATCCTCGGGCATCGCGGGATCAATGGGCTGGCCGTCGAGGTTTCGGAGCTCGAGGCCCTCGCAGCCCAACTCGGTGGCGACGGCGACATGGCGCTCAAGCGACCAGGCGGGCGCAGAGTAGGTGGTGTAGGAAACGCGCATGGGCCCGATCCCGTTTGGACACATCGTGGGATTATGCCGCTTACCAGTAAACGGCGGGTGTGTGCCATAGTCACCGGCGGACGATTGGCAGGGGCCATCGATTCGCGCCCGGCCGGTATCTGACCAGGGGACCTACGTGCAGCAAGATTCCGACGCACCCAGGCAATGGACGTCAATCAGCGTCTTCTTTCCGTGTCACAACGAAGAAGAAAACGTGGCGCAAGTCATAAGCAATGCGCTGGAGCATCTGCCGAATGTCGCCGACGACTTCGAGGTCATCATCGTCAATGACGGATCGACCGATGACACGGCGGCACGGGCCGGGGCAATTGCGGAGAACGACTCGCGGGTGCGCGTGGTTTCACATCCGACCAACATGGGGTACGGACGGGCGCTGCGGACTGGATTCGAATCGGCGAAGGGTGACTTGATTTTCTGCGCCGACGGCGACGGGCAGTTCTCGCTGGCGGACCTGCCCCAGGTCGTGAATGCGCTGGACGACCACGGGTTTGTCCTGGGTTACCGAATCAACCGAGCGGACCCGTTTTATCGGCGGCTGAATGCGTGGCTGTGGGGGCTCTCCGTGCGTTTTCTGCTGGGGTTTCGGGTGCGCGACCTGGACTGCGGATTCAAGCTGTATCGGCGCGAGGCCGTGCCCGTGGAGGACTTCATTTCCGGGCGTGGCGCGGCAATTTCGGCGGAGTTGATCGCGCGCGCATTGCGAGGCGGGTTCAGCTTCACGCAGGTTGGGGTGACGCACTACCCGCGGCAGGCGGGCGAGCAATCGGGGAATAGCCCGAGGGTGATATTGAACTCCTTTCTTGACATAATTCAACTCTGGCGAGGTCTCCGATCAAGCTGAGCGTGATTGTTCCCGCATTCAACGAAGCGGAGACGATTGCGTTGGTGCTGGAGCGGGTGGCCGCCCTGGATCTCGATACCGAGATCATCGTGGTGGACGACAGCTCAACCGACCGGACGCTTGACGCGATTTCGGAAGCGGAGGTTCCGGGGGTGCGGGTTGTGCGGCATCCCGTGAACCAGGGGAAGGGCGCGGCCGTCCGCACGGGCCTGGCGGAGGCCAGCGGCGAGGTGATTGTGATCCAGGACGCCGACCTGGAATACCACCCGAACGACTTTGTTCCGATGCTCAAGCTCATTGAGGCGGGTGAGGCGCGGGTGGTGTACGGCTACCGCGACTTCAGCAGCCAGCGGTTTGTGCTGCGAGCGGGGAACCAGGCGCTGACGATGCTGACCAACCTGCTGTACGGCGTCGCCATCCGAGACATGGAGACCTGCTACAAGATGTGGCGGCGCGAGGTGCTGGAGGGCGTGACGCTGCAGGCTGACTCGTTCGATCTTGAAGTCGAGCTCACCGCCGCCTTTGTGTCGGCCGGCGAGGAGATTGCCCAGGTCCCGATCAGTTACCAGGCGCGCGAGGAGAAGAAGAAGCTGCGCTGGTGGGTGGACGGGCCGGAAG
>WTFW01000042.1 GCA_011523785.1 Chloroflexota bacterium | reverse complement strand
GCGCAGGCGTGGGGGTGGACGGCGCGTCGCCGTCCGCAACGGTAGTGGTGACCGACGAGGTTCCCAGGCTCGGTGCCGGGCCGCCCCCGCCACTGGGACCGGAGATTGAGACGGTGAACGTCTCGTCCGCCTCATCGACCAACGCGTCCTGGCTAGTCTGGACGGTGAAAGTCTGGGAGCCCGCCGCCGTCGCCGTAAAGGTCAGCGTCCCCGACGCGGCCGTGTAGTCCGTCCCCGCCGTCGCCGTCCCGTCCGCCGTGGCGTAGCTCACCGTCAGGTCCGCCGTGGGCGTCACGCCAGCCGGCGCCAGGGACACGGTGTACGTGGCAGCGTCGCCCTCGGTTACGTTGGCCGGACCCGACAGCGTGAGGGTGATCGGATCACTGGCGGCGATGGTGGCCTCGGCTCTGGAGGCGGTTGACTTGACAAAGACGTTATCCGCTTCGTCTCCCGAGTCGGCGCCCAACGAGACGCTGAAGGTTTCGGCGGTTTCCGACAAGTTGTCGTCAGCAACCGGGATGGTGATGGTCTGCGTCGCCCCGGCCGCGGAGTTGGCGGGGAAGGTCACCGTGCCGGACGTTGCCGTGTAGTCGGCATTCCCGGCCGCTCCTGCCGTTGCCTGCCAGGCTACCGAAGCGTCGGCACTAACCGACTTGGACAGCGCGACTGTGAAGGTGACGCTAGACCCCTCGTTTACGGCGCCGGCCGGCCCACTGATGCTCAGATACGCAACATCGTTGTCATGAAGCGTGATGAGGGCGGAGCCGATGTCCAGGCCCGCGAAGCTTCCGCCGACTGTGATGGTCTCATCGCCCTCCAGGACCGAGTCGTCGATCAGGGTGAGCGTCAGCGTCCCGCTGCCACTGGACGCGTTGGCCGGGATGGTCACACTGGCCTGCGCCGGGGCGGTGTAGTCGGAGCTGCCCGCCGTACCTCCCAGGGTGAGTCCAATCGTGATGTCCTGGGTCCGTGGCGTGCCAGTGAGGGTGGCTGTGACCGTGAAGTCAGTGGCGCCGTTACCCTCACTCACGCTGTCCGGTGAGACGCTGAGCCGGATGTCGACGTCACTTATGAGCCCGGGTTCGTTACCGGACGGATCGCTGACGGCATCGTTACTCGCGATCGTCGTCTCAACCTCCGCCGTCCCCAGGGTCGGCGACGGCCCGCCCCCGCCACTGGGACCGGAGATGCTCACCGTAATGCTCTCCGCACCCTCGGACCGTATGTCGTCCGTCGTCGACACCGTGAACGTCTGCGCCCCTGCCGCCGCCTGTGTGAACGTGAGGGTGCCCGAGGCGGCGGTGTAGTCGTTGCCCGCCTTGGCCGTGCCGTCCGCCGTCCCGTAGCTCACCGTCAGGTCCGACGTGGGCGTGACCCCTGTCGGCGTCAGGGACACGGTGTAGGTGGCGATGTCGCCCTCGTTCACATTGGCCGGGCCGGACAGCGCCAGGGTGATCGCGTCGCTGGCGGATATGGTGGCCGTAGCCGACTCTGAGCCGCTCTCCAGAGCAACCTGGGTGGCCAGGGTAGAGGTGATAGTTCCCAGCGTCACTGGGAACGATTCGTCGGGCTCGGAGAGCTGGTCATCCGTTGCGGTGATGCTGATTGTCTGCGTCGCACCCGCAGCGGAGTTGGCCGGGAAGGTGACGGTCCCCGACGTGGCGCCCAGGTCCGCGCCTGCCGCGGCGTCTGTCCCGAGCGGGGCCGTCCACGCCACCGTCACGTCCGCCGCCACCGACTTGGACAGCGTGACAGTGAAGGCGGCGGCAGATCCCTCGGCCACGGACGCCGAAGGACCGGCGATGCTCAGTTTCGCGGCGTCAACTTGCCGACTGGTTGTGGCGTCGGCCAGCTTGACGCTGGCAGAGCTCACGGTTAGACCCGTCGTCGTCCCGGATATCACGATCGTCTCGATGCCCTCCTCGACTCCGTCTTCCGTCGGGGTGAGGGTTATGGTGCCGGTGCCCGTGGGCTCGTTTTCCGGGATCGTGATGCTGGCCAGACTTGTCGCCGTGTAGTCCGTGTCCTGCGTGGCCGTCCCGCCCAGCGTCCCAATCGTCACCACTGTCGCCGACGCCCGTGTGCCGTCGCTCAGCTTCGCGGTCACCGTCACCGTCGTAGCCTCGTCGCTCTCGATCAGGCCGGGGGGACTCGCGCTCAAGGTGATGTCGGAGTCGTCGTCGGTAAGGGTCACTGTCGCGTCCTTCACGCTCAGCCCTACCGTCGTGGTTCCGGGGATCACGATCGTCTCGTCGCCTTCGACCACTCCGTCATCAGCGGGGGTGAGGGTGATGGAGCCGCTGCCGCTGGCGGTGTTGGCGGGGATGGTGATGCTTGTGAGCGTTCCCGCCGTGTAGTCGGTGTCCTTGGTGGCGGTCCCCGCCAGCGTCCCGATGGTCACCACCGTCGCCTCTGTCCGCGTACCACCATGAAGCGTCGCCGTCACCGTGATCGATGTGGCGCCGTCGTCCTCGGCGAACGTCGACGGACTCGCGCTCAAGGTGATGTCCGCGCCGTCATCCGTCAACGTCACGATGGCGTCGCTCACGTTCAATCCCACCGTCGTGGTTCCAGGGATCACGATCGTCTCGTCGCCCTCCACCACCGCGTCGTCCGTGGGGGTGATGATGAGCGTGCCCGTGCCGCTCGTGGCGTTCGCCGGGATCGTGATGCTCGCCAGGGACGTGATCGTGTAGTCCGTGACCTTCGTCGCCGAGCCCGCCAGCGTCCCCAGCGTCACCACCGTCGGCGTCGTCCGCGTGCTGGCGCCCTGCAATGTCGCCGTCATCGTGATGGACGTGGCGCTGTCGTCCTCGCCCAGGCTGCTGGGGCTGGCGCTGAGGGCGATGCCCGTCGGCGCGTCATCGTCATCCGTGATGGTCGTGGTGATGGTCGTGGCCGTGCTCTTCAGGCTCGGCGCCGGACCGCCGCCGCCCGCCGGACTCGCGATGCTCACCGTGAACGTCTCGCCCGTCCCCTCGTCCAACGTGTCTTCGCGGGTCTGCACCGTGAACGTCTGCGACCCCGCCGCCGTCTGGCTGAAGGTGAGCGTCCCGCTTGCCGCCGTGTAGTCCGTCCCCGCCCGCGCCGTCCCATTCGCCGTCCCGTAGCTCACCGTCAGGTCCGCCGTCGGCAGCACGCCGCTCGGCGTCAAGGCCACCGTGTAGCTCGAGGTTGCGTCGCCCTCGTCCACCGTCGTCGGCCCGCTCAGCGTCACCGTGATCGGGTCGCTCTCAGCAATCGTCGCCGTCGCCGCGCTCGCCCCGTTCGTCAACGCGATCTGTGAGCTCAGCGTCGACGTGATGGTCCCCAGCGTCACCGTGAAAGTCTCGGCGGTCTCCGAAAGCTGGTCGTCCGTCGCCGTAATCGTGATGTCGTGCGTTGCTCCCGCCGCCGAGTCTGCTGCGAAGGTCACCGTCCCGGATGTCGCCCCCAGGTCCGATCCCTCGGCCGCGTCCGTCCCCAGCGGCGCGCTCCACGCCACCGTCACGTCCGCCGTCACTGGCTGCGACAGCGTCACCGTGAACACCGCATCCGCGCCCTCCGACACCTCGACCGCGGGACCGGCATTGCTGAGCTCCGGCGTGGGCACAGGCGTGGGCTCCGCCGCCGGTTCGACCGCAAACCGCAAGGCGACGTGCGATCCGCAACCCGCGCTGTTGCAGGCCTCAACCCGCACGACCCATTCGCCAAAGTCGTCGACGGTGATGGTCGCGTCGGAGGACTGCACCTCCACACCTGCATTAAGCGTGTTGCCCGGGCCGGCCATCCGCCAGCGGACCAGGTAATGGCTCGCTCCGGCCGTGTCGTCCCAGTCCACCGACACATCCAACGAACCGGTTGTGGTGTCAGCCTGCAGCCCGGTGGGCTTCGCCGGTGGTACCGGCGCCGGCGTAGGTTCGGGCGTTGGCGTGGGGTCAGGCGTTGGCGCCGGCGTGGGGTCAGGCGTTGGCGCCGGCGTGGGTTCGGGTGTCGGCTCAGGCGTGGGCTCAGGTGTCGGCTCGGGCGTGGGCTCGGGCGTGGGCTCAGGCGTCGGCTCCGGTGCGGGTTCGGGCGTCGCCTTCGGCGTGGGGTCGGGGGCGGGCTCCGAAGCCGGTTCGGCCATGAAGCGCAGAGTCGTGGGTAGTCCGCACCCGGCGCCATTGCACGCCTCAACCCGCACGACCCATTCGCCGAAATCGTTGACAAAGTATTCGTGTCAGAAGACGCCGCCAGCACACCCGGGTTCAGCTTGTTGCCCGGGCCGGCCTTCCCCCAGCGCACCAGGTAGTGCGTCGCCCCGGCGACGTCATCCCAGTCCACCAATACGTCCAGCGAACGGGCCGAAGACGCAACCTGCAAATCGACAGGCCCTGCTGGACTCACCGCACTGTCGGCAGCGGCTACCGGCCTCCCCCCGGCCAGGATTGCCGGCAGGATGGCGATGACGACGAGAGTCAGCGCTCGAAGGTAGCTGAGCGGCAGGCGCCCGGAAAGCGTCATCGCGACCGTGCCACCACGCCGGCGGACCGCGGGCGCCGGGACGCGGCGACAGACGCGCCAGTCCTGGGCACGGGGCCTGTGTCCGGAGCGCGGACGTAATCGATCAATGCCGCAGCGAGCAGCGCAACATCAACCAAGGTCCACCTCCTCGTGGGCTGCATGCGGTCGTCATTGGCACAGGTGAGCGATCCTCGAAATCCGGCCCGAAAGACGGATTCAGACAGGGCGGCGACGCCCCGTCTCACCCTGTCGCCGTGACTACACTTCCCTAGCTGCAGCAAAGAGGCTGTTACGAGCAACCGTTGGTGTTGCACATCAATGCGATCACGACGTTTTAGACCAGCAATGATCGTGAATAACAACTACTGAGCTACCAAGGGTTTCTGACCGCAACCGTTGACCGGTGGCACGAGCGTCGGGCTGGCGCTGGTTCCGCCGTACCGGGGCCGGTCAGCAACGCCCCTTTGCTTGGAGGTCTTCAGGCCTCTTGGAAATCTGCGGGCGCTGACCGCCTACCGCCCCTGAGTCGAACATTCAGCTACGGCGAGGACTTGAGGTGCGGCGGCGGAGTCGGGGAGACGGCATTGGGATTGGCCATCCGCCGCGAGACTGTGGAGGCGAGTGGGGGCAGCATCCGGGCCGAAAGCAACGGACCGGGTGCCAATCCCTGTTTCACCTTCAGCGTCCGGGCCGTTACGGAGACGACCCCGGGGACCCCGCCTCGCCAGGCACGGGCCGGACCCCGTGCGACGCGGGCGCCCGCGCATCCTGTCGGTTGATAACGATCCGCCACTGCTCTGGTTCGTTAGCGATGGAATCGCCGGGGCAGGCTATGGGATGACTGCCACCGACGGCCCCACTGAGGCGCCGGCAAACTTGCGGCCGCAGCGCCACATCTCGCGTTGGTCGACCTGGTGCTGTCGAACGCCGACGGCATCGCATTCATGCAGCCCACTCTCGCGATTGCCGACATCCAGGTCACTCTTCAATCCACCTAGGGGCGCAACGAGGTCGTCGCCTCGGCCGGCGGCGAGCCCGCAGAGCTTCTAGTGCTCGGTGACCTTGCCATCGCCTTCGCCGAACGCCGTGTGTCCGTGGCGTGACCGCCGGTGCCGTTGACGGCGACGGAGTACAACCTGCCCGCAGAACTCGCAATCCGTGCTGGCCAGCTGATGAAGCGGTGTAGTGCCCGTCCCGACGGAAGGACCGCGCAGGGACTCAGCCCGCCCGTCGATCGCCACAGCACGGTCCCTCCTGAGGGCGCTACCGCTGTTACTGCAAGCGCAGGGCGCTTTCCAGGGTGAGGTCGGCCAGCGTCGGCTCGCCGCCCAGAAAGTCGGCGAATTGCGCGAGGTTCGCCCGGGAGAGGCGCACGGTTTCCGGTGAATAGCCCTGCCCGGTGAGCGTGGCCAGATCGTGCAGGGTGGCCCTGGCCAGTGGGCCCGACTCGAGGTGCATCGCCCCCTCGCATTGCGGGAGTCCGAGCCGCGCGCGCAGGCGTGGCGCGCGTGGTGAGCGAGCGTGGTCTAAGCGCGGGGTGGACGTGTGGGGTGCGGGCGGAAGGCTGGATGTCGCGAACCGCCGCCAATCGGCGGAAGTCGCCGTTCTACTTCTGTTAGGAGCGGGGGACGGGATTCGAACCCGCGACATCCAGCTTGGAAGGCTAGCGCTCTACCATCTGAGCTACCCCCGCCAGCAGGATCAGCGCCACCCGGCTGCCATTCAACCAGCCGCAGACGCCAACCTGACGGTCCTGAGCCTACCGAACCAGTCGCCGGGGGGTTTTTCCCGCCCCCCTTCCGCGCCATATCCGCTAACATGCTGGCCGCCAGACGGGTGTGCGCCGTTCAGTGGAGCGCCGAACCCCTCGTTCCGGTGGGTAGGCCATGCCTTGTAAACTGAAAATTGAACTAACGAAGGTAGCGTCGCGCGCGTGAGTGACCTTCATTTCGGCCATTTCTCGGCCATTCCTGAATACCGCCAGGTCAATCGTGACCTGGTCGCCCGGCTGCTTGCCCGAGTGCCCAACCCATTCGTACACCTGGACGTAGCCACCGGTGCCGGCCTGGTCCCCCAACTAATCATCGAGGAAGCCACCGCTCGAGGCCTGCGTGGGCGTGTCATCGCGCTCGACCGCAACAAACGCGCCCTTGAGATTGCCCGAAAGACCGTGCGTGGGAACGACCACGTGAGCGTGACCTTCGTGCATGGCGACGCACGCGACGCACGAGCCAGTGTTGAAGATCTCCTGCCTCCCGAGGGCGTCGATTCGGTCAGCATTCACGACGCGATTCATGAGATTGAAGGCGAATGCAATCAGCGCCGCGTCTTCAACTCGTTGGCCAACGTCGCCCGCAGTGGTGCGTTTCTCTCCATCAACAGCTCCTTCACAGCCACGTCCATGGCGATCGGCCACTCCATGCGGGGCCACGGCGAATGGAAGCTGCACTTCGTGCGCCTCACCGGGGCCAAGCGCGAGCGCAAGATCCAGACCCTCGCCTATCGCTCCCACGACGACTACAAGCAGATGATCCGGGATGCCGGCTTCCGCGTGGTACATGAGGAAGACCGCGAGGTCATTCTCACCAGGACCGCCCTTAAGGCCATCGCCCGCTATCCGGAGTTCGTGCGCGGGATGGCCAAGGACCTGACCTTCTCGCGCGACGTGAGCTTGGCCGAGTTGAGCGACGCGATGAGCGCCGCCGTGGACAAGATTCGCTTCGACTTCCTGCCCCGCCTCTGGTACGGAGTCATTGCCCAGAAAGTAGCCTGCGAGCCCGCCTAGGCCGGCGCCTTGTCCTTAGGCCGCTCCCGCCAGGTAGCGCCACCACGTGCGCCAGGCCTGTCCCATCGCTGCAAACCCGTCGCCCGCCCAGGGATAGCTACCTCGCGCGTCGTTGAAGAACGCCCCGACTTCCGGCGAGTCCCAGCCAGTGGTGTTGAAGAGCCCGCGCTGCGGCACGCGCGGCACATAGCGAATCTTGAACATGAACCTCCACTGGTCGGTCTGATTCGGCTGCGCGCAGTGCCACAGCGATTCATGCAAGAACGCGATCCGGCCTCCGGGTCCCGAGAGTTGTCGCTGTCCAAGGAAGTTCTTGTAGCGCGTCACGTCGTGATAGCTCACCCGGCGCACGTGCGAGCCGGGCAGCACCAGCGTCGGTCCCATCTCGGCCGGCGCATCATGTGGGAAATAGCAGACCAGAATGTCGAACTGCCGCGGGTGATCAACCGCCAGGCTTGAGTCAACGTGCCAGCGCTGCGCCTCGCGCTTGCCGGGCGCCACCGTGTGCAGAAACGAGTGGTCGTGAACTGGATCGGGTCCCAGCAAACTCTCCGCAACGCCCCGCACGGCCGGGAGATCGAAGACCTCGCGAACGGCCGCTGAGTATTCCCAGAACTCACGCGGCTTGTTCGGGTCGTACCCCCGGTTCTTCGGGTAGGCCAGCGCGTCACGGTGCACGTGCTCGTTCAGCTCGGGTGGCACGAGATCGCCGCATTCCACGAAGCCATCAGCGACGAACCGCGCCATGTCCAGGGCCCGCAGTCGGTGATCAGTCGAAGTCATGGTCGTCATCTGGCGTCTCCGCGGTAACGAATCGCTCCAGCACATATTCCCACGGGAGCGGGCCTGTTTCGTGCTCGGCGCCCCGCGGGTAGGTAGGCAATTGAGGTAACTGAAGCACGCGCCAGCCGTCATGCATGGCATCCACCACCGACGCATACGGCGGCTCAGGCTGGTCGCCCGCCTGCATCTGTTGATCGCCGGCCGGCTGCGATCCGTCGTAGAGCGCCCACGCCACCGTGGCCGCGCCCAGATCAGGCTCGGCCAGGTGCAGGATCAGGACCTGCTGTCGAGTTCCAGCAATCACGACGGAGTGCCGCCAACCGCCAACTGCGCGTGGACAACAGCATGGTAAACGGCGCGAGCGGTCGCGGCACGAGGCCTCGCTCGCAGGCAGACATGTGACGGTCGTGGGATGCTGAACGTCTGACGTTGCTCCCGTGGAGTGGACATGCAACTCGTTCGGTTCACCAAATTCTGGGAAGACCTGGACGTTCACCAGCTCGGCGAACGCGCACGCGACCTCGGCTACGATGGCCTCGACCTGGCGGTCCGCGAGGGTCACGCCGTCACCCCCGACAACGTGACCGATGCGCTCCCCGGCGCCCTACGCGCTTGGCGCGAGATCGGCGTGGACTGCCCCATGATCTCGTCGTCGACCGACCTCATCGATCCCCACGCCGCCCATGCTGTTGCGCTGTTCGAGGCCGCTGCCGCGGCCGGCGTGCCGCGCATCAAGATCGGCTACTTCAAATTCAATCCCGGCGACTGGTTCGAGCACTGCTGGTCGACGGCCCGCCGCAGCCTGGACGGCTTTGAGCGCCTCAGCCGTCGCACCGGCGTCCAGACCATGTACCACACGCACAGCGGTCAATGCCTGGGGTCCAACTGCGCCGGCCTGCGCCACCTCCTCCAGGATTACGACCCGGAGCACGTTGGCGCGTACGTGGACTTCGGCCACCTGGCAATCAACGGCGAAGATGTGCAGATGGGTCTGGCGATGCTTCGCGATCGCCTCTCAGCCATCGGCGGCAAGGATGCCCGCCACTTTCCCGACCAGCGTCCCGACCGCCGGGCCAGCTTTGCCGACGGCTTCGTCTTGCTCGGACAGGGCGCCGCCGAGTGGCCCGAAGCTGTCGCGCTGCTCAAAGGCTGGGGCTTCGACGGTCCCGTCACCATCCACACCGAATACACCACCGATCAGGACGTCATCTCAACCGTCGGCGCCGGCGAGTACACTCCCGAGGCCATCGCCCTGCGGGCGCGCGGCGAAGTTGAAGATCTTGCCTATCTTCGCGAGCTCGTTCAGGCCGCCTGAGCCAACGATGAGACTACGCCTGGTTTCGTAGAGGCCTGTGGCCGTCAGTGCGGTTCAGGAGCGTGCACACCTCGTCGCGCGAAGGGACCTCGTCGCGCGGCACCGGGTTCGGCCCCTCCTCCGGCGCCGTGGCGCACCTGCCCAACATCGCCATCGGGACGCGGTAGCCTGCGCCATGGACATCCGGCGCCTCAACCTCCCCGACCGCTTCCTTCCCAACCGCGTCCTGACCCATCAAAAGCTCCCGCGCGGCGAACCGATGACGCTGGCCAACCTGGAAGGCGCGGGCTGCATCCGCCGCATCTTCGTGACCACCGTCCGGCGACCATCGCCCGGCAACCAGCGCCAGACCCTGATCCGGATGTACTGGGACGGCGCCGACACGCCCGCCGTGGAAGCGCCCCTCGGTGACTTCTTCGGCCAGCTGCACGGTCTCCCGCCCTACCCGCTCAACTCCCGCTACCTGATCTCGCAGTCCCATTCCGGCTATACGGCCACGTTTGCCATGCCCTTTGCCCGCGGCGCGCGGATAGAGGCCGAGGCGGGTCCGGATGTCGACCCGCCCCGCATCATCCTCTTCGTCGATTGGCATGCCTACCCTGATGGATCGCTGGAGGAGCCGCTGCGCTTTCACGCACAGTTCCGACGCGAAAACCCGTGCCAGGCGTTTGGCCGCAACTATCTCCTGCTGGATACCGTCGGCCGCGGCCACTTCCTTGGCTTCAACTACGGCCTGGCCGTGCGCGACGACCGCGCCCGCTGGTCGCACGCCGGCGCCGAGAACATCTACATCTCCAACGAGACTGGCGCGCCCGAGGGCACGTTTGCCTACCTCCGCGGCGGCGGCGGCGAGGACACCTTCGGCGCGTCCTACGGCGGCGTGCTGCACCAGCCCTCCTCGCACCTTGACCAGGGCGTCCCCTACTACGCCCAGGAGGACCTTGGCCCCGCCTTCGCCCGCCACACCCTCGCCGCCTACCGCTTCTTTGCGTCCGACGCCATTCCCTTCAGCCGCTCCATCCACGTTCGCTTCGGCTCGATGGCCAACGACATCTGCAGCACCGCCTACTGGTACCAGGAACCTCCCCACCGTCCCTTCTTCCAGATGCCAGGCTGGAGTCAACTACTCAAGGGCGCCCAACTCCCATTCGCCGCCACGGGAGCGCCCTCACCCGAGCCGCGCTGGCAAGTGCTTGGCCCCTTCCACCCCAACTCCCTCGCGGCGCTGCACGCTGCTGCCAACCAGGGCGATTCCGCCACAATCGTCCGGGACACGGGCTACGCAAGTGATTCACCCTGGCGTCACGAAGACCGGCACGTGGCCCGGTGGACTTCCGCTGAGGACATTCACGGATTCGTTGACTTCGGTTTGGCCTTCCGCCCGTCGGATCGCGGCAATTCCGTCACGTGGCCCGCGGTGGCCCTGGCGCAGTCCTGGTTGCACGTTGATGCCGACACCACCGCGACCCTGCACCTCGGGTGGGCACACGAGCTCCGGCTGCGGCTTGGCGACGAACCCTGGCAGTCAGCCGGGACGCACGCCTACTTTCGCAACCGAACGCATCCCGTGCATTTGCGCGCCGGCTGGAATCGTCTACAAGTCACGCTCAACAGCCCGGAGGCGGGCATTGAAGGAAGCACATGGGGCGCGTGGACCTTCGGGCTGCGCGCGGTTGATGCCGCTGGACGTGAGATCGAGCCGCAGATCGAGCCGGACGGCTCGGCGCGCTCCTGACCGCGCTCCCGTTTGGTCTCTGCCAATCCGCGCGGGATCGCGTATCAGCCCAGCTTCTTGGCTGGCAGACCTGGTCGGGGAGGCGAGATTTGAACTCGCGACCTCGGCGTCCCAAACGCCGCGCGCTGCCAGGCTGCGCCACTCCCCGTTTCCCGCCCATCGTATCGCCACCGGGCAGCGTGTCAGTCAAGAATCAAGCCCGAGTTTCCGAATCTTCGAGCGCCCCGCCTGGGACAAGCGGGCATTGCGCGACCGGCGTGAGTCCTAGCCCGCCGGCGCGTCCGGATCTGACGGTACGCCCGGCACCTTGGTTGCGCCCCAGCGCGCCGCCTCTTCCTGGTTGTCGTCAACCCACTGGTTGAACACCACGGGAAACCGCTCTCTGGCCTCGTCGATTCCTACGATGTACCTATTGGGCCAGGCCTCATAGGACGACAGGAACGTACCCGTCCGGCTCTCGCCGTCAGCCAGAACGACAGTTCGCGTGATCGAGGCCTTAACGCCTTCTTTGGCGTACTCCACCTGCTCTTCAAAATCCGGCTCTTCTTCGCTGTTCACAATGCCTTCATCCGGCGGTGGGTCTTCCCAATCCCAGAGACGCGGCTTGTTCAGGGTGACCTTCCGGCCGTCCGCGGTACCCCAGATCTCGAAATCCAGGATGGCAAGCCGCCGATCGATCAACACTCGCAGCATGATCGGGCGTTCAAAGTCGTTCCTGAACTTGAGGTCGATTCCAGGGGAGAAGATCGTCGAGTCGTAGCCAATCGGCGCTCCGCCCATCTCGTAATACCGGACCCGATAGAGATGCGGCCACCGCTCCTCGATCGGCAGACCCGCGGCCAGCACAGCGCGAAACAGCGTCGTGGACACCTGGCAGATTCCGCCCCCGATCCCCTGTTCCGTCCGGTCTTCCACGATCACGCTGCCTTCCACCCACCCTTCGGCCTTGGTGAAGGCTCCGATACGCTCGTTGAACGAAAACGTCTCGCCGGGACGCACGATCATGCCGTCCAGCTTGGCCGCCCCCACCGCGATATTGTGATCGCGGTAGTCCGGCGAACCCTTGTAAATCGACGAGCCGACGCCAAGCAACTCCTTGATCCCCAACGGGTTCGCGAACGTGTCGAACTCCTTGTTCAGCAGGATCACCGGGACTTCAACACGCCGCTCGGCCGGCTGCCGAACCGTGTCCAGGATGGCGCGTTCCAACGCCGGTCGATCGAGCCGCTGTCCCGGGTGGCCCGGCTGAAAGCCCAGCACCCGATCCTGCGCTTCGTCGAACTCGAACACCCCGTGTCGGGGTTCGGCGCTCAGGGTGTCCGCGATCCGCTGGAAGACATCGTTGAAGCGCGTGATCTCGATTCGTGGCGCCAGACCCGCGTCATCGCGATCGATAACCAGGGCGTCGCGCAACTGCCCCGGTTCGATCATCCAGCCCCCTGACCCGTGGATCAGCCGGATAGGCTGCCCGACCATTTGGCGCGCCGTTTCCAACGCAGCCTCCGCGTCGGACGTTGAAACGATCGGCTCGTCCAGGCGATAGCCCAGATCGACCTCGTGGCCCACCGCTCGCTGTGCCAGCCCGGCTTCCAGGTCCGCCAGGGCGCGCTCCACGTCCACCACTCGCCCCGCCTGGCCCGGTGTCAGGCTCATTCGTCCGTCGTTGCGCAGATGCAACGCCGCGCTCACGGCCGGCTGATCGAAACCGGCGGCAAGCGACCTCAGATAACGCCGAGCAATCTCTCGGTCATATGAAACAGCCGACGTCGTTGGGTTGCTTACCGTAGGCAGCCCTGCCATCCGGTCGAGCACACCGCCGGTCGCTGTTGATGCCACGATCTCGCGCAAAGGAGTCTGAAAATCGGCCCGCAGCCCGATGTCGGAGCCCGACGGCCGCCACACCCGTCCGTCCAGGCGAATGACGGCTGGGCTGTCAAGAAACGGTTGCCAGGCCGCCTCCACGCGCTGCAGGGCTTCTTGGGGACTCAACCCGCCAACCTCAATCCCGCCAACGGTGGTACCGGCGGGCAAACTCTCCGACCGACTGGTCAGCAGGGTGGCGACGAAAGCGGCCGGGGCGGCGGCAATGGCACTCCCGAGCCCGGCCAGAAGCAGTATGCGACGGTTCATGTGGAGTAACTCAGGAACCGCATAGGCTCCAAGGGCAGACCATCACATGCATGGTTTCCAGTGTAGCGACTAGCCATACCATGCCATCGGCGAGATTAGGTCCTGAGCCACCGCTGCTTCAGTCGCGGTGCATGCGGAAGGAGCAGGTATCCCCGTTCAGGGAACTGTCGGACCGCTGCGGGCGCCGAACTGTGCCGTGTCCTTCTGGCCCGCGCCCACGGCCGGAAATGCAAACGGTGTAACCTCAGCCGGCGGAGGCTTGTCGGCGCAGGCCGCCAGAGCTAACAAGAGCGGCAGGCCTGGCGCCACCAGCAACGCGGATCGTCGACTGACGCCGCGCCCGGAGTCACTGCCGTGCCGAAGCATCGCCGGCTGCTCCGTCACTGCCATAAGAAGCCTCCCAGCGGTGCCTCGCGTCGCGCTTTCCGTCTCCATTTCGCCTGCCCCTCGTTGGCCGACAGACTGCTGATCGCCGTCGGGCCCGAGCCTCGGATTCCTCACCAGTCGACTCGCCGTGCCGCGCGCGGGCGGTGTCGCCACGAGGTTCACTCGGATCCCGCCTGCGAATAGAGACGGTGACTAGACAGAACTCAACCTATTCCAACCAAGATAAGCCACTTGACGTGTAGTTCCAAATAGAACAAGCTATTCGGGCGAATCACGGTGCATTGAGGCAAGCGTCAACCGACGGCATGTGCTGCGGCTGGTGCCGGGGCGTTGTCGGGAACGTGCGGCAAGAATCTGTCGCGAACTGGGCTTCCTTGCCTCCAGGGAGGGATACGCATGAGCAATCGCCCATCGAGGCGCACCATCCTGCGCGCTGCCGGCGCCGGCGCCATAGGCGTCAGTGGCATGGCCATCCTGGCGGCCTGTGGAGAGTCCGAACCCGAACCCGAACCTGCGCCAGCCGTGGCGCAGGCCGAGACGGCCGCTCCCGCCATGACGGAAGCCCCCGCACCCGCAGCCACCGCTGCTCCGCCTCAGCCCGAGACCGTCACGCTGAGCTATGTCGGCGACCACACCTCCGGTCCGCGCGGCGCCGCCATGCAGTGGGGCCTCAAGCAGTACGCCGCCTTGCGACCCAACATCTTCGTCAAGTTCATCCCCCAGCCCGCCGACTACGCCACCAGCGTGTTTCCGTTGCAGATGGCCGCCGGCACCCAGGCTGAGGTCGCGATGTTGGACGGCGGCATGCTCGGCGCCTTTGTCAACGACGGTGGCTTCACCGAGATCAATGACGGTCTGAGCAAGCGCGACGACTACATTCCCGAGGACTACTACTTCATCCCGGACCTCTACACCGTGAATCACGACCATGCCCACGGCGAGGGGTCCAATCCCTCCAACGTGATTGAGGGCGCGCAGTTCGGCATGCCGTTCCAGGGCGCCCTGGGCGGTATCGTGATGAACACCACCATGGGCGAGGAAGCCGGCGTGGAGTTCCCCAGCGAGGGCTGGACCTACGAGAACGAATTCCTCGAATCCTGCAAGCAAGTTACCGATCCGGACATCGACCAGTGGGGCACCTGGGCCCACAACGGCTACGAGTTCCACTGGAGCCCCATGGCGTTCATGTCCGGCGCCAAGGCCATGCGCAATGCGGACGAAACCGAATTGGCCGTCTTTGACGACGGCGGCGACTTCGGTTTGAACTTCTCGGTGGGACTGATCCACAACGAGAGCGTGTCCTTCCCGCTCGCCGACAACAAGCGCCTGGCGGGCGAGTTCGGCAACCCGTTCGCCGCGGGCAAGGTCTGGTCCTGGTTGAGTTCCGTCGTCTACACCACCGGCTACCACGTGCCGCGCATCAAGGACCGCTTTAAGTGGTCGCTCGGCCCGATGCCGCTGGCCTCGCTCGGCGAAGAAATTCACGAGTGGAACGACCAGCCGCACTTGGTCACCAACGGTGCGCAGCGCTACGGCACCATCGAGGAGGCGATAGACCTCATCCTCTTCCTCGGCGGCCCGACCTATCAGGGTCGCGTCGCCATCGACCGCGGCCATCTGCCCATGCACCGCGGGGTCTTTGACACCGACGAGGCCAAAGCGCCGCCGCCTGAGGGCATGGAGTGGCTCAAGCGCTACGCCGACGTTGGCAACGTCAACCGCCACCTGATGATGGCGCTCCCCGCCTGGTGGGAGATGTACGAGTGGCGCAAGACACCCGACGCCGCCTACCTGGGCGACAAGCCGGTCGACCAGGTGATCGACGAGGCGAAGCACTTGGTGCGAACCTCGCTCGCCGGTCAGCGCGACCTGCTCAACGAGGGTCGCCAGAAGTTCGGCTTCCCGCCGCTGTAGACCTGGCCAGCGTCCTTTCATCGGACGCCGACAGAGTCAAGGCCCGGCGCTTCGGCGCCGGGCCTTGAGCTTTGTTCGCTCGCTCGCCGTTGACACCGAATCCACAAAGTCAGGTCATGCGAACGACGTACCGGCCCCTGGTCGATCCCAGATGTTCGCTCACGACGCAGGACACGCCGCAACGCGGGTCTACATGCGTGTACGCAGCCGGCTGGTTCGCTCTTCGCTATATGGGAACGGATTGTCGCGGGTTCCGGCGCCTTCGTTTTCCGGAGCACAAGCCGCCACCCAAACCGTGGCTGCAACGGCGGCGCTCAATGCCAGCAACCGGCGACGCTGGATTCCAATGCGGGCGGGCGGCCGAGACTCAACTCGTCTATCCGTGTCGTTCGCCATGAGAACCTCGCGAGTGCGGGAACAGCCTCTGCTATGACCTCGAAGTATATCCGCACCGTGGGAATGGCTGGGATCTGGCTCCCGTTTCCGAAACGTCAGCTGGCGCCTCCGCCGAAGCTGCGGCCGCGCCCGACCGGCGCCGCGCCTACGAACCGCCGCTCGGCTGATACTCCTGCCGCAGCCGCTCGCGCTCCTGCGGGTCGTACTCATAAGTTCCCCGCGCTCGCGTACGGGCAAACTTGTAATACCCGTCCTCATCCCGCGACGAGTCCCCGAGGCACGCACTCAGCACACCGGCGCTTACCCCGACCAAAGGAGAAACGCACGCGATACCCAAGAATCGCCGCCGCGCTACCACTCCAGGTGCTCTCGAACCGCGAGCCATCCAGATTAGTCCACAAGCAACCGACTCCACCCTATCCTATGCAAGTCGCCTGTGGATACCGGTACCGGCGGCGCCCACGCAACCCGAAGATGCTCAGCGGATGCGATTGATCGCCACACCGCACCAGCAGCACCGTTGGCACACCAGCTCACGACTAAACGGTCTTGGCCCTTCGAAGTGGTACCCGAGGCGCTGTTCGTCGCCGTCCCTCCACGCCGCCAGGATCTCCGCCACCGACAACCGTCCCCCCGCCCGGCCTAACTCCAGTGCTAGCTCCACCAGATAGCCGCTTGTCCGCCCCGCCGGATATCCTGCCGCCATGGCCGCCCGACGCCGCTCCACCCGCGCCCGAAAACCCGCATTCGCCATCCGCCGTTGGCGCGAATCCAAAGCCGTCCGCCGCGCCCGCGCCGCTGAAGTCATTCGCCGCCTGCGCGAGCTCTACCCCGAAGCCGCAGCCGAGTTGAACTACCGCAACCCCTTCCAGTTCCTCATCGCCGTCATCCTCTCCGCCCAGACCACCGACGTCACCGTCAACCGCGTCACCCCCGAACTCTTCCGCCGCTACCCCACGCCCCACGCTCTCGCTGCCGCTCCGCAGCTCGAAGTCGAGGAAGTCATCCGCCAGACCGGCTTCTTCCGCAGCAAGGCCCGCGCCATCCGCGAAACCGCCGCCCAACTCATCCACGAGTTCGACGGCCAGGTCCCCCGCTCCATGCCCGAGCTCCTGCGTCTCCGCGGCGTCGCCCGCAAGACCGCCAACGTCGTCCTCGGCGAGGCCTTCGGCATCCCCAGCGGCGTCGTCGTCGACACCCACGTCAAGCGTCTGTCCCAGCGCCTCGGCCTCAGCCGCGCCACCGACCCGGTCAAGATCGAGCGCGACCTCACCGACACGCTCGACCAGGACGACTGGATCTTCGCCGGCATCGCCGTCATCTGGCACGGCCGCCGCGTCTGCGACGCCCGCAAGCCCGACTGCGAAGGCTGCGTCCTCAACGACATCTGCCCCTCGTCCACCGCCCCGATCCGACCGGCCAAATCACCCTTCCAGGCGGTCCGCGCATGAAGATCACGGAAATCGAGGTCGTCACCAGGTTCGTCCGCTGGCGCGAATGGCTCTTCGTCCGCGTCTCGACCGACGAAGGCCTCGTCGGCTGGGGCGAGGGTTCAACCTCCGATCGCGGCCCCGCCGTCGCCGCCGTCGTCCGCCAGTTCACGCCCCGGCTGCTCGGTCGCGACTCCTCCGCTATCGAACTCATCTGGCGCGACCTCTACACCGGCTGGCGCGGCGGTCCAATCGTCAACAGCGCCATCTCCGCCATCGACGGCGCCCTCTGGGACCTGCAGGGGAAACGCTACGGCGTCCCCGTCTGGAAACTCCTGGGCGGACCCGTCCGCCGCAAGGTCCGCGTCTACGCCGGCGGCGTCTCACGCTGGATGGACTCCGTGGCCGACCACGTGGAAGGCGCCATTCGCGCCCAGAACGAGGGCTACCGCGGCGTCAAAGTCACCCCCTTCGGCTCGCCCGGCCAGCGCACCGACGTGGCCGCCATCCGCTTCGCCGCCGAACTCGTCGAAGGCATCCGCGAGGCCACCGGCCCCGACTTCGAGATCCACATCGAGTGCGCCGAACGCCTCACCCCCCGCCTCGCCATCGAAGCCTCCCAGGCCCTCGCGCCGTCCCGTCCCGTCTGGCTGGAAGAACCGATTCCCGCCGAAAACGTAAAAGCCATGTGCGCCCTCGCCCCGCGCATGGCCACCCCTATCGCCTGCGGCGAAAAGCTCTTCAGCCGCCAGGACTATCGCGAACTGCTCGAAGGCCAGGGGGCCGCCTTCGTCCAGCCCGATCTCGCCCACGCCGGCGGCATCACCGAGGTCCGCAAGATCGCCGCCGCCGCCGAGACCTACTACATCCAGGTCGCCCCCCATAACTCCGGCGGGCCGATCTCCGCCGCCATGGCCATGCAGATCGCCGCCGTCACCCCCAACTTCCAGGTCCTCGAAACCGCCTACCCCGAAGCCGAACTCCGCCGCCGCGTCGCCGGTGAATCCATGGAAGTCCACGATGGCTACATGCACCTCAGCGACAAACCAGGCCTTGGCATCAACGACCTCGACCTCGACGCCCTGGACGACGAACCCGACGGCCCCGAACCCTCCTACCCCTGGCGCACCTTCATCGAGTAGCCGTCGCTCATCCGGCACCGACCTCGAAGGCGTACACTCTCCCTAAATCTGCGGGCCGCCCCCGGAGGCCGCCATGTTCGACGCCGTTCACCACATCGCCTACGTCGTGCCCGACCGCGAAGCGGCGCTGGCCCTGTTCCAGGAAAAGCTGGGCATGACGCCCTTCAAAATCTGGGAGTCGGAGGAAGAAGGCAACGCCTACGCCGCCCTCCGGATCGGCGACACCGACAGCTACCTCGAAATCATCTGCCCCACCAACGACGAGGTCAGCAAGTTCGCCGCGCACCTGCACGAACACGGCGCCAGCGTCCACCACGTCGCCTTCCGTGACGACGCCATGGACGAAACGCTGGCAACCCTCAGCGGCGAACACGGCATCGGCGGCACCGACCCCATCGTCAGTTCCTCCGACTGGCGCATCTCATTTCTAGACACCGACAAGACCCTCGGCGTGGGACTGCAACTGGTTGACGGGAGGCATCTCTAATGGCTGGCATGACAATCACGGCTGACGGCGTCGAGGCCGACGTAGGCCCGGTTACCCAGGCGCGACTCACCGAACGCGGCCCCGCCATCTGGCTGGCCGGCGACCCTGAGGACCTGAAGGTCTGGCTGCCCCGCGGCGGCTACGGCATCGTCACCAACACCGTCGTCCTCGACGACATGACCCAGAAGTACGGGCAACTCACCGAAGTCGTCCAACGCTATCTCGATATCACCGACAAGCAGGTCGTCGTCGAGATCGACGGCCACACCACCGCCGAACTCCTGGACGTCGCCCACGTATTCACCCGCATGTCCGACCAGATCGTCATCAAGATCCCCTGCGCCACCCAGGGCCTCGAAGCCTTTTCCACCCTGGCCGCCGAGGGCGTCGAGACCTTCTGCACCACCACCTTCAGCCTCACCCAGGCCGCCGTGGTGGCCCAGGCCGGCGCCACCCACATCCTGCCCTTCTGCGAACCGTACAAGGGCGTCGGCGTGGACCCGGTGTGGCACGTGCGCGAGTGCGCCGACATGTTCGCCGGCTGGGAACAGCGGCCCTACATCACCGCCGCCCTGGTGCGCTCGGTCGACGTCGCCAACGCCGCCCTCCAGGCCGGCGCCGACGGCATCATCGTCTTCTGGGAAGTCTTCCGCGACATGCTCCACAACCCCCTCACCGACGAGTGGAACGCCACCTTCCTCACCGCCTGGGAGAAAATGCACGGAGCCGGCCTCCTCAAAGGCGTCCCCGTCGCCGAGGCATCCCACTAGCCGCCTGGTCGACGGCGTGATGAGCGAATGAGCAGAGCCGGCCTCGCGAAACCGGGTCGAGGATGATCCGGCCGCTCGAGGTTGAGCCGCGCTCCGGCTACCGCATCTGGATCCGCTACGACGACGGCGCCAGCGGAGTCGTTGATCTGTCCCATCTGGCAGGCCGTGGCGTCTTCGCGGCGTGGTACGACCGAAGCCTCTTCGAAGACGTCCACATTGCAGCCCACGGCGGCATCGCCTGGCCAGACGACCTCGAACTTTGTCCCGACGCTCTCCGCATAGGCCTCACGGGTTATCGGGTCAAGAACGCGCCGACCGACTGACGGTGACGATGGACGTCGAGACCCCTGGCTGACCGCGACGTGAAGGAATCTACGGGCGGTCCGCCCGGGGCCAACAAGCCTTCCGCCCGCTCAGCCGGCCCACCCGTCACCGCCCCCGACGGCATCGTCGTCTACCCCATCGACCTCACCCCCTGCGCCCACCTCGCGCTGGCCGAGGGCGACATCCAGCCCGGTCACACCTACGGCATTCACGCCCACCGCACCCTCGAGCAGGTCACCTACGTCCTTTCCGGCCGCATCCGCGCCATCACCCACGACCCGAATACCGGCCTAACCCACGAAGTCCAGGCCGCCGCGGGCGAGTCCGTTATCACCCTCCCCGGCCACTCCCTCCAGTTCGCCGCTGACGGCGACAGGCCCGCCCGCGTCCTCTTTATCACCAGCCCGCCCTACCCCGCCGACCACAGCGACACCGTCACCCTCAACACCCACCGCCCGCTCAACCAGGCCGAGCGCAACCGCCGACTGCAAAGGCTGGACAGAGTTCTCGGCCACCTTCGCGGTGCACTCCACCGCGCGCTGCCCGAAGCCGAGAGCTAGCGAGCGGCCGCCTAAGCCAGGCTCACCGTCTGCGGCTTCGCCTTCGTCGGCGGCCCGTACGTCACGTGCAGCCGCCCCTCCAGCGGCTCAGTCACGATCGCCGCGTTCGTCAAAATGCCGTCCACCTCCGTCGTCTCCCGGCAAATCGACAGCGGATGGTCCTTTTGGTCGGACAAGATGGCGAACCCCGCCGCCACGTCGAATCCGCCACGACGTTCGGCCAGTGCTTCATTCACTCGCCGGTGCCGCGCCCCGGCGCTCGGGCACCGCGTCGGATAGCAATCCAGCGCCCGGTCCGCCGGCTCCGGCGACACGATCATATTCGCGTGCCCAATCGAGTCGCGTCCGCCGTCCAGCCAGATCTGCCGGCCCGGCAGCCGCTCCAGCACGCCCACGCTCCCGGCGGCGTCGCTGAAACAGAAGGCGCCAACGTTCTCGCCCGAAATCGCGTCTGCCAGCTCCCGCATGACCGCCACGCTCTCGCACTCCAGCAGCATCCGTTTCAGCAGCGGATTCGCACCCGAGCCCGGCGCGTCCACGTACAGCGACATCCCCCACACCGAGACTCCGGTCGAACTGATCCCAATCTGCGCCAGGTGCCCCGCATAGCTGAAACTCAGAATCGCCGGCCGGCTGTCAGGCCGCACCTTCAGCACGATCGACCGTTCATTCGCCCCCGGCCCCGTGTCCTTCGTCTGCCCCGCGTACACCGTCCCGTCACCCGTAAACTCCGGCCCCACCGCAAACGCCGTACACGCCTCCGGCGCCGCCATCCCCCACTGCAACCACAGCGCCGCCCGCTGATCGATCCCCGCCCCGTCCGCGATTCCTCGCACCTCATCCAGCA
>WTFW01000064.1 GCA_011523785.1 Chloroflexota bacterium | reverse complement strand
ATCCCTCGTGGCCCCGCAACCCACACGCTGTCCCGCCCCCCAAAACCCGCCAAATCTCGGGACCGGCGGCGGCGAACCCCCTTAGGGGGTTCGCCGCCGCCGGTCCCGAGTACCCCCAAAAACGTTCAAACCGTGTAGCATCCCGACGTACGGTTCAGGTCATCCTCCGACGCCGGGAGTACCCCAATGGCAGTAGCGGAACCACAACTCCGAACCCTCACCCCCCAGCAAGTCGACCAGTTCCACGTCAACGGCTACCTCGCGATCCACAACCTGCTGGACGCCGATGAAGTCGCCGACCTCGCCGAACGCGCCGACCTCATCGCCGCCGGCAAAGCCGACCACATCCCCGAAACCAGCATCCAGCTCGAACGAGTCTTCCGCGAAGGCGAACGCGAGGTCGAAAACCAGGTCCTCTCCGTCCGCAAACTCTTCAACCTTGCCGTCTACGACGACCTCCTCTGGGGCCACGTCACCAATCCCAAAATCGTCGACGTCATAGCCGACCTCATGGGCACCGACGACATCAAGCTCTACGGCGACCAGCTCTTCATGAAGCCCCCCGAAATCGGCGCCGCCCAGGACTGGCACCAGGACTCCGCCTCCTGGCGCGACATCCTGCCCATGGACCTGGTCACCGCCTGGACATCCATCGACCACGCCACCACCGACAACGGCTGCCTCAACTTCGCCCCCGGCACCCACCGCTGGGGCATGCTCACCCGCCCCCGCCTCGAGCCGCTGCTGCCAGATCTGGGTACCGATAAATGGCCGGTATATCCAGCGCCGCTTGGTCCCGGCAGCGTCAGCTTCCATCACAGCCTGGTGCTCCACCAGAGCAATGCCAACACCTCCGGCAAGCGCCGCCGCGGCTACGCCACCCACTTCATGCGCGCCAGCTCCTACAAGGACGAGGAAATCACCGACGCCCCCAAGATGCCCCCGTTCAAGCAAGTCCGCGGCCGCTCCTTTCCCGGCCGCGTCTAGCCGCGCATTGCGCTAGAGGAGGTCGGCGATGAGCTCACAACGTCGCACGCTCACCCAGGTCCAGGTTGACTCGTTCTGGCGCAACGGCTGGCTGGTCGTCGAAGACCTGTTGTCAACTGACGACGTCGCCCGTCTCGGCCAGCGCGCCGACCAGATCGCCCGCGGCGAAACCGATGCGAGTCCAGATCGAGTCCAGGCCGAAAAGGTCGTTCGCGAAGGCGAAGCCACGGCCGCCGCCCGCGAACTCGAAATCCGCAAGCTCTACTGGCTGGCCGGCGAGGACCACGTCCTGCAGAACCACGCCCGCAATCCCGCCATTGTTGACGTCATCGCCGACCTGCTCGACACAGATGACCTCAAGCTCTACGCCGACCAGCTCTTCATGAAGCCGCCCGCCATCGGAGCCGCCCAGCCCTGGCACCAGGACTCCAAGTCCTTCATCGACATCTATCCGATGGACCTCGTCACCGCCTGGGCCGCCATTGACGATTCCACCCTTGAAAACGGCTGCCTCGAGTTCGTCTCGGGCAGCCACCTCTGGGGTCTCCTGAGCAACGAGCAGATGGAAGAGCACCGGTCGTTGATCGGCAACGATCCCGCCTACCTGCCGGATCCGGGGCCGCTACGCTCCGGCAGCGTCAGCTTTCATCACAGCCTCACCTGGCACGCCAGCCGCGCCAACACCAGCACCGCCCGCCGGCGTGGCTACGCGGTCCACTACATGCGCGCCGAGTCCCACCGCGCCCAGATCCCCGATGCGCCGCGAGTCCCGCCGCCGCTCCAGATCCGTGGCCGCTCCTTCGAAGGCTGCGTCTAGCCGGACTACGCCGTCTCCGGAAGCGACACCGCCTGCCGCATCCCCGTTTCTGACGAGCGGTAGGCGGCCTGCACCGCCTCGTTGACCCACATCCCGGCTTCGTTCTCCAGCGGAGGCGGCTCGCCGGTCAGGCATGACTGGAAGAACGCGCTGGTCATCAGGCTGTACTCGTCATTCCGCGCGTCCTCGTCGCTAAACGTCCAGGACTTGTGCGGCGATCCGGCGTGATTGCCCTGATGCGACATCCACTCCAGCGGATCGCCCCGGCGGGTGCCGCCGGGATTGAACCGAAGCCAACCGTCCCGGCCCCAGAGAATGAACCCGGAGTGCCGCCCCGATCCGTACTCGGGCCGAGTCACGTAGTAGCCGGCGCTGAGATTCCCCACCATCCCGCTCTTGAACTGGACGGTAACCGAGGCCGCGTCCTCAACCGGCAGCGGCTCGCCGCCCACGACACCGGTTGCCGCACTGACCGACGCGAAGTCATCCCCCGTGAGGTACCGCATCAAGTCCAGGTAATGGCAACCCAGGAAGGTCAGGTACCCGCCGCCGGAGCGTGCCTTGTCGAAAATCCAGCCGCCCTGCAACGTCTCCCACTGGTGCGTCCGGTCGTGATCGGCGATAAACCACGCCTGGCACGCAAACAGGTCGCCCAGCAGCCCCTCGGCCACGATGCGCCGAGCCTCCTGCACGATGGCCCGCTGTCGGCTCACGTACGCAATCGAGAAGTTCAGGCCCGCGCTCTGAGCCTTGCAATAGATGCGACGGTAGTCGTCGAGTTCGGCGAATCCCGGCTTTTCGTGCCAGACGTGACAGCCCGCATCCAGCGAGGCCTCGATCATCGCGGGCATGCGCCACGCCTCCATCGTCACAAGCGTGGCGGCCGGCTTGAAGTCACTGAACAGGGCGTCGGGATCGGTGTACGTCGCGGTCACGCGGTCGCCAACAGCTTCCTTGGCGGCGTCGAACGTGCCACCGGTCGCATCAAGAACGGCCACCTCGCCGACCTCGGGATTCCTGGCCGCCGCATACAGCGAGGACATGTGATTGCCGGTGGGTTCGATGATCAGCGCGACGCGCAGCAAATCGCTCACAGGACGGCTCCCGAAAGGCGCGCCGCGAACCGCGGCGCCGTGATTGGAGAGTGTGCCCCGCTTCGCTATCCCTCGCCAGACACGCGCGCGATTGTGATCTCGGCGTTTCGTGTCCAAACCTCGTTGAAGACCAGCGGCTTGGGTCGGCCGCGCACGACGCCTGGTGGCTCGACCGCCCCTTCGCGAAGTTCGTTTCTGTCGCGCCCGCGAACCTCGTGATACCACGACAACTCGCTAGCGGCCGGCTCGACTTCGCGCCGCAGAATGAACTCCACGTGGTCGAAGCTGCTGAACGCCACACCGGCCAGGAACACGCGATCGAGCCCCTGCCCGTCCCACGTGACCAGATCCGGGACGATTACCGGCTCGGTGCAGACCTGGAACTTCTCGTTCCGCTCGTCGAAGTTGATGAGTTCGACCGGAAACTCGATGGTTACCGTCAGTTGACGAGCTTCGTCGCGATACGAGCACGTCGCATTCAATAGCGCACTGTCTTGCGTGGCCTGGATGACCGCAGGCACTGAAGTCAGCGCTTCGGCCTCCGCAAAGTGGCGAATGTCGACCTCAAAGTTCGCGTAGTGCCCGGCCAGCGAGTGCCGCCTGACAGACTCGGTGTCAGTCGACGGCTGCCTGGCAATCGGGACTCCGAGCGTCTCGGAAAAGACCGCCCGGTATTCGCCGCTCGGAATCTGGAACAGGTTGTCGCTGACGATCGTGTACTCGGCCCGGCAGGGAGCAATGACGTAGCAGGTGAAAGACTCGCCGGTGTCCGGTGTAATGGTGAGTCGCGCGTCTGCCTTGAGGCGTACACAGATCACGTCGCCCCGATCGGCCAGCAGCCCGCCGGTGTACTTGTAGATCGGGTCGGGCTCGTGCGGATGGTGCGTCCAGGTCAGGAACGACCGCGAGAAGTCAATCATGTCGGTCTCCGGCGTCGGCGAGGACCGCGAGCATAACCGGACTCTACGGACAACTCTCCAGGGTTACGCTGGCACGGTTTGCGAGCCGACAACACAGTCTTGATCGCTGAACCCTACGAGTACGTCACGACCGCGCTGATCGCCGTGCTGCCCTGCGCGGCCGGGATGCAGCTTGCGCGGTGGCTGCTGCCGGGGGAGCGCCGCTTGCTGGTGGTGGGCGGGGTGGGCTCGGGGCTCGGCGTCGGCCTGGCGACGTTTGGGATTGCGGCTCTCGTTCAGGTCATCCCGCTGCTTGTTGCCGCGCTTGTGGTCAATTCCGCCGGCGCGCTGCTGGCCGCGCGGCTGATCTGGCATTGGCGGCATAGTCCTCTGCGGCTGGAACCGGGCCCCTGGACGTCGCTGGTCGGGGCGCTACTGCTGCTCGTGCTGTTCATCACTGGCGTGGAGTTTGTTTCCAGTGTCTGGCACGCCAATACGCACGAGAACCTGCTGATTCGACTGGGGCTGGCTGGGCACTTTGCGGCGGGAAACTGGCCTCCCGTGAACCCCTGGGAGCCGGATCACTTGCAGTTCTACCGATTCGGCGGACAGCTCTGGACGGCCGCCGTTGCTTTACTTGGTGGCGCAGACGTGTTTGCCGCCGGGCTGGCGGTGACTCTGATAGCCGTGCTGTCCTTCCTTTGGGGCGTGGCTGCAGCTGTCACGCTGTTGACCGACCGGGCTACGGGGCTGCTGGCGGCCTTGCTGGTAGCGGTGGCAGGGCCACAGAACTTTCTGGCGCTTCCTAATTCGCCGTTTGGTGAGTTGACAGCCTCGACTGTGCAGACACTATTTGATCTGGGCACTGAAAGGTTCCAGTCAGGCTATGTGCTGGGTGAATCCCTGCAGCAGCTCGTCCCGTTCAGCTATACCCGAATCGTGGGACTTGCGGCCGCCGCGGGAGTGGCGGCGTTAGTCGCCGCAATGGCCAGGCGGGATGCCCGCCGTCCACTGAGTCTCGTATTCGGAAGCGCGGCATTTGCCGGAATGAGCGTTACCGCCGAGCACTTATTCCTCGTCATGGCAGCCGCGCTTGGGCTTGTGATGATTGTTTTGCTGGCGACTCATCGCCGCGGCTCCGCGTTCGCAATTGGAGGACTCGTACTTGCCGGATCGGTCCTGGCCCTCATTCCTGAAGGCCCACTCGCCGCCTTGATCCGCAGCCCGGACCGAGCGACGTTTCTCAGCGTCAATGCGGACAACCTCTTTTCGATACCGACGCATGGTTATTTCGGCGGCTCATCGCTCTTTGCAACTACCACTTCGTCTTCCAGGGTTGGCTTGCTGGCCCCGGCGATGTGGAAAGACTTTGGTTGGGCGCTTGCTGGAATCGTGGGGTCTGGGCTGATCGCGGCGCTGCGACGCCGCCCAGGTCTAGCGGCGCCTGCCGCCGCCGCACTCGTGGCCCTCTTGATTCCCGGCGTGCTGCACGACGAGTTGAATCCATGGAACACCGGCCGCTTTACGCAGGTAGGGCTGCTGTTGGCGCCGGCTGGGTTAGCGATCGTTCTGACTGAACTGTGGCGTTGGCGACGGTCCGGGCGGCTACTTGCGCGCGGCCTGGCGGCCGGACTTGCAGCGCTGGCTGCCGGAACCTGGATCCTGACCCTCGCCCTATTGCCCGGCCTGTTCCGAACATTCGAGAGTCCCGTGCTGCGTGACGAGCTTGCCGCAGCCGACTTCGCTGCCAGGCTGCCCTATCCCCAGCGAGCCCTGTTACTCCCTGGCCCCCGAACGTTTTCTCAGCTCAATAGCGGCGTCTACGACGGAATGCACAAGTATGCGGTCACGTTTGGCCGGTTGCAGGTACCGATGGGCTTCGACAATCGAGGCGCGCGGGAGCGGTATGCCGGCCTGTATGCCCGGGCACAGGACACCCTTGCGTCAGCGGATCTCAAGGCGTTGGAAGTCGACTTGGTTTACGCCGGACTGGACCACCTCGGCCCGTCGCAACGGAGTGTTCTTGATCGCGCCGTGGCCAGCGGGACTCTTGCGCAGGTGTATAGGAGCCCCGGAGGAGTTCGAGTTATCTACCGTGTCATGGCCGACGCTGGTGGCTAGACAGGCGGTCACTGGCGCAGTACTCACCGTCGCGGTGCTGGGACTCTGGTGCGCGGTTCTCGGGATCCCCGTGGAATGGCCGTTGAACGCCTATCGAAACGAACACGCCGTCTTCCGCTTGGGTCCGGTTTCAGCGGATGTACTGCCCGGCCAGACCTTTGGGGCGGCCGAACCATTTGATCTCATTGCCGTTCCGGTCAAGGTTGGCGGACCTTTGGGAAGCGCCGCCGATTTGCGCGCACGCTTGCGTGCCGAGAGTCCCCGCGGCGCAGTGGTGGCGGAATCTGCACTCACCAGAGCCGTCTCGACCGCACATAGCTTTCAGGTGATTCACTTCCCATTTCCTGAATCGCTGCCGGCTGGCGAGCAGTACTACGTAGAGTTCGATGTTCCGCGCGAGTCTTCGTGGCCGATCTATCTGGCAGCCACGCAGGGCGACCAAGCTCCGAGTGGCGAATTGCTAATGCAAGGAAACCCAACATTCGCGGGAGAGGATTTGGCCTATCAGCTGCTTCGCCGCCAATCTATACGAGAGCGTCTTCCCACGTGGTGGGGCGACAGCAGAGGGGCGGTCATCGTTGGACTCGCGCTGGTGGTTCTCCTCCAGTTGGCTAGCTGGGCAGCCGCGGCCGGGCTGCCGACTCACGTTCGTCATTGGCTCCCGCACTACCTGGTCTTGGGACTGGCGCCGCCAGCGCTGCTCGCTGCCGCCTATTTCGCACTATTCTTTCTCGTGCTCTAACGACTAGCTGCCAGCGCGCCGCGCTACGCTCCTGGGTGGTTCGGCAGGGAGATTCGGACGTTGAAAATCACTGGGTTGGCCTGCGACTTCATCAATGACGGCTCGCGGAACTGGCCGATCGTGCGGGTCATGACCGATGCCGGCATCACGGGTATCGGCGAGGCCTACCCGGTCGGTCCTGACAAGGCAGTGGCCGAGACCGTTCGCTACTTCGAGGACTGGGTGCTCGGCTTCGACCCATTCGACGGCGAACGAATCTGGCACGAGTTGTATGCAGGTAGCCGTTTTCCGACTGGTTCCGTGATCACGGCCGCGATCAGCGGCATCGACCAGGCGCTGTGGGACATAAAGGGCAAGGCACTGGAGACGCCCGTCTATCAGCTACTTGGCGGCAAGGTGCGGGACCGCGTCCGCGTGTACCAGTCGGCTGGCGGCGATACGCCTGAGGCGATGGCCGAGCGTGCAACGTGGCTCATTGAGACCTATGGCTACACGGCCCTCAAAATCGGCCCGTCCGCGCCAAATGGCGACGCCGATCCCTGGGGCGTTCAGCTCGACACGGCCGAGCGGCGCATGGCGGCGGTGCGCGAAGCCGTGGGCGACGCCATAGACATCGGCGTCGACCCCCACGCCAAGAACCTCGAACCCGCACGGGCGCTGGAAATGGCCGAGCGAATCAGCGCGTACCGTCCCTTCTTCTTCGAGGAGCCGGTCCGGCCGGAGCAGTTCGAACCGCTGGCCAAGCTGGCCCGCAAGTCGCCGATCCCAATTGCCACGGGGGAGTGCCTGTACACGAAGTTCGAGTTCCAGCAGCTATTGGCTACCGGTGCCGCCGACATCATTCAGCCTGACGTCTGCGTGACCGGCGGCCTGACCGAGATGAAGAAGATCGCGGCCATGGCGGAAGCCCACTACGTGAGCGTTGCACCGCACAACCCACTGGGGCCGCTGGCCACGGCCGTGAACGTTCACTTTGCGGCAACGGCGCCCAACTTCCTGGTCCTCGAATATCACGCCGACGACGCGGGAGTTCGGGCCGAGGTGCTGGTTGAGCCGATCCAGCTGGACGACGGCTACGTGTCCATCCCCGAAGGGCCTGGCCTGGGCGTGGAACTGAGCGATGGGATCCTGGAGAAGTACCCCTACCGGCCCTGGCGCCGTGGCCGTCCCACTAAGGCGGACGGCATGCTCGCATTCATCTAGCGGTGATCCCGCACGCGCGGCAGCCGCGACGCTTCGTAGTGTGGTTCTTGCTTCTGGGAGCCACCCTCGCTGCTGCGCTGGTGGCCGGCTGCGGCGAGACTCCGCCAACGCCTGAAGACTCTGCCACGTTCGACGCCTCGGCGTACGAAGACGCGATCGCCGGCGGTGAAGTTTCCGTATCGGCTCGGCTTACGTCGCCAACCAATGACGGCGACGGCGACGTACGGGTCGAAGTGGATCGGCGTCCCTCAAACACGACGATTCGCCTGTCCGTGTCGATTGTTCGCGGCTCCGGGCAAGTGGCATTCGAGTTGATGGAAGTCGGCAACTTGGCCTACTTCCGACAGGGGCCGGGTGACACCGATGGCGATTGGATCTCCATTGACCGCAAGGCAACCGCTGTCGACACGCCGCGCGTCGAATCGCTGGCGGCAGGCTTTCCGGTGGTCGGAGACATTGTCACTTCAGTTCGCGCCGACGGGTGGACGGAGCGCGGCGCCGAACCGTGTCCATCCACCGGATCTTGCTTTGTGCTGACGAACCCGGCCTTCGAATTCGCCAGCCTCTACGTCGACGCCGACACCTACCGCCCGGTGCATATTCGCCTGGCGCGACCCGGCATGCGGGCGGCGGGCGAGATCGAAATCGACTGGATGGCCACGGATCCCGTGGAGCCGCCGGCAAATGCTCGGTCGGTCGACGCAGCGGAATTCACGGCAGCGCTGGGCCCGGTCTTGCAGTCGCTCGGCCTCTAGCTTCGGTCGGCTCTCCTTGTCTCAGCCCTTACGGCGACTCTGAAATCAGCGTGAAGCCGTTGACCACGCCATGGTCGATCGGGCCGGCGTGCGCGGTCTGCCAGAACCGGATGAACGGACGGAGGGCGTCGGGGATGTCATCCTGCGCCGCCATGTCGCCCGCCATATCCACGGTCTTCACCGCGTCGTCAAGGTTTGAGTAGATGTGAATGCTGCCGTAGTCGTATTCACTTGGCGCCAGCGCGTGGGTGTCGGCCTTGAACCCACGCAGCAGCAGGATTCGCTCGATTCCCCAGGTTGGCGGCGCTTCTCGAAACGCCTCTTCGAAGGCTGCTGGATCGGCGTCGTCACGCAGCTTGTAGAAGCGGATCGACACGTATTGCGGCATTGCTGAGTCCTTCCCTGAAAGTTCGGACTGGTTAGCTATCCCAGGTGCTCGCGCAGAACCTGGCCGGCGTGCGCGAGGGTTGCCGGGGCCAAGAGGCCGAAGTTGTACACCATCACGCGGTCAGGCTCGATCTCGCTGAGCCGACGCGCCCGATCTGCGAAGCCGGGACCGTGCGGATCGACCTCGTGGTGCGCGGTCTGGTTCACGGTGATTTCAATGTCGGCGCTGGATTCACGCACCGTGCGGACCTGCGTGTCGGCGACCTCGGGATTGTTGGTGGGATCCGCGATCATCAGCGCGTCAATTGTGTCCAGCAGGTCGGCGAGTCGCAGGCCGTGGTTGGCCCAGCCCAGCGAGGCTTCGCTGATCCCCACACGTACGCGGCTACGGCGCAGCGCGTGGCGGATGGCCTTCACCAGTCCAACCGCCGACTGCTCACGCGCTTCCAGGTAACCCCGAAACTCCTCGTCGGTCTCGCAGCGTTCCGCTACTAGCCCCGGGAGATTTTCTTCGGCCGCATCCGGATCCGGTACGGCATCGAGCCGCTCGCGAAGTTCCCCCGCTACGGACGAGCGCACCTCTTCAGGATCGACTCCATGAGCCCGCGCCGCCGACATCGAATGTTCGTTGAAGCAGAGGCCCGCCAGAAACTGCGTCCACGCGTCCATGTGCACCAGGATGCGCGGGCGTACCCACCCGTAGGCGAAGTCCGGATAGCCGACGTTCTCAAGCGTTGTGCCGCTTATCGAGTACTGGTCGCAAAGGTCGGCCAACATTTCGGGCAGGTAGGTCTGGATGTCTTGATGGGCCGGGCACGTCGCGGCAAAGCTGCGGTGACCGAACGCGTTCTCGACCGCCGTGTCCGGATACGCACGCGCAAGCCAGGGCTGAAACATCCCAATGACCCAGGCGTTGAGTTGCATTCCTCGGGACTCGGCGCCACGGGAGGTCTGTTCGTAGACCGCCAACACCTCGGATTCGGAGAAGAGTTTCGGCTTGATTCGGCTATATCGCTCGGCTCGGGCGGGAAAGTACACGGCGCCCTGCTCGGAATAAAACTGCGAGCGCCGGCGATTTCGAGGCGAGAAGGTCGATATCGCGTGGTAGTTGGGGCAGAGCTCGATCGCGTCGAAGCCGTGGGCCGCAAGCCAGTCCAGCGCCGAGTCCACGCCTTCGTCGGCCAGGTCCCAGGGATACGCCCAAACGGAGAGTCGAGGGGGCACGGTACGCTAACGCTGCTGCGAACGGCTCATCCTAGGCTACGGGCTGGGCTGCCGTCGCTCTTAAGGAACACGCCCTAGTGAACGTACTGATGGTGGGGTCGGGCAGCATCGCCGGATTCCACTCGCGCGCCATTCGCGAGTTGGGCCACACCCTGTACCACGTGGTTGGGCGCCGCGAGTCGCAGGTTGCCGAGTTTGCCGCCGAGGCGGGCTTTGCACTGCATGGCATCGACCTGGAACGCGGGTTGGACGATCCGGCAGTGGACGCCGTCGTCATCACATCACCCAGTGACTTCCACCGCCCACACGCCGAAGCGGCGCTGGAACGCAAGCTGCCGACGTTGCTGGAGATTCCCGTGGCCACGTCGCTGGCTGACGCCATCGCGGTGGAACAGGCCGCCGACGCGGCGGAGACGCCGGTGATGGCGGCCCACACACGTCGCTTTCAGCCGGCCATGCTGCGCATGCGCGCCATGATCGCGGACGGATCCCTGACCGTTCACCACGCGATGCAGCGCTACGGATTCATCCGGCGCCTCAACGTCAACTGGGTGGGCTACCAGCGCAGTTGGACCGACAACCTCATCTGGCATCACGGCGGCCATGCCATGGATGCCTGGATGTGGGTGTTGGGCGTCACCGAAGCCGAAGTCTCGGCGAAGCTCGGTCCGCCGCATCATCACCTCGGTATCCCGATGGACATCTCCATCGCACTCAAGACGGCCGGCGGTCTCGTCGGCAGCATTTCGCTGTCCTACAACACCCACCAGGCGCTCGACGACGCCTTCTTCATCGGCGAGGAAGACACAATCGCGGCCAACTACGCGACGGGGACGCTTGTCGGCAAGGACGGGGTGATCTTCGACGCCGGCATGACCGAAGTCGTCCCGCACGACGTCATCACCGCCCAGGACCGCGAATTTTTTGCCGCGCTGGACGAGCAGCGCGATCCAGATCCCTCAATTGCTGACGTCCTGCCCAGCCTGCGCGCTCTGCAAGTCGTTCAGGACACCTACACCGCGGAGTACGGCGCATGAGCAAAGACAGCCGACCCGGACGCATCGTGTATCTCAATGGCGATTGGGTGCCCGAGCGCGACGCCGCGATTTCCATCTTTGACTCGTCTCTCGTCTGGGGCGACGCGGTGTTCGAAACCACCCGCACGTTTCTGCACGAGCCGTTCAGGCTGGACGCGCACCTGGAGCGCCTGGACGCGTCGCTGGGCGCCTCGGGTGTGCCCTGCGACGACTCCATGGAGAAGCTCGCCGATCTGACCGCCGAACTCATCGAGCGAAACCGAGCGGCTTACGACCCCGAAATCGACTTTTCGATCGTGCACCAGGTTTCTCCCGGGGTCCTGGGGCGCTACCGAAGTTCAGTCGCCCACACTGGCCCCTCGGTGTTGATCTACACCTATCCCCTCGATGGCATGCTGGGCGAGGTGGCTCACCTCTACGACGAGGGCCTCAACGCCGTCGTGCCGCGGCAGCGCGCGATCCCGTCCCGGCTATTGGATCCCAAGATCAAGAGCCGCTCCCGCCTGCACTACCAGGTTGCCAATCACGAAATCGCGGCTCAGGCAGCAGACACCTTTGTGGTGCTGCAAGGCGAAGACGGCTTCATCACCGAAGGCACCGGCTCGAACTTCTTTGTCGTGCGCAACGGCGAACTGCTGACCTCACGCGGCCACAGCGTGCTGCGCGGCGTCACCCGCGACACGACCCTGGCACTCGCCGGTGAGCTTGGCATCCCCGCACGCGAGGCCGACTTCGAGCCCTACGACGTTGCAACCGCCGACGAGGCGTTCTTCACAACAACGCCGTACTGCCTGATCCCTGCCACGCGCTTCAACGGGGAACCAATCGGCGACGGAGCGGTCGGTCCGATCTATCGACGCCTGGCAGACGCCTTCATCGAGGACGTGGGCGTCGACTTCATTGCCCAGGCGAAACGGTACGCCGAGTTGATTGCCTAGAGGCTTCGTACCGGACGAGTCGAGCGCCGCGCCTTCAGACACGAAGGCGCGGCGCTCGATTTCCTTTAGCCCGCTTCGCTCTCCTGGCCGAGGTTGTGCAGGTAGAAACCAACGCCGGCAGCGATCAGCCCGCCCACGATTGGCCCAACCCAGTAGATCCAGATCGAGTCAAAGTTAAGGGCCACAATCGCGGGGCCGAAGGACCGCGCGGGATTCAGCGCGGCCCCGGTCAGGGCTCCACCCACGAGCCAGCTGGCGGCCAGCGTGAGTCCGATGGCAAGCCCGTGAAAGCCCTTCGTGGCCTTTCCACTCACCGCGGCGCCAATGATGACCGACACGAGGAAGAACGTGAGCACGGCTTCGAGCACCAGCGCCTGTCCCGCGCCGACGTCGGCTCCCGGCAGGGGCAGCCCATAGTGCGTTGCGCCCTTGGCGCGAACCGCGGCATGCAGCAAAGCGCCGACGACCGCGCCGGCAAGTTGCGCCACGATGTACCCGGGAACCGAGCGCCAGTCAAACCTGCCAATGGCAGCCAGCGAGATGCTGACGGCTGGATTGATGTGGCAGCCGGAGGCGGCGCCGATTCCATAGATCAAGGCGACCAGGACAAGACCGTGAGCCAGACCCGCCAACACGACGCCACCGGTACCGCCGTCAAGCGCTTCAAACGCGACCGCCGCGCTCAGTGAGCCGATAAAGATAAGCGTCAGCGTGCCGACAAACTCGGCCAGCCAAGCGCGTGGTTCAATATTCATATGCAGCCTCCTATTGGCTCTTGCCGCTCACAGATTCTGCGGATGGGACACCAGGACGCCCTTTTTTATCAGATTTGCTTCGATGCCGTGATAAATGACTTAGCTACGCCTCAAGTACTCGTAGGTCCTTGCGTGTTCAAGTATTCACGTCACTTCGGGAAACGGCTTTAAGCGCGCAAGACTCCTGCTAACGGCAGATCCCTCAGGTCAGACTTTCGCGCTCTGGCAGCAGCCGAGTGATCCCAGGGCGTAATCCACTGCTCGTCGATTTCCATGCCCCAGCCCGGTGCGTCACTTGGCCTGATGTAGCCGTCCTTGGGAACAGCCAGGCCGGGAATCGGCCACACCTCGTCCAGCGGAATGCCGGGATCGCTGCCCATCCAGAACTCCGCCATCGGCGACTCCGGCATTGAAATCGCGAAGTGCTGTCCCCAGGGTGTGGCGACGGCTGCGTGCGGAATCGTGACTATCCCGGCGGCCTCGCCGATGGTGTAAATCTTCAACGCTTCCGACAGGCCCCCGCACCACATCAGGTCGGGCTGCAGCACGTCCACGGCCCGGTGCTCCACCAGTTGCCTGAAGGTCCAGCGCCCATGGTGGTCCTCGCCGGTAGCCAGCGGCACCCAGTTAATCGCCTTGCGCAGCTCGATGTGTCCCTCGAGATCGGTGGGAATCAGCGGCTCTTCCAGCCAGCGCAGGTTGTACGGACGCAATCGCTCGGCCAACCTGACCGTGAACTCCACGTTGAAGCTCATGACCGGGTTATACATCAGCTCGGCGTTTGGTCCGACCGCGTCGCGCGCCCTGGCAATGTGCTCCTCCACGAGGTTGATTCCGTCGATGCCTTCGTCGTAGTGGGCCGGGTTCGAAACCTTGAAGCATGTGAAGCCGAGCTCCTGCGACCAGTCCAGATCGTCGGAGGTGCAGTACACCAGCGCCTTGTCGCGACAAGGTCCGCCTATCAGCGAATAGACGGGCTGCCCAAGCAGCTTGCCCTTGAGGTCCCACAACGCAAGGTCGATACCTGACTGGGCGACCGTGGCAATGCCGCCCGCGCCAAACCGCTGGGTCGATCGCCACATCAGATCATTCAGGAACTCCAGCGCCAGGCAGTCCCGCCCCTCCAGCAGCGGCCCAAAGTGATAGTCGACCAGGGTGGCCACCGGCTCGCCAAAGCTGCACTCGCCCAGGCCCCACGTTCCATCCTCGGCCGTCACCTGCACCCACACTCGTTCCCAGGTATTGGCGCCTGGCATTCGGCCGTGCATTCGTGAGAACTCTGGGTATTTGTTGATCGGCAGCGCGCGTCGCGCGTGCGAGTTCCAACCCGGCCTTCGAGCCTTCGAGGTCGGAGGCTTTTGCGGAACGTCCAGGTTGACGGCTCGAACCTGCGTGATTCGCACGGTATTGCTTCCTCCGAGGCTGCGGGTCAGGCGGCGGCTTTGGACGCGCTTGGTGGTCCCTCAGCCTTGATCGCCTCGAGAAGTCCCATCATCTGGCCGGTTGCCAGGGCTCGGCCTCGGTGGCCCCATGGCGTGTCGTCCACCATTTTGGGCACGTGGTCGTCGATCAGGAATCCCGTGAATCCGGCGTGATACAGGGTGCGCATGGCGGCGGCGATGTCCACATTGCCCTCGCCAAGGAAACACTCGTTGAATACCGGAACGGTGCCCTGCACGTCTCGGAAGTGCACGTAGAACAGGCGGTTCTCGGACACGAAGTGCCGCATGGCCGCCAGCACGTCCTCGCCCATCTCCGACCAGCAGCCCATGCAAAAGTCCAGCCCGTTGTTGGGACTGTCGCCGATCTCCATGGCGCGTTTGAAGCCCTCGAACGAGCGCATAAGGCGGGCCACACCACCGAGTGACGGAACCGGCGGGTCATCGGGGTGCAGCGCCAGCCGCACGCCGCTGGCCTCGGCCACCGGCAGCACCGCGTCGGTAAAGCGCGCGTAGCTGTCCCACATCTCATCGGCCGTGAAAGTTCGGCCGTGCGTGGGCGAGTCGCAGGTCACCGTCGCGGCGTCAAAGGCCGTGGCCACGGCCCCGCCGCGAATCACTTTGGGCTCGGTGCGCCAGACACCGTTCGGCATCCAGTGGTAGCCAAGAATGGGGATTCCCGCTTCGCCGATATGCCGAACGGTCGCCTGGTAATTGGCAATCTGCCGGTCGGTTCCCTCGAGTCCCAGCATGGCCAGGTCGTAGAAGTGATGCGGCACGTTCTCGATCGACTCGATCTTCAGGCCATGGGCCTCGACCCGCTGGCGCAGCCGCACCAGGTCCTCGACCTCCCAACGCTCGGCGCCCGGCAGACGCGGGCTATTGAGGACGATGCCGCTGACCCCCATCTGCGCGGCGAACTGCAGGATGTCCGGTGTGGGCTCGCTGAACTGGCCCGTCGCGATTCGCATTGCCTCGGCCACGCCATTCCTCCCACCGCCGGTGCGCCCTGCGGGACGTCAGGTCTCGCGCGGCTCAGCATGCCACGGGACCGGACTCTCCTGCCGGGGCCGGCCTGGGCCTTCTGGCCAGGTCGCGGTCGGGGAGATGGTTCCAAATCTCATCGGGAGGCCTCATGGCACAATCGAACGTTCGTCAGGAACGAGTAGCCGTCCGATTCTGGCCCGCGCGATCGACCGGATAGCCCGCGCGCTCGTACTCAGCCGTCTGCGAAGCTGGCAGTACGGGCGGCTTGAACTGCGCCTGCCCGACGGCAGGCTTTTTTCGGTGGGCGATGAGGCACTCGGCGTCACGGCACGAGCCGAGATCCATCATGACCACGCGTTTACCCGCATGCTCATTGGCGGCTCCACCGGTGCGGGCGAGGCCTACATGGACGGTCTGTGGTCCAGCGCTGATCTTCGCGCGGTACTGACGGGCGCCCTTGCAAATGCGGGGCGCGTCCGGCTCGATGCCGCCATGTCGTTGCCGCGGCGGCTCTGCGACCTCTGGCGCCACACCCGCCGACGCAACACCCGCTCGGGCAGTGAACGGAACATCCACGCCCACTACGACCTGGGGAACGAGTTTTTTCGGCTGTTTCTCGACGAGTCGCTGGCGTATTCCTGCGCGATCTGGGAGGGCTGCGACGATCTGCGCGATGCCCAGCAGGCCAAATTCGACCTGGTCTGCCGCAAGCTGGACCTCGGGCCCCGCGACCGGGTGCTGGAGATTGGCTGCGGCTGGGGCGGCTTCGCCATTCACGCCGCGCGAACCACCGGGTGCCGGATCGTGGGCATTACGGTCTCGCGCGAGCAGTACGAACTCGCCAGCCAGCGCGTGGCCGCCGAGGGGCTGGACGACCAGGTGCGCATAGTCTATTCGGACTACCGCGACATCGCAGGGACGTTCGACAAGGTCGTCTCGATCGAGATGTTCGAAGCCGTGGGCCGGGAGTACTGGGACGAGTACTTCGCAACCTGCGCACGCGTCCTTCGGCCCGGCGGAACCATGCTGTTGCAGACGATCGGTATCCAGGATCGAGATGCCGACTCGGGAATGCGGGCCTCCGGCTGGATCAGCAAGTACATCTTTCCGGGAGGCGTTCTGCCCGCGGTGGTTGAGATTCGTCAATCGGCGCGGCGCGGCGGAAAGGCGCTGGCGGTGCGAGCCATTGACGAGATTGGCCCGCACTACGTTCGGACGCTCGACGAATGGCGTCGTCGCTTCTGGCGGGCCGAAAAGCGCGTGCGGGCGCTGGGTTTCGACGACCGCTTCATTCGGATGTGGGACTTCTACCTTGCCTCCTGTGCGGCGAGCTTTGAAACCAGGACGATTCGAGACGTGCAGGTGTTGATCGAGCGCGCCGAATCTCCTGGGACAGCCGCGCACGCTGGCATGTAGGCGTCAAACCGCGTCACCCGAACATCGCATCCGGCCCGTGTGATTGCCCCATCCGCGCTCGGCACGTCCCGCGCTGCCGAGCGCGCCGGGGTTGCGGCCCGCCCGCGCATTTCGCATTCTCGCCATAGACGTATCCTGGCCGCCGCGCAAGCGGCGCGACACGTAGGGAGATGACTGGCTGGTGAGGGAAACACGCCGTGAGACTTCGCCCGAGGGCCTGAAGCTAAAGAAGATCAAGCTGCCGAAGCGTATCGAGCAGCGCTACACGACTTGGCAGGCGATTCGGAACAACTGGGGCTTCATTGCGCTGCACCTGGGCGTGCTCGCGGCCTTCATTGTGGGCGTGAGTTGGCCGGCCGTTGCGGCCTGCCTCGGCTTCTACTGGATGCGGGTCTTCTTCATAACAGGCTTCTACCACCGCTACTTTTCCCACCGAACCTTCCAGACGTCGCGAGTTTTCCAGGCCGTCATGGCGCTCCTGGGCACCTTGGGGATCCAAAAAGGCCCCTTGTGGTGGGCGGGCCACCATCGCTTTCATCACCGGCACTCCGACGAGGAGGAGGATGTCCACTCACCGCTCAAGGGCGGGTTCTGGTGGGCGCACATCGGCTGGCTGCTCGCCTACAACCGCGACGACACGCGCTGGGAAGAGGTCAAGGACCTGGTCCGGTTTCCGGAGCTTCGCTGGCTGGACCGGTGGTACTTCGGCAGCACCTTGCTCTATGCCGGCGCGACCATTGCGTTGGGCTTTTGGCTGGAACGCGCGTTCCCGGCCACCGGCGTCACCTGGCCGCAGGTCTTCGTGTGGTGCTTCCTGGTCAGCACCGTCATGCTGTTGCACACCACCTACCTCATCAATTCCGGCGCGCACATGTGGGGCAGCCGGCGCTTTCCCACCAAGGACACCAGCCGCAACAACCTTCTGCTGGCGCTCATCACCCTGGGCGAAGGCTGGCACAACAACCACCACCGCTACCCCGGCTCCGAGCGCAACGGCTTCTTCTGGTGGGAAATCGACATGACCCACTACCTGCTCACGGTCCTGAGTTGGACGGGACTGATCTGGGATCTGCGGCGACCGCCGGCGCACGTCTACGCCGAGAGTGCCCGGTCTGGCCGAGGATGAGTTGACATAAATGCGCGTCGCCGTCAGCGGCTCCACCGGGCTGATCGGAGCGGCGCTCGCCGCGAACTTACGCGCTGACGGTCACGAAATCGTTCGCCTCGTGCGACCGTCCACTGGGACCCCGCAGCCTGGTGATGCCCGCTGGAACCCGCGGACTGGGGACATCGATAGCGCCGCGCTGGAAGGCACGGATGCCGTCGTGCACCTGGCCGGCGAGACGATCAGCGCCCTTCGCTGGACCGCCAGCAAGCGCCGGCGAATCCGCGAGAGCCGCGTGCGCGGAACCGACCTGCTCGCGCGCGCCATTGCGGGTTTGTCGCAAAAGCCCCGCGTTCTCGTGTGCGCTGGCGCGACTGGCTACTACGGTGACCGCGGCGACGAAGTCCTTGATGAGAACAGCCTCCCTGGACAGGGATTCCTCCCCTCGGTGTCCGTCGAGTGGGAAGCCGCAACCCGACCCGCCGCGGATGCCGGGATTCGAGTTGCGATTGCTCGCCTGGCGCCGGTGATCGATGCCCGTTCCCCTGTCGTGGGGCGAATGCGGCTGCCCGTCATGCTGGGGCTCGGCGGTTGGTTTGGATCTGGTCGGCACTATTGGCCCTGGATAGCGTTGGACGACGTCGTGGGCGTCTTCCGCCTGGCGCTCGAGCGAGAGTCGCTGAGTGGTCCGATAGTCGCGGCGGCGCCCGAGGCGGTAACCAACCGCGACTTCGTCAGGACGTTTGGTCGCGTACTGCGACGCCCGGTCTTGCTGCCCGTACCGTCGCCCATCATGCATGTGGCGCTTGGCGACTTTGCGCGTGAGGCATTGCTCTCAAGTCAGCGGGTGCTCCCACGGAAGCTGCTCAATGTTGGCTACGAGTTTCGCCACCCACACCTGGAACCGGCGCTGCGCGCGGCAGCCCGATCAGGCTAAGCCCGGGTGATGCCCGTGACTTGCCGCACTCGGCCAGCGGCCCTGTGACCGTCCGGCGACTCCTCAGCGTGTGGCCAATGGCTCGAGCTCTGGTCGCGGGCAGCCGGCGCCGGATTGTCGCCGCGAGTTTCGGGGTGGCCGCGCTCGTCGCTATTTCAGCGACAGGCGCTGCAGCGAGCCCAGCCAGCTTTCCGCTCCAACAAGGGTTTTTCTATACCCAGACCGGCGGTGGTGGCGGTCTGGGTTTTGCGGTTCGGGATGAGCTGGGAGCCGCATTCTGGACCGCCTTTCAGGATCTTGGCGCTCACGAGGTTCTGGGCTATCCCGTGTCGCAGCCGTGGCGCGACGGACCCTTCACCTTCCAGGCATTTCAGCGAGCGTTGCTGCAGGCCGCGCCCGACGGCCAGGTCCGACTGGCCAACATCTACGACGTGCTGTCCGCGGCCGGGCACGACCCCTGGCTGCAGACGGTCAAGGGTGTCCCACCAGCCATCCATCTGCCACCTGGCTCCGGTCCTCTGGCTCGGTTGGAGGCCCTCGCGGTCGCGCCGGAAATCGAGGACTTCTGGCGCCAGGCTCCGAATGCTCTTGTTCGCTTCGGATTGCCGCTCGGGTATGTAGCCGCGGCGGACGGAGTCGTGCTCCGGGCCCAGCGAGCCGTCCTGCGCCTTCGTGACGGCCAGGTTCGCCTGGCCCCGGCCGGTGATCACTTCAAGCAGGCTGGAATGATCCCGGTGCCCAGCACAGTGCCCGTGGCCCCGCCGCGAATTCCACGACGGCTCGTCGATGCTCACAGTCCGTTGGTGACCAGCGTGGCCTTCGACCCATCGGGCGCCACGTTCGCTACCGGTGGCTATGACCGCCGCGTCGTGATCTGGGACCGCGCCACCTTGACACCCATCCATGAACTCCAGGGCCACTACGACGGCATCTACGAAGTCGCCTATTCGCCCGACGGCACGCTCCTCGCCAGCGCTTCGGAGGACGACACCGTGCGGATCTGGAATACCAGCTCGGGCGAGCAGGTCCACGTGCTCCAGGCTGACGAGCGTTGGTTTACGAGCGTGGCCTTTAGCCCGGACGGAGCCAAGGTGGCGGCCACAACCTACGGCGCGGCCCACGTGTGGGACGTGGCGACCGGGGAGCATCTGGTCAAGTTCGAGGACATCGACGCCTGGTCGAACGGCGTCGCGTTTTCGCCCGACGGCAGCCGCCTGGTCACGAGCGGCTGGGCCGGAGCGGACATCTGGGACATGGCAACGGGAGAGCGACTGCTCGAGTTCGTCGATCATCATTCGCGGGCTGTGCTTTCCCTGGCCATCAGTCCCGACGGCACGCGCCTGGCAACGGGCGCCGACGACAACACGGCCGTGCTGTGGGATGCCAGCTCTGGGTCCGCGCTCGCCACTCTCAAGGGCCACGACGACTCCGTGTGGGAAGTGGCCTTTAGCCCCGACGGGCGCCGGCTGGCCACCGCTTCGAGCGACGCCACGGTGGCTGTCTGGGATGTCGCCACGGCGACCCGCCTATACAGCCTGACTGGCCACACGACTGACGTTCAGGGCCTCGGCTTCAGCCCGGACGGCGAACTCCTGCTAACCGGGAGTTGGGACGGAGACGTTGGCGTGTGGCTGACGGCCCTCTCGGAAATGGCAGCTGAGACCGCCCTGACCGCTCCAGTCAACGCCGTGGACTACAGTCCCCGCGGTACGTCGGTGGCGGCCGCTTTGAATGACGGCTCGCTCGTGATCGCTGGAACCGACGGCGCGATCCACGCATCCATCGCCGCCCACGACCGGCCCTCGCGCGCGGTGGCCTACTCGCCGGACGGACGGATCGTGGCCTCCGGCGGCGACGACGGCCGGGTCCGGCTGTGGGACGCCGCGCACGGAGCCCTGCTGGCTGAAGCCCCGCCCGTTCCGGATAGCGTCACCGTCCTGAGCTTCGCGGCGGACGGCCACCTGCTGGCCGGCGATGCCCGCGGCATTGTCCGAAGCCTGGATCCGAGTACCGGCGCCCAGGGTTGGACCGCGACGTCGTCCGGTCCCGTGACTTCATTGGCAACGGACGGAAAGGGCCTTGCGGCCGTCGGCACGTATCGCGAAGTCCTGCTCCTGGATGCGGCGACCGGCGCCGAACGGTTGCGGCTGACCGGCTTCGATGACTGGATTCGCGCAATCCGATTCGACCATCAGCTTGCCGAGATGGCCCTGGCGGACGGCGAGACGATCAAGATTCTGGCCAGTGGCTCCAACAGTCTGCTGCGAGAGATCGAGCCGGAGGCGGGACTTGTCACATCCCTGGCCTACCGGCCACACGGCAACGAACTGGCCATCGGCGCCTATCAGCGTGCACTGCTGCGCGATCCGACCGCCAGCCTGAAGCTCGGTCGCGCCATCGATGCCCACATCGACTGGATCCGAGCGCTCGCCTACAGCCCGGACGGCGCGCTGCTGGCCACGGTCGGGGACGACCGCGCCCTGCGCTTCTGGATCACCCGCGCGGACTGATCGCGCTGGCTCATCGGACGAGCGCACATCGACATTTGGCTGGCGTTCCTCACCGGGCTGGCGGCCGCCGCGGCAGCCGCCTGGGTCTGGTTGTTTGTCGGGCGCGGATGGTTCTGGCGCACCGATGTGCGGCTGCCGGAGTCGCCACCCGACCCGTCGCCAACCCGGTGGCCATCGGTGACCGCAATTGTGCCGGCGCGCAACGAGGCGAAGGTGCTCCCGTCAACGCTGCCTGCCCTGCTAAGTCAGGACTATCCGGGCTGGCTGCGGATAGTCATCGTGGATGACTCAAGCACCGACCGCACATCGGAGGTCGCGCGTGGTCTCGGCGCACGCTCAGACGCTCGCGACGTCAACGTCGTCAGAGCACCTCCGCTTCCGCGCGGCTGGGCCGGCAAAGTCTGGGCCATGCACACCGGTGCGATTTCCGAACTGGCTCAGGATTGCGACTACGTCCTCCTGACCGACGCCGACA